>CAUZJQ010000071.1:0-16820 GCA_963580095.1 Lentisphaeria bacterium | reverse complement strand
AAAGATTTCTCATCGGTGCCGTACCCGGTAACCTTGTCGTGACGATTACCATCAATCGCTATATGGCGATCCACCAGCAGAACGAGCAGTTGATCCGTGCCTTTCAGGACCAGCTCAGACTGTTGATTATCGCTGTTATTTTCCTTGCCGTCATCCTCATGACAATCAATCTGATCCGCCGGTTCTACCGGACTCAGGACGAGCCGGCACCAGTGCAGCCCGGAGACAGCAGTCTGTTTACGTCGATCGTGTTGTCGATCGCTGTTGGTGCAGTCGTCGGCGCTACGGCAATTAGCGCCGTTGTCGTTGTGCCGGTGATGATTCTTCACTTCAAATTGCCCGCCCGCTACACCGTCGGCACGTCGGTGTTCGTCACCCTGGTGTTGACGCTGCTGACTTCCGCCGTCTACCTGTTCGGCAAGCAGATCGATGTTCCCACGGCCCTGTGGATGGCGCTTGGATCGTTCGTCGGCATCTACTTCGGCAGCCGGTTGACAGGCAGGCTTCCCGAGCAGCACCTCAGGATCGTGGTCATTGTTCTGGTGGCACTCGCTGCCGCCATAATGCTTATTTTTCGGTGGTAAATGAATCTTTCTACCGATTTTGTCGTCCAACAACAACCGGCGGCAAGCCTGGAGTATTGCATGCGATTGCACCTTCGAAACATCAGCGCCACGCTCGCACTAATAGCGGCTTCAATCGCCGGCGCGCACGACGGCGATGAGATGGCGATCGCCACCTTCCTGGCGTACATGCGCCAGCCGCCCATTGAACTTTCCTGGGGCATTTTTGAGGGGACTGTCAGTCACAAGCGCGACGGCAAGCGCCAGAAAAAGGTGCCCGTCGAACTGCGGGCACGCTTTTCGTCGGAGCGCGTCTCAGCACAGGTGATTTTCAATGACGACCAGGTCTACATGGTCGGGCAGAATTTCCTGGACGGTCTCGAAGGCACAACCGTACATGAGCAGCGCGCTGCGCAGCCCGGCGCCGTTACCCTGGCGGACCGTGGCATTCGACCTTCTGACCTGACCCTGTCGTTTCTGTACTGGGACTTTGTCGAAGAACTCGACCGCGAAAAATTCGGTGGGCGTGTTTGCCGCATCGTACGTTTGCGAAATCCACAGGCCGACGAAACCGTCAAGGTCTGGGTATCACGCAAATACATATTTCCGATGGCTGTCGAGTGGTTTGCCGGCGAGCGGGAGAAACCGTATCGTCGACTTGAGTTCAAAGACCTGAAGAAGATCAATGACGTTTACGTCATCAATCGCATTGCTATCTCGAACGTCGGCTGGCGCACGATTGTTCAATTCAAGAAAATCCAGCTCGCCAAGCCCGGCGAAAGTCCCGTACCCGACGACCTGTTCCGGCAAGTTGATTGATGCTGTCTGTCACGGAAGTGCTCGGAATATTGCCACCGACTCGAAGTGCGCCGTCTGCGGAAACATGTCGAAAAGCGCCAGACGTTCCAGCGCCATTGTCGTAGCCAGCGCATGGACGTCACGGGCAAGCGTAGCCGCATTGCAAGAGACGTAAATCAGCCGGTGCGGTGCGAACTGAGTAATCTTTTCAATGACGCCGCGTCCGCATCCCTGCCTCGGCGGATCCAGGACGATCGTTGTTGCGGCCGCATCGTAGCCTTCGAAAACCTCCGCAATATTCTGATCGACGCGTCGCTCGACGAAAGTGATGTTCTGCAGACCGCGGGCCGTAGCATTGGCCTTTGCCGCTGCCACAGCCGCCGCCTGCGATTCCACGGCACAGACCGTCTCCGCGACAGCCGCCAGAACGATCGCAAAGACACCGACGCCGGCATACAGATCGATCAGGTGCGTCGTTGGTGTCGCTGCAAACTGCTGGCGCACCCAGTCCACGAGCTGGCTGCCGACCGCCGGGTTGACCTGACAGAATCCTGTGAGCGGCACCATCATGTTACCATTGCCCAGCAGTTCTGTCAGCCACAGTGCGTCCGTGCCCGTGTCGCCGTAATGATGGACACTGCCGGTGGCATCGACACGGAAGGTCACGGTCTCGTCCCGTAGCGTGGGCTGTGTCGCTGCCAGTGCCTCATTGATTGCGGAGTCTGCAATTTCGCACCGTTCGATCGGGACGACTGTCCGGTTGTCGGCAGCGAGGTAGCCGTAACCCTTGCCGCTGCGGCGCAGCTTCAATTTGTTGCGGTAGGCGTAGGGTTGCGGGCTGGCAACGACCGGATCGACATCGGGGAGGTTCGCGATGCCGCCGATCCGCTGGAGGATTTCCTTCAATTGCTGGGTCTTGTGAGATAGCGCTGAGGCGGCATCGATATGCTGATAGCGGCAACCGTCACAGGTGCCGTAGTAGGCACATGGTGGTTCGACGCGTGCAGGGCCGGGCGTCAGCAGTTCTTCGACTTTGCCGCGAGCGTGTCGGCGTTGTTCCCGTACCACGCGTACGCGTACGACATCGCCGACAGCTGTGTACGGCACGAAGACGATCCGGCCGTCGGCAAGCCGGCCCACACCGTCGCCGCCGAAGGCGATGTCCTCGATCTTGACGGTGATCAGTTGTTTATTCACGTCCATCCGTGCCTATCGCGGTATCTTGCCGAGGAACGATCGTCCCCGGCCGTTGATGGGAACATTGGAATACAACGGACACGGGAAGATCCGGACCAAGGCCCTCGTGACAGGCCTTAATGATCTCGGTCGTCAGCGCTGGATTGTGTATCAACGCCGCTCCGGCTCCCTGCCTCACAACATTTCGATCCGGACACCCCGTATTGATGTCTGATTCCGTCAAGGTCCAACTCGCAAACGAGTTCAGCAGTCCGGAAACAGTTTCCGGACTACGCCCAAATCCCTGCGCCACGACAGGACGCTCAGATGCGTGGTGCTTGAGGCCAACCAACAACCGACTTCGGCCCGACTATCACAAACCGTCACAGGTCATAAACTCCGTGAACAACCGCGTGCGCCCGCCCATATTTTCAGATCATCTGGCGAAATGCAGTATCCGTAACACCCGCCATCGGTCCAATGTCAACAACGGCTTTGGCGTCGCAAGCCAAAACGCATTCAGATTCACCTTGACGGCATCCACTTAAAGGGGATGCACGGTTCCCTATACAATCTATCGGGAATCTTCTCTACAATCGTCTCATGGAATTCGGGAAGTTTCGACCAATGCAGACCGCCGCGGAGATGGTGGGCCGTATGATAGCCAAGGTTGCCGGTAAAAATATTGTACCATTTGTGGGTGATGTTCCATGATGCTTCGTGATCATTCTCCGCATCAAGGCCGTGATGATGGTAGTACGTGTGCCAGGCCGTGATAAACAGCGAAATCGCCATAGGCAACAAAAAGACAAACAACGCGTTTTGCCAGTTGTACCAAAAGAAATTTCCGAGGATAGTCAACTGGAGAAGCAGCATCAGGACGAAGTTCATGCGATGCTTTGGATGACGCTTCCCGGCCATGAATGCGCGGGGATAACCCGTGGCGGCAACAACCGTAGCATACTCTAGTTCCCTCATGGGCGTGCCGTCATCTCGCTTCCAGCGAGATTCGTCCAGGGCCTGATCCAAGTAGTGTTGGTGATGACCAATCACATGATGCAGAAACCAAGCCTGACTGGTAATCCCCGTAAGAAAACCGTACGGGATTTCCAACAGACGATTTAGCACGTTCGAGTGAAACGTCGGCAGATGTTGATGGTGGTGATTAAACGAACAAATGCAGGTTTTGTGAAAAATTCCAAGGACCGTCCATGCGGCCGCATATTCCCAGGTGGGTGCGAGAAAAAACACGACCAAATCTAGGCCAAAGGCAAATAGGAGAATAACAACGGGCCAACGATCAGCCTGGTAGCGAAGTATCTTCATGGGGCAGAGATAAGTACCGTTTTCTGAAGTAAACAAGAAAATGGGCGAGATCTACAAGCTAACCTCAACTATCATCTCCTAAAAGTAACAACGCGGCTGTAGAATGTAAACTGGTGTTGGACCGCTGCATTAACGGTCGCACCCGCCCCTTCCACGGGGTGACCATGAGTGTAGGTTATCCGAATGAACGACCACAGTCACGATGACCTGGCCGATGTTGCGTTGATGCTCGGCGAGCAACTCAAGCTGCAGCCTGCAGCGCTGCAGTTCGATGCGCGGGAGCAATTGCAGGATTACCTCGCGGGTGTGCTCACCGTGATGCTCGACAAGGGGTCGTCGCGGCTGATGCCGATGTTTTACCGGCTCGATATTGCGGAGGCCAAGGTGGAGGAGATCATGCGCGCTTTACCGCCACCGGCGGTGCCCGCGGCGTTGGCGGACCTGATCATCGACCGGCAACTTGCGAAGGCACGCACGCAGCGCTTGTACCGGGAAGGAGGCCTCTGACAAAGCCGATCAGCCAGCTTGCTTCGCCCGGATGCAGGCACAGAGGCTGTCGATGGACTTGAGCGTATCGGCGTTGATATCTGCCTGGTCGAACTTGACGCTGAACTGCGCTTCGATGGCGACGATCAATTCGAGAATGCGGAATGAATCCACTTCGTAATCGGACAGCGGCGCTGCTGGCGAGATCTCCGCGGGTTGGAGATCCAGAAACAGACTATCGATCATCAGGGTGATAAGCTCTTGTTCCATTTCGTGTCCTGCTATTCCTCAGAGTCTTCGTTTTCCGATTTGATTTTTCGGTTGGTTTCCCCGTACCCGCATTCAAACTCCTCGTTGCAGGCAGGACAATAGTCGAACGATGATAAATGCTGCACCCACCGCGTTCGTTGGAGTTGCAGGTAGAACCGCTCTTCTTTGAGAATCTCCGTCATCAGCAGGCGGTAGGCATCGAGTGCCGTGAAGTGTGCGCACATGTCGAAAGCGATACCGTGAAGCGCCAGCTTGGTCAACAACGTGCGCAGCGCCACCTGCGCCTGATTCTCATTGAGCGTGTCCGGATCGGGCAGGAAGTCGAGGGAGCCGACCACCGAATCCATGGTTTCGGCGTTTTCGAACTTGATCAGGTAGTCCATCAATTCTAATTCGCGAATCGAATCGCGGTCGTCGTCGGCAGCGATTCGATCTAAGCTGGCAGACTTGGCATCGAGATGCTGCTGCAGCCCGTCCGGCATCAGCTTGAACTCACTGGTCTCCTCCTGGAATTCCATATCGTCCGGCATCAGCTTGAACTCACTGGTCTCCTCCTGGAATTCCATATCGTCCGGCAGTTCATCACCAAACGGTAGATCGAAGTCATCGCCGATGTCCTCGACTACCGTCGCTTCCTGGGGCGAGTCCATGTCGATGTCCTGAATCAGCGGATCGATCAACTCGACGATGACACGGCCGTTCTGGCTGAACCACTCCAGGTACAGGGACGGTTTCCACGCGTTTTCGTGGCGCGCTTTTATCTGCAATGCTGCCGTGATTTTACCGGCCGGACCGATCTGATGCCAAGCCAGTTCCGTCAGGTCCGGCGACGCTTTTTCCAGCTGGCGCGGGTGACGCGACTCAAAGCGAATGTTCCGCCCCTCCAGGTCAGGTTCGCAGTTGCCGGTCAGGTCGAAGCGGATGCAATCCTTGCCGTTACGCAGCCCGAGCCAGCCTTGGACAGAATTTCGACACGAGAACAGTTCGCCGTGGTCCACGATGTCGCTGAGGTTCAGAGGCATAGACGATGCCGGATTGGAGTGGAGTCAATCTGCTGGGTGTACTTCAAAGTTAGATTAAATCCCGGTGGAAATCAAGGATGCAGGTCGCTACCGTAGATGTAACGCGACGCTCTCCGAGCGAGCCGTGAAAGTGCCAGAATGCGGAGAACGCAATGAAAATCGTTACCGGCAAACAGATGCAGGCATTGGACCGGCGGACCATCAACGGGGGGGTATCGGGCGAATTGCTCATGGAGCGCGCGGGGATCGGAGCCTTCGAAGCGCTGCTCGAGTTCATCGAGCCCTTGCCCTATGTGCATCGGCACCGCGTCGTCGTGATCAATGGCAAGGGCAACAACGGTGGCGACGGTTACGTCGTTGCTCGGTTGCTCGCCGAGCGCACCGGTTATGAAGCGATCGTCTACGCCACCTGCGAGCTGGACGAACTGCAGGGTGATGCGAAGTTCAATGCCGAGCGCCTGCCGCTGCCGATCAACGTCTGCGACCGCTTGCCTGACGACGCCCTGCTGCCCGGAACGGTTGTGCTCGACTGCCTCCTGGGCACGGGTATAAGTGGGCCCGTGCGCGAACCGTATGCCACGATCATCGGCCAGATCAACGATTCGCACCTGCCGGTGGTTGCTATGGACATCCCGTCGGGCGTCGATGCCGACACTGGCGCCGTCGCGGCCGTTGCTGTGCGTGCTGACCTGACAATCACGATGGCTTTGCCGAAAATCGGCCTCCTACGTGGCGCCGGCGCGCATCTGTGCGGCTGCCTGCGCTGCGTCGATATCGGTATTCCCGCGACGTTCGTCGACGACATCGACAGCGCTGCTGAAGCGACGTTGGCCGCAGACGTTCGCCGGCTGATACACCGACTGCCGAGCGCGACACACAAGGGCGACATGGGCCGCATTCTCATTGTCGGCGGCAGTGCCGACTACCCCGGGGCACCGATGCTGGCCGGAGCCGGTGCATTGCGCGCCGGTGGCGGCCTGGTGACCGTCGCCTGCCCCCGTTCGATTGGGCCGGTGCTGGCGCCACAGGACAACGCGCTGATCCGCAAGCTGATCGACGACGATGGCCGCGGCACACACGGACCGGTAGACGCCGCGGAGTTTGCAGATCTCACCGCGGACAAGAGCGTTATCGCTGTCGGCCCCGGTCTCGGTGGCAGCGACGCGGCGCTCGGTCTGGTGCGCGATCTGCTCGGGACCGACAAGCCAGTCGTGCTCGATGCCGATGCCTTACGTGTCTGCGGCGATTGCGGCGATCGTCTCAAGGCTCGGGCCGTGACCGTGCTGACGCCGCATCCTGGCGAGATGGCCCGCCTGATCGCGTCCTGCGGATTCGCCGGGCTTGGCACCGCGGATTGCGAGTCCCAGGCATCGACCGTGGCCAAAGAGCTCAACGCCATTGTCGTGCTCAAAGGGCACCACACAATTGTGGCGGCGCCGGATGGCCGGATGTTCACCAACACCAGCGGCACACCTGCTTTGGCCACCGGCGGTTCCGGGGACGTACTTTGCGGTGTCATCGCCGCCGTTCTCTGTCAGTCCGACAATCCCGTCGCAGCGGTGCGTCTGGCGGTCTTCGTTCACGGCCTTGCCGCTGAGTTGTCACCCAACGGCATGCGCGGCACGACTGCCGATGATCAGCCGCAATTGATCGCCCAGGCTCTGCAGCAGTTGTCGCCGCTGGCGTAGTCGTGGCATTGGCAGATCGCGGGTATTTGCTCGACAGTAATCGGTTGACATTCGACCGAGCGCGACGATATTACCCATTCCCCAAACCAACTTTCGCTGTTTTCTGCCCCTGGAGGATACAATCATGAGTCGAGTATGCGATGTCAGCGGTGCCCGCCGGACAGTTGGTGGTTCCATCGTCCGGAAGGGTATGGCGAAGAAGAAGGGCGGCATTGGTACGCACGTTGTAAAGAATAACAAGCGCGTGTTCCTGCCGAACCTGCAGAAGCGCCGGATCTACGTGCCGGAACTGGACCGGTGGGTGACCCTAAAGATTACAAACAAGATGCTGCGGTCGATCCAGAAGAACGGCTCCTACAAGATGCTCAAGTCGGCCAAGGCCAAAGGTACGTTGACTGTCAAGGTCCCGGGTCTCTGACGACCCGAGTCCAGATAATATCCTGATCCTGAAAAAGCCTGCGCAGTTCGCAGGCTTTTTTGTCGCTGCCAACCACCGGCGATCGACCATGCCGCCCGAAATGCTTTGTGGCTGCACGGGGTGCTGAGAGCGATGTCCCAAATCGGGACGCAACTGAGGCTCAAAGTCCTGACTGCCTCACACACAGTATTGGGAAATAGTCCCCCGCCAACCTGCCAGCGATCTGGCGCCTTCCGCAGCACGGTCTATGGTCCCAGCATCGATGAAGATCTGTTCGTGGGTATGCTCAAGTCAATCACTTTTTTGAGTGACGGTGTACGCTCACCGATCCCGGCGGCGGATGGCGGCGAAGAACTCGCTTGGTTCGTTGGCTCCGATCAGGCGGAGCACAAGCAGGTAGGCGGCTGCGGCTGCGGCTAGTGGCAGAAACACGGCGATTGCCTTCGAGGCGAGTCCGGGTGATGCCAGGGTGGTTGCAAAGTGCGCAGTGGCCCATACGGCGACACCGGCAACGGTGACTGCAACGAGCATGCGCGTCCCTGCCAGAAGACCATTGCGCCAGGCCTGCATGGTCGGCTGCAGATCGCGTTTCAGCAGAACCATAAGGATCGCCACGTTGACGTAGGCGGCGATAGTGGTCGACAACGCCAACCCGCAATGGCTTAACGGTACCATCAATGCTAGGCTGAGCAGGATGTTGAGCACCAGGCAGAAGACGCCGACTCGCACCGGGGTTTTCATGTCCTGCCGGCTGTAGAAGCCGGCACGGACGATCCCGACAGCGGCGAATGCGGGGATGCCGGGCGCATAAAACATCAAGGCGGCGGTGGTCTGGCGGGCGCTATCGGCATCGAAGGCGCCCCGTTCGTAGATAAGTTCGACGACGGCGTTGCCGAGGTACATCAACACCAGCACGCAGGGGACGGAGACGAAAAACACCTGTCGCAGTCCGTAGCTCAAGGCATCAATGATATCGGTCTGCCGGCCGGCAGCGAAGGCGCGGGAGAGTAGCGGCAGGCTGGCGGCCGACAAGGCGACGGCGAACACACCGACGGGCAGGTAGACGAGCCGTTCGCTGTAGGCCAGTGCGGCGGCGGCCCAGGGATCGAGGTAGAGCGCCAGGATTCGGTCGAACATCACATTGATCTGATAGATCGAGGCACCGATAACGCCGGGAATCATCAGGTGCATGAGCCGTTTGACGTCCGGCGTGACCTGCGGGCGGGCACGTTGCAAGGCGAAGCCGAACCGCTTGAGCACCGGCCACAACACGGCGAGCTGCAATACTCCCCCGACGACGACGGCAATTGCCAGCACTTTCATTTGCTCGGCGGTCGTACCGACTCGCGGGCACAGCCAGAGGGTTGCCGCAATCAGCGTGACGTTGAGCAGCACCGGCGCGACGGCGGGCACGGCGAAGTGGCGGAAGCTCTGCAGCACGCCGCAGAGCAGGCCGAAGAGACAGATGAACAGCGTGTACGGCAGCATGACGGGTAGCAGTGCCAATACCAGGGCAGGGCGCCCGTCGGGGAAGAACTGCTGCAGCAGCAGGCAGATGAGGGCGCCGGCGACAACGACCACCAGCAGCACGGCGGCGGTCAGCAGGAGGACGTTGCTAAAAAATGTGAAGGCCGCCGACTTGCCGTGGCGCTCCAGTTTCTCATTGAACAGCGGCACGAACGCTTCGGACAACGCGCCTTCGCCGAAAACACGACGGAACAGATTTGGGATCGTGAAGACGACGAGGAACAAGCTGTATGCGCCGGCGGTTCCGAAGACGGCGCTGTAGGCGACGTCTCTGGCCAACCCGGTGAGGCGGCTCAGGAGCGTGCCAGCGCTGCCAATGAGCATACCGCGCCCGATAACGCGCGTCGAGCCGTTGTCCGACGGCGCGGCGGGTTCGAGAGGCCCGTCTTTGCGGGCCGGATCAGACATGCGGTGTCACGCGCCGGTCGAGCCATTCGAGGGCCGCCTCGCGTGTGATGATTTCGCCATTCAACTGTAGTTCTTCGAGTTCCCTGAGGATTTCCCCGATAACAGGTCCGGGCTCGACGCCGCGCCCGATCAGGTCGCGCCCCTGCACCAGTGGTTCGGGCACCGGGGGTTCGTCGCGCAGCGCTGCCAGGCGATCGAGAAGAAACACATAGTTGTCGACGTAGCGATGACAGGACAGGCAATCGAGTCGATGTAGTTCGAGTTCACAGTCGAAGTCGGGGCGTCCGAGCAACCGTCGCAGTGTCGATGGCCGCATCTTCTGCACCTCGGCGAAGGTCATGTGATTGTAGACAGTTTCACGTACGCAATCAATGAATTGCCGCGAACAGCGTAGGCGCTGCAGGATCGTCTCTGTCATCTCCGCGCCGACGCGGTTGTGACTGGGAAAGGTCTCACGCCCATGGGGGCCGATTGCCAATGTCGGCGGCTTGCCGACATCGTGCAGCAGGGCGCTCCAGGCGATTTCCGGCGTCGGGTGTACCATCATTTCGAGCAGCAGCAGGGTATGCACGAAGACGTCCCCCTCGGGGTGAAACTGCGGCGGCTGCGTGACGCCTTTCATGGCGCTGATTTCCGGCAGCACCTGCTCGAGCAGGCCGGTTTCATCGAGCAGGCGGAAGGCGAGCTGGGGCTGCGGGCCACACAGCATTTTCGTGAGTTCGTTGAAAATGCGTTCGGGGCTAATGCCAGTGATTTTAGGTGCGTGTTTGATGATCGCAGCACGGGTAGCCGGGTCCAGTTCGAAATCGAAACGGGCGGTAAACCTGACCGCCCGCAGCATGCGCAGGTAGTCTTCGCCGAAGCGCCGGTCCGGGTCGCCGACTGTGCGGATGACGCCGGCATCGAGATCGCGGAGGCCGTCGACAAAGTCGATGACCTGCTCGGCCTGTGGATCGTAGAACAACGCGTTGATTGTAAAATCGCGCCGTTGCGCATCGTGCTCGGCATCGGAAAAGGTGACGGAATCGGGGTGCCGTCCGTCCTGGTAGCCACCGTCTTCACGGAAGGTGGCGACGTCGGTGTGGAGGTCGCCTTCGCGCACTATGACGACGCCGAAGGCGGCACCGACCGCGTAGGTGTGCGGGAAAATCTGCTGCAAGACATCGGGGGTGGCGTCGGTGGTGACATCGACATCCTTGGGCATGCTGCCGAGGAAACGGTCGCGGACGCAGCCGCCGACTGTGCAGGCCTGGTAGCCGGCTGCCTGCAGCCGGCGGGCAATATCGTAGGCGGCCTGTTCGGCTGCTGACACAGGCGCCAGGCGGTGTTGGATGTATTGGGCCAAGAGATTTTTCCGGTTTGTCGGGTCCTCGCTTGTACGTGTTCAGCGTTGCGGCGATAAAAGGCAGGTCGCTGTCGTTAGCGCGGTCGGTAAACAGGTATCAGCGTTTCTTCGATTCCGCAACTTTGTAACGATGTCGCGGTCTGATATAGTATTACCGTAGCCTCTTCATTGTCAACGATCTGGATTGAGTTGATGAACGACCGGTCTCCGACCACCACATACCTCACGACGTCGATCCTCATCACCCTGGTGCTGCATCTCTTGTTGTGGCAGGCTGCGGCGCGCATACAGATGCGGCCGATAGAGAACGCTGAAACCGACAACGAGTCGGACAAGAAGCGGGTTCGGGTTGATACCCTCGACGTTCGTGAATTGCTGATACAGCCACCGTCACAGCAGCCGAATGTCAAGATACGCCTGCTCAAAGAGCAGGAGCATCAGTTACAGAAGCTGTTCGAGAGCGAGGGCCTGATTACGCGGCCGAAGCCTAAGCTCAACGCCAGACTTACCGGTCTGGGCGTTGACCTGTTGAAGGATGAAGCACGCGTCGAATCGCGCTACCGCGGTCCGATCACATCGCCGCCGCCGGAGATCCTGGCGATCCGCGTTGCCGACCTTCCTGCCCAGAGTCTGCTCACCGGTCGCCGGATGATTCCGGACGTCAAGCGTTATGTGATGAGCGATCCGGAGGCGCCGTCGCTGGTGTCGCCGCATTCGGGCGGTGGCGTTGACAGCGAATCGGTTGAGTTGGGGATGCGTTTCGAGTTGCCGACGCGACCGTTGCGCTCCTTTCCGCCGCCGGAAACGGCGGATCTGCCGATGGTGTCGATCGACGACATGCGGGACAGCATTACCGACCGCACAGCGGTGAACATCATCGACTCGATGCTGGATGTCGAAGTTTCAGTGTACGAAGATCCGAAGCTTGGCGGTGGTTACTTCAAAGCGGTGATCAGCACGCGTGCTGGCAGTGTATCGCTCGAATCGATACCTCGCGATGTATTGTTTCTGGTGGATTCCTCGGCCAGCATCACACCGCCGAAATTGCGGGAATTCCGCAAGGGCCTGGACCTGGCGCTGGATTATCTGGGTGCCGACGACCGGTTCAATGTCGTGGCCTTCCGCGACAACCCGGTCCGTCTCTTCCCGGAGTTCAAAATTGCCGATGAAAACGCCATAGTCGCGGCCCGCAAGTTCCTCAATCGCCTCCGTTCGAAAGGCAAGACCGACGTCTATGCCGGCCTGGTGCCATTCATCAACTTCGCCCGTCCTGACTTGCGCCGGCCGTATCTGGTATTCCTGCTCAGCGATGGGCGTTCGACGACGGACGGTGCCCTGGCCGACAACGAGTTCATCAGCCAAATCATCCGGCATAACCAGGCGCGTGCCTGCGTTTTTTCGTTCAGCGCCGGCGAGGAGAGCAATCGTTTCCTGATGGATCTGTTGTCCTACAAAAACCGCGGGATGAGCTTGCACACCGACAGTGTCACAGGTGCTGATGAGGCGTTGTCCAACTACATCGGCGGGCTGTCGGAGGTGCTGGTGTCCGATCTGCGCTGCCAGATTACCGGCAAGTTGCCGGACGGCATCTATCCGCGCGAGTTACCACATCTCTTCCGCGGCAATCCGCTGACAGTATACGGTCGATTTCCGAAAGGTGCCGACGAGATCGGCATCCAGATTATAGGCTACGACATCAACGGTGAGCGCGAGGAACTGATCATCCGCCATTCGCTGAGCGAGGCTGCGCCGGCTGACTCGATTCTGGCAACACAATGGGCGATTCAGAAGATTTACTATCTGGTGGGTGAGCGTACCGTCCGCAACTCACCTGAGATTCAGGCGGAGATCGACGTGCTGGCGTCGCGCTACGGCATTGTCGTGCCGTATTGACCGTTACTCTTTCCAGCCCTCTTCGCCCTGCTTCAAGCGCTGCGACATTTCGGTGACAGCGGCCTTGGCGGCCATCTGCACGGTTGCATTGCCATCGCCTGTGAGCACCTGAAGGCGTTCGCGGTCCGATTGATCGCCGATTATCCCCAGTGCCATGACGGCGGCGGCCCGAACCTGTGCCGTGTCGTTTTTCATGTACGGCCTGACGATGTGCGACATGTTCGAGTTCTTGGAGCGTGCGATGCCCTCCAGGATTTCGCTGATCACCTCCGGCTTCGTCGCGACTTTCTCCAGGAGCTTCCTGAGCTGCCGGCCGTTGCCGGCCTGGGCGATCTCCACGTAGGCATTGATTCGCTCACCGCGACTGCCGGTGGGCAGACGGATCGGCAGCGTCGCCTCGTCGCGGCCTTGCGCTTTTTCGAGGATTTTCCGGGCGGCGTCGCTGGCTAAGGCGTTGGGCACCGGTTCGGGTAATCCCGGCAAGGCCGGAGGCGTAAAGGACGGTACGGCATTTGTCCCTGCACCTGGGTCGCCGTCGCTTTCGGCATCGTCTTCGAGTGCTTTGAGAAAATCATCCGGCTGATACAGCAGTTCACCGATGCTGTATGAATTTACAATGAACGGCCATTGGGCGAACCGGACTTTCTGGCGCTCGTACCGGGCGGTAGCCTCTTTGACTGACTCGTCGTGAGCCTTTTCGCGTTCTGCTTTGTCCTCGACCGGCTCATCGTCTGGCGACTCTGGTACCGGCGGTACGTTGTACTTGCCGACTGTGACGCGGACGGCATGGTCGCCTTTTTCGTTTTTGGCACCGACCAAGAGGGTGTAATTGAAGCCGTCGAATCCTTCGATCGTGACACGGCGGGCATTGGTCAGTCCGAGATCTTCGTCACTGGCGGCGGGATCAGCAATACTTTTGAAGCTGGGGCGGCGCAGTGCGTTGCCGACTTGCGATAGTTTGCCGGTATCGAGTTCCCGGCCTTCCGGTACGGGCGCCTTGTAGTCGAGCAGGCTGCCTTTGCTGTCGCGCTCGATGCCCCAGACTTCCGTGTCGCCGTCGTAGGCGACGGCGCGCTTCAGTTCGTCGATTTCGCAGAACGCCTTGTCGAGCCACAGATCGCTGGTTTCCTGGACTGACCAGAAGGTTTCCGTGACCAGCGACACCGTTTTGTTGACCCGCACGTAGCGGCCGATCGGTCGAGGGCCATAGGGGCCACCGGACTCACGCGTCTTTGTGTTGCCGAGCACGATCGAACCGACGATACCGTCGGTTTTGTCGTGGAGCTGCAGCAGTGTGCTTGCGCTTTCGCCCTTGTCCGGCACGTTGACCCCGAGTCGTTCGTAGCGTTTCTCTCCTACCTCGAGGATATGCCCGGCCTCGAGATCAGCGATTGCCCGGAGCAGGGTTTTGATTTTCGCGAAGTCCGCAGGGTAGTCGAAGAGGTCGCGGCAGCGCCAGGTGCCGTCTTTCTTTGCGAGCTCGACAGTGTTTTGTTTTGTCGTGATGACGATACGGGCGATATCGTTGATCGGGAAGTCGGGCAGCAGCAGTGCGTCTTTGTCGATATCGACAATTTCTTCTCCCTCGTCCGTGCCCCAAAGCTGACCGCTTCTCTTCAGAACGAGCGCGCCGATGACCGTCGCGGCGACGCAGATGATGACTAACGGAATGAGATGCTTGGCTTTCACAGAATACCCCTCCGTCGCTTAAAGAGCCAAAAGATGATACCGATAATGAAGACGGCTGCCGGCATGGCCAGAATATTGGTCCAGGTGACGAATTTTTCGATCTTGTCGACCTCGCGGTACATCTCTTTTTCGAGCTTGCGGATGGTTTTTGCCGCTTCGGACCGCTTTTTGTTCAGCCGGTAGCGTTCCTCGTCCTCTTCAGCCGAGCGGACGAACTGCTGGTTTGTACCGGCCTTGGCGTTGCGCATCTCGCGGATCTTCTTGTCAGCTTCCTGGAGCTCTTCGTTGTACTTTTTGACTTCGGCGCGGCGCTCTTTTTCAGCCTCGGCGCGTTTCTCGTCGATCAGTTCGAAAGGCCGGCTGGTGATCGTGCGTGAGCGGATAGCGATGAGATGGCTGCTGCCGCTGAGCTGTTCGACGATGTTTTGCAACAGGTTGTTGTTGTCGGCGGTGACTTGCAGAACTGTCTGGCCGAAAATACTGCGGGTTGGCCGAATCCACAGATCGTTGAACATCATGTCGGCGTCGGCGAAGAGGATAATCGCGGTGTCTGTAGTGGCTTCGGCCAGGTGATTGTCGGGCTCGGTGGCTTCCTCGTCGTCTTCGGTATCAACATCAGCTGGGGGGCCCTGCGGGAAGGCGCTTTTGAGGCGGCCTGTGAGTTTGACAGCCAGGGCATGCTCTTTGTCGCTTGCCCTGTAATCGTTGCGGATATTGGTGTTGCCGAACATGAGCTTGGATTTGTCTACTTTCATTGACTCACCGGACGACCGCAGCAGAACAGTGCGGTCGAGACCTTCGGTGCCAGTGCCTTCGAAGACACCGGCATAGGCGACACGGACTACGTCCAGGGCATTGGTGGTGATATCGTCCTGATCCATCCACTTGTTTCCTAGCTCCAGAATAAATGGCTGCGGTTCGGGCTGCATGCCCTGTTGGCTGGAAAACATTGTGGCGTTCTTGTTATCCATGATCATCGCATCGGTGTCGAACGTGATGCCCCAGGCATCGAACAGCCGGGGCAGGGTCGACATGCTCTCGGGCGGCGGTCCCATCTGTTGCGGGCGATTCTGCTTATCGACTGCAGAGATCGGATCGACAAAGGCGACCAGTTTGCCGCCACCCATGAGGAATTGATCAACGGCATACTCGGTGTCGGGCGTAATGTCCTTGACGTGCAGCATCACCAGGGTGTCGATATCCGAGGGGATGACATCTGCGGTTGCTTCGATCTCGCGGACGTTGTAATCTTTTTTCAGCTCGCTAACAAAGTACCAGGGCTTGGGGCCAGGTTGGCCCATCATCGGATTCTGCGCGGGCGCGCCCATAACCGGTAGCGACGACATAATGCCGACGGTGCTTTTCTCCGGGTGCGTGACCCGGTAGATGGCACGGGCCAGGTCATATTCCAGCGTGTTCTCAGTGGCCGGGCCGAGGGTTGGCAGCGCCAGGGTTTCATCGAGGAAACTGATCGCGATTCCCAGATAGATGATCTCGCCGGTCTGGGTCATCTGGCCTTCGACGCCGTCGATGCCGGCCTTTTCTTCGTGGTTGTTAGTCGGCAGCGGATTCAGCCGCTCGACTTCCAGTTTACCATCGGCGGCTTGCTCGAGCTCTTGGAGCAGATCGTCGACGCGCCGTGAGAAGCTCTTGAGGAACACCGGCATTTCAACCTTGCCCTTACTGCAGTAATAGCGGAGTTGCACCTTCTCATTTTTCTCTAAAGGCAGTTCCGCAAGGATTCCGCGGGTGCCCGGGGAAAGTGTGTACAGCTTGTCCGCGGTGAAGTCCATGCGCAGGGACAGTGCACTGGAGAAAACGTTGATCCATACGAGCGCGTTAAAAACCAGCAGCACGGCGATCAGTGAAAAAATGACGGTGCGAATATTTTTTGATCCTTTGTCCATAGCGGTTCTCCTAAATCGAGCGTTTGCTGCGCAGCACAATGCCCGTAGCAAACAACGAGAATACGATGACGGATAGGAAGTACAGGACATCCCGAACATCGACAACGCCGCGCTGCATCGTCTGGAAATGCGGAACGACGCTGAAGCCGGCGACGAAATCGACCAATGTATTGATGTTGATCCATGCGACTTCGAGATCCAGCAGGGCGTCGGTTACCGGCGGGAAGCCGCACAGGATGGCCAGCAGACAAATGACCACGGCGATGACGAAACTGATCACCTGGTTGCGGGTAAGTGCGGAGGT
>CAUZJQ010000070.1:0-17031 GCA_963580095.1 Lentisphaeria bacterium | reverse complement strand
GTCGATGGCAGCATCGATTTCAGAAGAAATATCGCAATCCGGCTCGCAGATATTGGTGCTTACCAAGAGGGAATTGACGATAGTGCTGGCGGCTGCCTGCACTTCACTAAGACTGGTCGGTGGGTTTTCGCCAATAACCAGGCAGGCCAGGTCGGCGGCGGCGGCGGCGACAACTGCGCAATCTACGCACGGAGCGGCACCATCAGTACCAGCGGCACCATCAGTACCAGCGGCACCATCAGTACCAGCGGCACCATCAGTACCAGCGGCACCATCAGCACCTTGCTTGCCCTGCGGGCCTTGCGCGCCGGGGCTCAGGTCGATTGCATCGATCTGAGCCTGCAGGTCATTGATCTGCTCCTCGACCGTCGGGCCCGCCGGCGCCGGGGGGAACTGGGTCGACGATGGAGACGACCACTTGATGTAGTCCCATTGGCCTATAGTTCCATAATACGAGAACAGAGCACGGTCTCCGGCGACACTGCTCGGGATTTCGATGATGCGCCTTACGTCACCGTCAATGGATATCGAGATCGCGTCGGCTCCCGCCTCTCTCTCCACACGGATGGTGTGGAACTCGCCGTCGTACAGCTCCGCCATCGCTACGAAGCCGTCGGGAGTCAAGTCCAATCCTGCTTGATCTGATCGCCACCACATGTTGATTTCGTTAGTATCATCACCGAACGCCGTGAAGAAGTTATAAGCGCTAACGAAGCCGCCGGTGAGCTTAAAGGCGAACTCCACTGTCCAGCCTTCGGCTTTCGTCATCGGTTGAAAATCCTTCCATGCAAAAAGTTGGTTTTGGGTTGTTCCTGTGTCGGTCATGATGCCGACTTCGGGCGTGTCGAATAGATACCCGCCGTGGTCGGCATCCACCTGGAACATCCCGACCCTGTCGGGATTGCCAACGCCGTCCCACCAGCCGTCGCCGGTTCCCATGGCGGTTCCGGCGCCCAGCAAAAGGGCTGCGACGGCGAGGGTGCTGAATATCTTTCCGGTTGTTGTGCGTGAAGACATGCTCTGTACTCCTTTTACTTGTGTGTTTGAGGAAGAGTTTTTTTTGCGCACTGCGCATCGATATTGTAGGAATAGACGACGGGTATTGCAAGGCATTTTTTTCCCGAACTCATGCTCACACGTTTCCAAGGGAATGGGTTTAGGGAAACGTTTTGTAGGACGTCCCTTGCCAGTTAGACGCCAACAACGTCACGTGGACGGTGGGGGCACAGAAACGGTGCGCCCCCCCCCAAAAAAAAGGAAGCACGGAATCCGAAGGCTCCGTGCTTTCTTACATAAGATAGAAGCGTCAATCCGTTTTACGGATTGAGTTTATCGTCGATGGCAGAGGTAATGCCGGCGCTGACGTCGCAGTCGTCCTCGCAGATATTCGCGCTTATCTGGAGAGAAGCGGCGATCGTGGCTGCGGCAGCCTGGAGGTCTTCAACACTGGTCGGGGGGGGCGCCGAGGGCCAGGCAGGCCAGGTCGACGTCGGCACCGGCGACCTCGTCGCACGACTGGCACGGGGCATTGGCACCATCAGCACCAGCGAACCAGCGTCGAGGGTTAGGGGCCGATGTCCTGCCAAATGTGCCTGTAGTTACGCTCTCCGGTCAACCACATAGGACGGAAATCGCGGACGTGCCCATCCATATAATAGGCGTTGGTCGTGTCTCGGGGATGGCGATAAGGGTACCAGGAGTCCTTGGTGGTCAGCAGTTTATCAACTTCAGCCGCTGAGAAATAAGGCAGTCCAAAGACCGCAACACGATTGCCGACCTCTTCCGGGGTATCCATGACGAAGATCGCATCACTCGGCCCGTCAGCTTGTGGCTGTTCAAAGTCACAAGCCGTGAGATCCTCCGGTGGCCCGGTCAGGAACCCCTTGCGGAAGAAATGCTCGAGCTCGTACGGCACACCGTTGCCATCGGTTTTGCCCTTTTGCCACCAGCTTACAGGATTCCCGGGATAATCGCTCACCCACCAGCTCGCACCTCCCACGCAGCCGCGTCGGGCCACCGAAATGTTCATGCTGTAACTGGAGAGCCGCACGTCGGAGTTGAAGTAGGTCATTCCTTTACCCTCATCGACAATCGACCCACCATCAGAGTACCCCGACGATCCGGTCTCGGCCGGACACTGCATGATCGGGTACCGGTGCATTTCCCCCACTCCGGGTACCGGGCCGTCGTACATTTCGCCGCCGCCGAGGTAGCCATAGGCCCCTAACCAACCGTACCAGGTGCCGCTTTGCCATGGGACACCGGCGTAGCGGTAAAGCTCGCCGATCGGGGGGATAAGGTTATCGTTTTCCATGGCGTACGCCGATTGCCCGATGAACTGTTGTTTCAGGTTCGACTTACACACAACTGATATTGCAACGCCCCTGGCTCGCTGCAATCCCGGCAGCAGCATGGCCGCGAGGATGGCGAGGATGGCGATCACGGTCAGTAGCTCTATCAAGGTGAAGCGCCCCGATTCCTTGCTGTTGCGACAGTCGCCCGGGTTCATGGTTTTATTCCGTATCATATTTGTAGTTTAGATTCCTTCGCGTGCCCCGTTGACCGCAGCATACCCCCGGCACACACACGTGTGGAAGTGGAAAACCATATAACTTTGGTTTCAAAACTGGACAGTGCCCTGTTCTGTCAACCTATGGCTACCACCTCGGGATGACCGGCGATACATAGCGTGGCACGGACTTAAGAGGCGCAACATTTCCCTGCGAAGACTCACGACGGTAAAATGGGTAGACATTTTTCGACTTGTTCTCCGGTGTCAGTGCGGTCACTGTGTTTCCCCGCATATGAATCGTGTAGACGCTTTCCTCCGGCGTCCCGGTGTAGGCGGTACGGGTGATGACCTGCTCAACCATCGGGAAGCGAAGTTCGATCACGTCACCCGGACGGATGCCCTCCAGGCTGATGTAGTGCGACACTATCGCGGGGGAAATCACACCATCATTCAAGCGACACTCCAGCCGGCGGCGATCCACCCACGGTGGGATACGCACGGAAATCCGATTTGCCGTCTTATTCCGAATGACCACTTTACCTTCATAAGGCAGGTAGCTGTGGATATCCAGCCAGGGAGCGGCGCGATTGAGGAAAAGGTTGATATGCGCGTGGCCATCGTCACACCGGGTGATGGCATCCCACGCCATGTATAAACCGTGAGCCCCGTTAGCCGTGCAACATTGCATGATCCAATGGCCATGTACCCCGTCGGCCTGTATGCCAGACCAGAAGATGCCGAGCGCCCGATCGATGATGTCATCACCAAGGTAGTCCTGGCCGGGGACGAGGCCCGCCTTCATGTCTGCCTCGCGCTCGGGAGCATGTGCGACGATGCGTTCCAGGAGTCCCCGATCCGTGACTTGAGACTCAATCAGATGGTTGCGGATTACTCTGTCGGCATCTTCCCAGTAATCGCCATAGCCGCTTTCCGAGAGCTTTACCGTCAGCGCTATCAGGTCGCCAAGAAAACAACCTTCCATCAGGAACGGATTTGCAGGACCTTTGCGGTCCATATCCTCTGTGGGTTCGGCACCCATAAACGTGGGGATGTAACCTATTTCCGGGATGCCTGATGACCTCATGTATTCGTATGAGCAGCGAACAAAATCACTAACAAACGGGTCATTTGCCACTAACCCGTATTCCAGCAAGCCGCGCAAAGCCATCGCACGAGCATGAAAATGGCTATCTGAGTGTCCATGCTCCCGACCATTACAGGCAGGCGGATTTGAGAAACCGCCCCAGAACTTGGGCTTCATCACGAAGCGCGCCAGCTTGCCGGCAAAGTCCAGGGCTTGCTCATCACCGCTGCAGTGCGCCCACCGTGCAAGTGCGCGGATTTGAGCGCCGTGAACCGCGACAACACTTCCCTCGCCACCTTCATGCTCGTCGCTCGGTTCGTCCGTTTTCCGCCAGCCGGAACGTGGGTAGCTGAAGCCGTGGCCGAAACCACCGTCCGGATAGTACGCATAATCGTCCTTTTGAATGGCAACCCGTTCAATACCCCGGGCTAATCTGCTCAGTGCTGCATCCCACTCGTCGGTTCGCTCAAGATCACGGCGAGCGAGCAATGCCAGCATGAGAAGGCCGGATGCCATTATAGATCCGAGATCTTCCGTCTCCACGTCATACGCATAGCTGTGCTGATCCGCATGCCAGGGGCGCTTGGGATCGTATATGATATATTGCAGCCCGTCATCCGGCGAGATGCAGTTCACCATATAGTTCAACATTTGCGCTTCGATGTCGGTATGCTTATCACTACCGCAGATGACCCGCATCCGTGGGATTGCCTCGGCAAACTCGGGGTTGCACTCCCAATCGCCGCCTCGGTGCCGCATCATGGGCGGACTGTGGCAGAAGTGGACCTCAAAAAACACTAACGCTTCATTGTCCGGGTCCACCGTATTGCACATGCCATGGAGGGCTAGTTCAGCTCGATCAGCCAGATCGAGCGTATCCGGCACCGTGTCAGTGTAGCGTTCGCCTTCGCGCGTGAGGTTCGCGATACTCCCAGCCTGGGTATTGTGCACTTGCTCTTGCATGACAATTGCCTCCTGTGTCGTACGGGCCCTCGGCTTTCCGCTCTTGCCAGGGGCCTCTGAATTTCGTTCTCGTCTCAACCGGAAACTTGATAACATGGAGTATGGAGTTGAGCGGGTTGTTCTTCATCTCCCGCATCAAGATACCTTCATCGTTGATATAAAGAAGGGTCTTCGTCTTCCCCAAAGAACTTGTTTTCAAAAGATGGATTTGGCTCAAACCATCCATCGCACGTCTGTCTGATGCCAGGCCGGTCATCAGTTGCTTCCCTGGCACGCCGCGGCTGACTTGTCAGGCGGGGCGTCGAGTTTTTGCGATTTATTCGCTTCGATCGGACCGAAATCTTGAACTGGGGTCGGTGAGCAGTTATCCTGTGCCATAGCCCGGAGCGGGGAGATGCAATGGTGGATCAAGGAAAGTTTAGTGTTCAGGTTGCCTGGATAACGGGCGGGCCTCCGGCATCGGGCAGGCGACCGCTGAATTGTTTGCCGCCGCGGGGGCCGGGGCTCAGTTGCACCCTCGGCTATTCGCATTTTACGCGCGTCGGTATTTTCGACCGGGCCGTCGAGCCATTGCCTCAGCATGCCAGCTATTTTCACGGGCGCGGCTCTTGCAAAGGCGCGTTACAGGCATCATTTGTCGACAACCAGAGCGAAATGATACGGTTTCGCGACTATCTGCGTTCATTGAAACTGTCAATGACACCCAGCTTATACGATGGTGCTCGCATGATGTCCGTCTACAGTCGAGAAGCATTATGAGGCGTTTCATCTCTGCGCTGGCACTGGTAACTGCAGTCTGTATCATAGCTGCACAAAGCGTAGCGGGATACGAAAGCCTTGACCCGGATCTCTGGCATGTGCGGGTAACCAACTCTGCTGATGCACATGACCGGCTGTGCGTTCGTGTGTACGTCAATCCTGTTGGCATACCGGGAGGCGGAGACACAATCTATATAGGCCGGGGCGGTGAACAAAAACGCATGCCTACGGTGGGCCACTGGCTCGAACCCGGGCAGAGCAGCGA
The DNA here is from genome assembly GCA_963580095.1 of Lentisphaeria bacterium. Classification (GTDB taxonomy): domain Bacteria; phylum Verrucomicrobiota; class Lentisphaeria; order JABSQK01; family CAJWLW01; genus CAJWLW01. The sequence goes on along the minus strand of CAUZJQ010000070.1, from coordinate 11,448 downwards.
CTGGACGGATATCGGTGTCCACATCCCTGCGAAAAAACCGGAGACGAATGATCTGATCGGGGTGTTCGTCGGGGCGATGTACGCGCCGTACGATGTCGAGGCTGCGGGGTTGATCAGGATAGACACCAGCGCCGGGACGATAGAACAGATCAGCAAGACTAAGTACACCGATCTCGGCAGCGCCCATGACAGGGCTCAAAAGTACTTCTTCGGCGCCCGGCCCGGCGGCGGAATAGATGTCATAGACGGCAGCAGCGGCAACTGGACTTTCACCAGTATCAGCGACACCGCGTACAACCGGGTCGTCGGCTACAGAGCGGGATCTGGCGTAGTTTTCGGTGCGAAAGCAGCCGGCGGCCTGGATGTAATGAGCCTTGGGGAAGGGAAGTGGACCACAACCAATCTGGCAAACGCGGGCACCAGGCACTATTCCGATTTGTCACCCGAGGCGCCCCAGCCCCTGATGTTCGCAGCACCGGCGACTGCAGACGATTACTACCAGGGCGGGGACAGGAAAAACTGCGGGCTTGAAACGTGGAATCATACCGCTGGTCCTTCAGGCCTTTATGAGCCGGACAAGCTATACACGGATCTGGCGTTTGGTAGATACTATCAGATGGTCTATTGCGCCGGCCCGAAGGGCCTGGATTACTTCACCTGGGCCGGCGATCCCGAGTTATTGGATTTGCCGGCGCACATCAACGATACAGTGTACAATTCCATCACCGGTGACGATGGATATGCTGTCGGTGATGCAGCGACGTTCATGGCGCATACGGTGTTCGGCGCCAAGGCATCCGGCGGTATAGACAAGTGCTGGAAGGGTGAAGACAACGTCTGGCACACGGCAGCCCTTAGCAAAGCAGGAAAAACGACGTACAGCATCTTGTGGAAGGACTGGGCAGAGGGCGAGAACCGGAACGGTCACATTTTTGCCGCGGGAAAATCCGGTGGGCTGTGGAGGGTTGATGCGAACGACATAGAGAAGCCTCTTCTGTTGAGCCCTGGGAAGTTCACGAGCCTGGTGGGCTGCCGTGAACTGGGCAGCGTCATCTACGGCGTGGCGTCTGAAGGTGACCAGCCGGCGGTTCAGGCCGCTGGTAAGGAAGCTGCGAACCAGGGCTTCATCGTCGAACTGGCGCGGGGGCCGCAGAAAGAAGTCGTTCGTAAAGTAGATGTAGCGGATCCGGATCTGACCTTTTTCGGTGTCGGGGTGTCCTTGAGCGTGGAGCCCAAGTTGCCGACACAGGGCTTTCTCATACCAATCGATCCATCTGGTCCCCATCGCATCTGGACACTCGAGGAGGCTGCCCAGGCGCAGCTTGACAGTATCGGCTTCGAGCCCGGAGCGCCTTATGAGAAATGCCGGTACATGTGGTTTGCATCCCTGCAGAATATGGGACGTAACCATCACGATAAGGCGAATTTCAAGAATCCTTCACGCCTTGAGAAGATGCAAATCGAAATAGCGCGCCGACTGGGCTACAACAACCTCACCCAGTATGCCAGAGACGCTGAAGACATCAGGGCAATGGAGGCCATGGGCATAAAGCCGGTGCGTGGCACATTGATCGGGCACAGTCTTAAGCAGGCGCCGTTGGGGTCAATGCAATCGTTTGCGCCTGTTCTGCGAAGGCAGGCCCGCGAGCTGAGAGAGGCCGGTTTGCTGGATTTTGTGCGAATGGTCAGCCTCGGCGACGAATACAATGTGCAGTGCATCGTCTCCACACCGGAGGAGCAGGATGCAGCGTTCGTGGCGCATCTCAAACAGAAAGGGTTCAAGCCGGGAGATTTTATCAGGCCTGAAGACGAAGCGGCTGCCGCCGGGAAACCGGAGAATGAGCAGTGGAAACTAGTTCATCTTGGCAGCGCCGCCCAGTTTGGCGGCGACAAGAACCTGGCGCGGAAGCCGAAGCTCTTGTATGAGGCCTATGTGTTCCGATACGAGTTTTGGGCGCGGGAAAATGCCGAGTTCACCCGGCTGGTCAAGCAGTATTTCCCCGAGGATACGGAAACAGGGATAAACTTCACGCCCGATGCCAGCTGGCCTGATGTACCCCGATTCATCAATATGGTGCGTGACGGCGGAATGACTGTGCCCTGGTCCGAGGATTGGTATGGGCTGAATGCCAACCCTGTACAGGATCACGGCTTCATGTTTGCCGCGCTTCGTCATGCTGCAGACTATAATAATGCGCCCGTTTCCTTTTACACCATTCCGCTCTATCCCGCAAATGAAGTGCTGCGGATGAACTACTACGCCTTGGGTAACCAGGTCAAGTTCATCAATCACTACGCGATTTTCCACCAGGCTTACGGGCATCACGGTGTCTATCTGGACTTTATGCAGGGCCTTGCCAACTATCCTGTGATCCGTCGCATTACCAGCACAGTTGCCAGGATCGACGAGCGCCTGTACCGGGCTCGCATGCGCCCGGCCGAGGCAGCCATACTCATGCTCAAGGCCACCGATGCCTGGGACCGTGAGGATGTTATCGACAACCTTGGACAGCATCCGACCTACGTCAATAATTGGGACCGCAAGTCGCTTTTCCTCGCCTTGAGACACGCGCATGTTCCGGTCGACATTGTCACCGATGACGATGTGGCTGCGGGCAAGCTGTCGAAATACAAGGTTCTCTACCTCACCGGCCAGTATCTGCTGTCCGAATCCGTGCCGAATCTCACGCAATGGGTCAAGGACGGCGGGATCCTGGTATCCAGTGGCGGCGGCGGATTGCTGAATCAGCACGGTGAACCCATGCCCGCCATGCATAACCTGTACGGTTTGGAGAGCGCCAACCTGAAGCGTCCAATCCGGGTTATCGCAGGACTTGGGGGCTATGATTTCTCTCTGGAGACGATGGAGCCCCTCGACATCATGACATTTCGGGCCGGGCCGGGCCGGGAGAGCAAGAGCATCCCCGTGCTGTGTTACAAGCAGACGATGAAGCCCACGGCACAAGCATCGGTAATAGCCACCTATTCCGATGGGTCGCCGGCGGCGGTGGAGCGCAGGGTTGGCAGAGGCCAAGCTGTGCTGTCAGGCGGCTTGTTGGGTTTGGCATATTTGCGGCCGGCGATGAATTGGATTCCCGAAAGCCCCAGTGCCCAGAAATACGATCACTATCCCGAATCGTATCCCTCGGCGGTGCGCCGACTGATCTCGAGCTGGGCCAAGGCAGCACAGGTACATAGATACGTTCTTACATCGGATCGGCTTGTGGATGCAACGCTCCAGGAAGGACCACTGGGGGCCGTCGTTACATTGACCAGCTTCCGGAAGAGGGATATCCCTCAATTGACCGTGAGCATCCCGGGATTGCCGGAAGCGCTTAAGATCACGAGTCTGCGGCATGGCGATCTGAAAGTGACTCAGGGGAAATACGGACCGACGGTGCGTCTGCCGATCGATGTAGGTGATTTCCTGGTGATTGATTAGGGGAAAAACGAAGACCGGATCAGCGAAACTGTGGATTTCGCAACGAAGATCGAATCTATTACCAAACAAGGAGGTATTCGAATGATGCCCAGATACAGTCTGAGAAAGGCAGGACTCGTCCTGCTGGCAGGTATTTTGCTTGCGGGCCTTGCCGGAGGGACGGCAAACGCGATGGTCATCGCAAAGGACGGGACGCCCGCCGCCACGATTGTCATCTCGGCCGACGCCGGCGACAAGGTGCGGTCGGCAGCGGCGGAACTCCGGAGCTACATCGAAAAGATCTCCGGCGCGAAACTGCCGCTCGCGACCGACGGGGACACCACGAAAGGACCGGTCATCCTGGTCGGCAGCAGCAAGCTCACCGATGCAGCGAACGTCAAAATCCCATCGGGCCTGACACACGCGCGGCGCGAGGAGGGCTATGTCATCCATTGCCGTGGCGACAGGCTGATCCTCGCCGGCAACAACCAGGGCTCCTACCACGGGACGCAGTACGCCGTTTACGAGTTCCTTGAGCGCCTGGGGGTTCGGTGGTTCATGCCCGGCGAGTTCGGCGAGATCGTGCCTGAGCTGGCCACCATCCAGTTCGCCGACGTTCAGGTGCGGGAGACACCCGATTTCGTAATGCGCAGCCGGTGGTTCATGGGGCAGCATCTGGTGCCTGAGGCGAATGAACTCGATTCACAGTGGAAGCTCAGAAACAAGATGAGCCCCATGCACGAAGTGTCCCAGTTCAAGATAGGCGGGGACAGCTCGGTGCGTAAGGTCATCGACAAGGCACTGTTCAAGGAACATCCCGAGTACTTCGCGATGAATGCCGACGGCACACGCACTGAGTACCTCCCGAGCTTGAGCCACCCGAAAGCGGTCGAGATTGCCGCCGGGATCATCAAGAAGCACTTCCGCGATAACCCGGAGGAAAATTCCTACGCCATGGCGCCCGACGACGGCCGGCCGCGTGACTGGGATCCCGAGACTTTGAAGTGGCACCACGGCTTCACCGATCTGATGGGCCGGGACGGCGTTCCGGCCGAAGCAAGCACGAGCGAAGAATGGTTCCGATTCGTCAACCTGGTCACCGCCGAGGTTCGTAAGGAATTTCCCGATATCTACATCTCGACGAACGGCTATGCCAATCGGAACATCCCGCCGCAGGGCGTCAAGTTGGACGATCACCTGGTGATCCTGTTCTGCGCCAACTGGAGCGACACCTACCATGCCTACGACAATCCAAAAAGCTGGCAGACCGTCCGCCAGGGCCAGATGCTGCAGGCGTGGACGAGCCAGTGCGATAACGTCTGGATATACGACTACAACTACGTCAACCTCGTCTCGGCGCTGACGGCTGTGCCACGGGTGCGCAAGCTGGCCCACGACTTCCCGCTCATGAAGGAATGGGGCATAATGGGCTTCATCGCCGAGACGCGCAACGCCTGGATGGAGAGTGGGATCACCACGCGGTACGTGCGCGCCAATCTCCAGTGGGATGCCGATGCGGACGTCGAGGCGATCCTGGACGACTACTTCAAGAAGTGGTACGGCAGCGCCGCGGTACCCGCACGCGATTTCTGGGATGCCCTCGAGGAGACGATGGAAGAGACGCCGATGCTCGGCCATGAAGACCGTTTCATGCCCGGTGTCTACACGCCGGCGCTGCTCTCGAAGCTGGAGAAATCTGTGGCGAAAGCGGAGCAACTGGCGGACACAGATCGTACGCAACTGCACGTGCAGGTGGACCGGCTGATCTTCGAGCACCTTAAAGGGTACATGGATATGCGCGGGGCCGAGTTCGAAGCCGACTTCGCCGCGGCCGCCGAGCACGCCGGACGGATGATGGATGTGCGAAAAAAACTTAGCGGGATCAGCCCCGTTTTCTGTTTGCCGGATGAAGACACTTCCGCGTCCGGGATCTGGTACTGGGGGGTGACCCACCGCAAGCGTTATTACGAGTCGCTGGCAGCGAAGACGTCAGGTAAGACCGGGGACCTGGTGGCGCGTCTCCCGGCGACGGCGAAGTTCCGGACCGACCCGCGCGACGAGGGGCGTTTTGCGGGGTGGTTCGATCCTGAGGTTCATGACGGTGACTGGGAGACCATCCTCACGTCCAAATCGTTCCTCAGACAAGGGTACATGGACGAGGTGGGATATCCCCACATGGGCTACATCTGGTACCGGCTCGAGGTCGACGTTCCCGAGAAGTTCGCGGGTAGAAAGATCATGCTTTATGCCCCCATCGTCGAGACCGAGGCGTGGGGCTGGGTGAACGGCAAGTACGTCGGTCACCGTGAATACCGCGAGGCGTACATCCGACCGGCTGAGATGGAGCTCGACGTGACGGCGGCTGTCGCAGCGGGGAAGACGAACGTGATTGCGATCCGCGTCGGCACCGGACTCAACGCTGCGCAGGCTGCCAACGGCCTGATGTCGCGTCTGTTCATGTACGCCCCGAAAGACGTGGAATGAGCAGTCAAAGCACGAGATAGGCGGGCCACTTCCATGCGTGTAATACTATCCACCATCGTATTAGCAGCCTGCAGCGCCGCCTTGACTGCAGCGGCAGAACCGGTGACGATCGACTTCAACGGGTGGCAGCCGATGGGGTACGCCGACGGTGGTGTGATCACGGGCACGAACCTCGAGGGGCCCAACGGCGAGAAGGCCATCTTCTTCACCGGCACTTGGGATGCGCGGGGGGCGACCAATCGGCCGAACGGCATCGTGACCGTGCCCACCGTGCCAAACGGGACATACAACGTCGATTTTATCGAGAGAGCGGACAAGGATGTCGTCTTCACAACGGATGAGAACGGCCATATAGCCACCCTGAAAGGCAACGGTATAAAGACTGGGACCGTCGAGCGGATCGGGCCGTCCGCACTGCAAATCAATACGGTCGAGATCGTCTGGAAGACAGACGCGGATCCCCGCAAGATGATCGCCCTGGACAACTCGGCCCGGATCCACGCGCCCGCGGGCACCTGCATGGTACCGGTCGGCACGTGGGAGGTGCACTGGTGGGGCATGCATGAGTGGGGTAAGGCGCCCGTGAAGAACACAGCTTGCCAGATCACGGTCAGCGCCGGTGGTATTACGCCGGCAGAATTCATCGTGCACGGCGGTACCCCCGATCCGGCAATCTTGTACATGGCCACGGGTGAAGCTGCGATCCCGCTGCGCGGTGCCGTAGTCAGTTCACAGATAGTTGTCTTTGAGAACGTCACCGAGGCGATGGGACTCGGGGGAATGGGTAAAGGCCACGGCGCCTGGGTAGACTACAACAACGACGGCTGGACCGACCTCCAGGACGGACAGAACATCTGGCGCAATGAGGAAGGCATGAAATTTGTCAAGTCCGGCTCAGGCAGCGGACTGAGCGCCTGGGGTGACATCGACAACGACGGTTGGCTTGACTACTTCGGCGCCGGCGGCGGCGCGGTTATGTTCGGCTCCAGCGAGGGAGGGTTCACCGGGGTTGAGGAGAAACCCGAGCGGATCTGCCGGGTGAGCGACGGCGGCACGATCGCGGACGTTGACGGGGATGGATTGCTGGACATCTACTGGACCGGCTACGAGCTCAACTGGCAGTACCAGCCCGACGCGATCTGGCTGAACCAGGGAGACAGAACCTTCAAGCGAACCTGGAAGACGGAAGGCCGCGCCCAACCCGGACGGGGGACCACGGCCTGTGATTTTGATAACGACGGCGACATGGACATCTACGTCAGCAACTACCGGCTGGAGGCGAACATTCTCCTGGTGAATGGTGGTAACGGTAATTTCACCAACCAGGCGGCCGCGTACAACGCTCGCGGAGGGAACGGCCACAGCCTGGGCGCCGCCTTCGGTGACGTAGACAACGACGGGTATATCGATATCTTCGCGGGAAACTTCGCCCACGGCGGCCAGCCCCAGTCACAATTTCTACGGAACCTGGGACCCGGGAAGGAATTCCACTTTGAGAACAAAGGCACCTGCGGCGTGCACTATCAGGAGTCCTACGGCTCTCCCGCCCTGGGAGACTACGACAACGACGGCGACCTGGACCTCTTCTTCACAACCGTTTACGGGGGCGACCAGGCCGTACTGTACCGCAATGAAGGGGTGACAACGCTCGGCGATGGCCGACGGGACTGGAAGTTCAGGAACGTAACCGCCGAAGCGGGGCTCGGCGGGATACGCAGTACCGCTCAGGCGGCCTGGGCGGATTTCGACAACGACGGGGACCTCGACCTGGTGAGTGGCGGCAGGCTCTGGCGCAACCGGGGAACGACGGGGAACTGGCTGAAGGTGAAACTGCAGGGCACCGGCAACGTGAACCGTGCGGCTATCGGCGCGCAGGTGCGCATCAAGCTGGCCGACAGGACGCTTACGCGCCAGGTCGAGAGCTCGACCGGGTGCTCGAATGTGAACGACCTCACACTCCACTTCGGACTGGGCGTGCACGACGGGGGTGAAGGCTCGGCACCAGCCGACCGAGTCGAGCTGGAAATCACCTGGCCCTACACCCGGGCGAAGCAGACGGTTACAGCTGCGGTGAACAGCCTTGTTACAGTGACGGCGGGGGAACGTGAGTGACCTTCAAGCGCTGCCGCTGATGCCGGACAATAGGTAAGGAAGCACCGTCAGCGCCTGCGGGGATAGGGGGGCGCTCGCTTATGGATAGTTGGCCCCCACAAGTATCAGGTATTTGTAAAGTTATACCATTCTTCAAAAAGCGTGCATGCGCCGTGCTCATCGAGAGTTATTTTGAAAATTCCCTGGTATGCATTGGGTTCGTTTTCTGCCAGCGCTTCAAGCGTAAGATCAAACCATGCTAATGCAAATTCATCATTCGAGGCCAATATCTTCCACGTATATTTGATGTTTTTTTGATGCGAAAGGGCATTTCGATGATGTTCAAAAATAGCATCGACGCCTTTTCGAGGCTCAAAATATGGACCATACCAGTACACTCCCTCATCGGCGAAAAGATCCGGGATTTTGCGGGCATCATTAGCCATCTGTGGGACGAGGTAGTTTTCAATCCATTGTTCATAGATTTCTTTTTCGTTCATTAACCCTGCTCCCAGTGTTTAAGTATGCTCACCCAACGTGCGCCATCAACTGCCCGGATAGAGCGCAGCGAGATTCCGGGTTAGTGTGCATGACGAAGTTATCCAGAATTCCCGGAGGTGCGATCGTTGCCATCATAGGCATCAAGATTGATTAATGACAGATGGTTGTCCCAACTATCCCATCTGACGCGCTTTCGCGATGGGGAATTCGGGATCAAGAAGGTCTGACTGCAGACTTCTATTCCTCCAAAAAATCCTTGGCGAAGAAGGCTTTTCGTCGGGGGTCAACGGAGCGCTTCAGCCGAATAACCTGATGCGCGCCGGGTTCAAGGGTGCAGCGCACATTGTTGACGCAGACGGTGCGAGACGACTTGCCCAGGTTGTGCACTTCGATCATCCCCGACGCAACGCTGAAAAGCCGAATATCCTGCCGCTGACCATGATATTCCCAGTCAATTAGATCCACGCACTTGTCCTCGGGAAGCAGCAAGGTATCGCCGCAGAAATACCCGAGCTGAAGCTGGTTGGCAGGTATGATGAAGGGCTTGGTTGTCTTGCCGCGTTTCCAGAGGCGGGCGACCACCTCAGTATCGGGGCAGGTGTTCAAGAGGTAGACCGCGCTGAATTTCCGGCCGGAGCCGGAAAGGCGACCGTCATAAACGGCATAGCGCACCCGATCAATGGAAAGAAGCCGGATATTCCCCTGTTCGCCCTGAAGCACGGTGCGGAGTAGATCAGTGGTGAAGGGCTTCAGACCTTCGTCAGCGGGGAATTCCCATGCGGCGACGAGATATGCGACGCCTTTGCCGAGTGTCTTCTCGATCAAGAAAGGCTGACTCTGAAGCTCTTCAAGCGAAGTTATATAGCGATCGCAATAGCCACTGATCACCCGTCCGCTCGTGACCTTGAGCTTTGCGGGGGTAAAGCGCCCCAGGAAACGCGGGTCGGTACGGATGCGCCACCTTGGAAAATGGTAGCTCTTGATCGCTGAGTCCTCGAAGCACTTGATGCCCCAAATGTCGGTCTTCACTCTGCCAAGTACCTTGACTCCGAAGAGATCGGAGAAGTCGCCGTCACGGAAGAGCTTTATCGGCTTGCCGCGGTCGGCCTCGGTGCTCAGGTGTGGCAGGTACATCACGAGGCGCCCGCCGGATTTTACATAAGCCTTGAGCTTCCTGTAAATCTCCGGCGTCATCGTGTTCCAGCCGAGAAAGACCAGGCAGGCGTACTTGCCGAGCGCGTCGACAGAGGCTTCGATGGGAACTATGTCGTATTGGCCATACGGCGGGTTGCCCGAGAAATCCACGTCGCCCTGTACGTTCTCGTTCGGCCAATCCTCCATGCGATGGAACTTATCCACGAAGCGCCAGCCCCTTTCAGCGGGGCCTTCGAGCCATTTCTTGCCCTTGTATTGCCCCCAGGCAACCCGGTTCCATAGCCCGGGTGTGCCATCATCATTGCCATACACGACGCCGAGGCGAACCCTGGGGCCGTTGGACGGCCGGGTATGGACGTGGGCAAACTGGTGCGCCTCCCGCAGGATGCGCCGCTGACGCTTCAGTGGTGCGCTGCGAGGGCCGAAGACCTGGCGATTTTCCTGGTCGTATTGGCCAGCAAGATCGTCCTCCCCCCAGATGAACTGGGCACCGCTCAGGTATGAATAGAACAGCGAGGTCTTCCATCGCTTCAGCCAGAGTTCGCAGAGTTTGACCCCACCGTAGCATTGCATGGCGATGTGGGTTCCCCACCGCTTGTTGAAGGCGCCGGCGGCGCCGCGAATTGAGGCGTGCATGAGGTGGGGATCGCCCGGCATGGACTCCAGACAGAGTGCGTCAACCCCTGCGGCGACGTGATACTTGAACACGAGTCCGGCATCGCCGTTCAGGAGCGGCCCCTTACCGAGCCTGCTTCGTTCGTAATCAATGTGCTGCTTCACGACATCCACGTAGGTCTCACGCGCCTCAGTCACCGTTCTGGCGGGAGGGAGGTTGGCGAAACGCCGCAGTTCGCCCCATTCCTTTGGATACGCCCCCGGGCCATAGAGGACACCGCCGATCTCGCCGATGACGAAGCGCCCGATGTAATACTTCCCCGCTTCGTCTATGATCGCGTCCATATTTGACTTGCAGTCCAGGACTGCCGGCACGTTCGGTTTCGCGAGGCGGTGTTTGGCGAGCTCTTGTTCTCGGACTATCTCGCGAGTTCTCAAGGTGCCTCGGGGCAGTAAGTCCCAGAAGAGCAGATAGATCTGGTTCTCGCGGCAGTAACGAGCAATGTCTATGGCTTCAGGCATGCTCGATGGCATAAATGTGTGGACGGCGTCCCCGAGCCTAAGCCTCTTGAACTGACGCAGCGCGGCTACGTTGGGGCGAACCAGTGCGCCGATAAGAACGGATGGTTTCATAGCTACACCTTACCGTTGTCAAACATCATTGTTGTCTTTCCCTGTCGGGCGAATGGGACACCAGAGGAATTCTTGCCCGGCATCCATGTGTAGTGCTCCCGTTACGAAGCATTGATAACTTGCACGTAAGCGCTTGGCCTGCCAACGCCTATGGACACTATTGGACGAAAACTGTGCCGTTGCCGGCTCTCGCCTCTTGTTCCACGGCGTCGTGACCAGTTTTCGAACACGGACGAGTTTTTTTGACCAGCGTGTCCGCTGTACGATTAACTACAACATCTTCTGGACCGCACTCGTCCAGATCCCGGTCGCCGACCAAAGTGCGACTCCCAATCCCGGCGCCTGGCCGGTAGACATTGAATATCATACGCGGCGTGCAGAGCGGCGGTATGAGCAGCTGGTCGTTTTCATCCGGCACCTGGCACGCGCCCGACGCGTTCGGAGATCTGGTGTTCGCCGTTGTCGATCAAACGGATTGCAGCCACCGGTGATCTGCTGGCGGTCTGGAACGATCACAGCAAAAGGTGGAAGCTGGCGACGAGGGGGGG
>CAUZJQ010000069.1:0-17095 GCA_963580095.1 Lentisphaeria bacterium | reverse complement strand
CGGATGGCACTAACGAGCACCTCGGGTAGCTGAGTGCTCTGGGTCACCCGGTTTGGCGGTGGCCCGAACTCCTCAATCTCAACGATTGTTGCGTCGAAGTTGTTGGGATCAGCAACCGGATCCTCTGGCACGGCATTCTCTGCGTCCGAGCCAGCTTCCTTACGGGTTTGAGCCCGAACTTCTTCGGTCATGGCATCGAACTGAGCTATCTGCTCGTCACTGTATATTTTTCGGTCGGGTATGTTAACGCTGTGACCGGAGATTACAAACCAAACAGCCTCCGTCTCGACAATCTCTTCTGCTACCGCTTCAATCTTTCCGGAGGAGAGCTGAGGCGCAATGAAAAAACCGCCGCGTTTGGGCTTCGCTTTTTCCACCTCTTCCTCTTCGTCCGGTTTGGTGTATTGCGGTTTTTCGACGTACTGAATCTTGACAAACCACATGTCGTTTGGCTTGACCAGCTGCAAATCACGATACAGCTCACTCCAGGCATAGCGGTCCGAAATCAACTTGTCAAGTGTCTCCGCCTTCTCTTGCGCCTGGAGCGCCCCCTTCTGGTACCGGTTGATGGCACGTTTGTGGTCCTCCAATTTCGACACCCGCACCTGGGTCGCATCCATCGTATCGCGATAAAGGACGATCTTTTTGGCGTTGACTACCCAGAATACGCCCAGAATCAGGAGCCAAGTCACCATAGCCATGAGAATAAATGGCTTGCGCTTGGAGAACAGCTGTAACTGTTTGATCGAATCCGGGATCAGGGACACTTCCACCGGACACTGGATCAGGTGGCGCAGGCCGACGCCAACCGCTTCGGGATATGCGTGAGCATATTGCTGCAGATCGTCGACGGATAATTCCGGCCCGAGCTTGATGATCTTGAAGGGGTTGAGATAGCTCACGTCCATACGCAGCTTCTCGGAAAAGAAATGGTCCGTGAATGCCATCGTGGAGCTGCCACCGGAAAGATACAGATGCGCGGGCTTGTTACCCTTCTGCTGCGTGCGGTAGACACTGATCGAACGGTTGACTTCGCCGTGGAGGCGGGTCATGACGTTGCGCACAATCTTCGAGATTGTAGCTGCTACTTCGGACTCGGGTTCTTCATAGGCACCACCAAGAGCAACGAATCCATGGCGGCGCTTGAGAATCTCGGCCTCTTCCGGGCTGATTGCGAACTCCTTGGCGATCTGCTGGGTGATCGAGTAGCCCGCAATGGGAATGGTGCGTGCGAAGAAACGGTCACCGTCGAGAAACAGCAGATTGGTACAGCGCCCGCCGATATTGAGGATCATTACACATTCGTCATCGCCGACATGGTTGGCACGGGCCACGTTATAGAGTGCCGCCGGAGCGAAATCCACCAGATCCGGCTTGAGCCCCACATTGTTTACGGCTTCGATGACGCCTTCGACGATGTCATTCTTGATGACAACGAACATCACCTCGAGTTCGTCGTCCTCGCCGCCGATGAGCTGGTAGTCCCAGATCACCTCGTCCATTGGGAACGGCACGTTCTGCCTTGCCTCGTATTCAACGATCTGGCGGACTCGCGACTCTTCCTCGGTCACTGGCGGTAACTTCACGAAACGCATGAAGGCGGCCTGACCACTTACACAGACGGCGGTTCGGGTGGTCGTGAAACCACCCTCTTCCAGCGCCGAACGCAGCGCCGCAGTGATGACCAGACTACGGTTTTCCTCGGTCAGTTGCTCGGTGTACTCTACCTGCATGTAACCCAGCAGAATGAAGCCGCCACCCGCGGGGAAATCGAATTCGCAGACGCGCACACCAGTCGATCCGATGTCGAGAACCAGTACTTGATCGGTTTTTGCCATATGCCTGACTGTCCTTCTTATTTAGAGCCCTTCGCGTCTCTCGGGCTTCGACGGATTACGGTCTGCAACCGGAGCAGGGCGTTGCAAAAGTCATTCGTACTCGATGATGTATTCGAAGGCGCCCAGGGATGAATCGCGCCATGGGGTTTCCGCCTTGCTCAACAATCCGAAGGATGACTCCGACACATTTTCCGAGGAGAACCACGTCTGCTTCGAGCGGGTCCTTGGAAAAAACTTCTTAGCCTCGCTCGACCGGAACGTCGCCTTGCTCCCGCGCATCCAGCCCTTTGCCCGGGTCTTGCCGCCGATCGATGCCGACAATTCGACAAATATTCCCTTGCCGTGGTCGATCAACCGGTGCTTGAAACGGTTGTACATGCGCGGCTCTATGAAAATCACGGCCCGATGCCCAGGTCCGATTTCGACGTTGCCGTAAGTCACGAGCTTGGACATTCGAATAGAGTTCTGCTCGGAGACATCCCCCCTTTCGTTTTCTCCACACAGCACGACTTTCCAAGCGAAAATACATTCGCTGAGCCATAGGTCGTCCTGCTGGCTTGCCCTTATTTTGGCACCTTTGGCGATGGCCACTTCGTATTCGACGTCCACCCGCAAAAACTCGGTCTTGGTGTCTGGTGGCACACCAGCTATGGCTGGTACCGAATTCGGGGTTTTCGACTTTGACATTTTCATATCGGTGATGCGAATGTCGAGTTGATCGTCGAGCCTCTGCGCCCAACCCGTCAAGGCTGCCAGCATCAGGGCAATCATAAAAATTCGCATTGACAGTCTCCTTTGTGGTGTGAGCCTGGGGTGGCTTACACAAATTGTTTGTAACGGGGATAGCCTGCCGTAGGCGACACCGCCAAATCTCCCGTGATTACAGGTTGGACGGCAAAGGTACCGCAGCATGCATATGATTCCAATCAGATTCGCGTATTTTCTGGCTCTATCGGCAGGTCGTCTATTTTGGTCAAACGTCTTCCCAACAGTCCCAAAGGCGACGCTGAAAGCCGCCGCCGACCGGCCGCGGACTGCGCCAGATGCGTCCGCCGGAATAAGCGTCTGCCATAGCCTTTGGCACAGAAGCCTCCGCCGCCGTCACCTGCGAGGTCATCTCTGTCACCCGTGAGTGCATTTCTCGCTCACGGGCCACTGCTGCCGCCCGCCGCATCTCGGCACGCGCCTGTGCCATTTGCTCGTCAGCGGCTGCCTGTTCTTCCTGCAGTCGCGCCCCGACATTGTCGACAATCTCGATGTGGTAAACATCGACCGACAGAATCTCATAGGCGGTTCCGCTGTCGAGACCGCGCTGGAGAATATAAGCGGAGATAGTTTCCGGCTTCTCAAGAATCTGTTTGTGCGAATCGACTTTGCCGATTGCCGCGACAATGCCTTCGCCGACCCGCGCAATGATCGTTTGTGCTGTGGCGCCACCAACCAGACGATTGAGGTTGGTTCGCACCGTGATCCGCACCTTCGCCCCGAGGCGAATCCCGTCACGGGCTACGCCTTGAATCTGGTTGGTTCCCGCCGCCGGGCATTCCAGAGTACGGGGATTGACGCTGGTGTTGACCGCATCCATAACGTCGCGGCCGGCTAGATCGATCGCGGCAATCTGCCGAAAATCCATACCCAAGTCCGCACGATCGGCAGCGATCGTCGCCTCGGTCACGTCAGACAGATTGCCGCCGGCTAGCACGTGTGCTTCCAGGTCGGAAATGTCAATCTCAATGCCTGCCTGAGTCAAAGCGATTAAGTTGGCGACGATAAAGCCCGGAGTGATCGGATGTTGCAGGCGTATCCGCATCAATGGCAACTGGATGAGTGCGACTTCGGCATTCGAAGCGCGGGCATTTATCCAGATGCCGAGATACGGCACGAATACACAAAGCACCAGTATCACGGCGACTGCCGCGATCACCAGGCCCCAAAGAAACAAAGGATTCATCGTCTGCTGTGCCGTTCTGTTAGTCTCCGACAGCGGTTGGGGCCGTGCCCCAATGTTTCCGAGTCGGGCGTCGTTACTCGCCGGAGCGATAGTTGGGCGCGTCCTTAATAATCTTGATGTCGTGCGCATGGCCTTCACGCAGGCCGGCGAAACTCAGGCGGACAAACTCGCCCGTCCGCTGCAGGTCCGGAATCGTGCGGGCGCCGCAATAGCCGAGCGATGCCTGCAACCCGCCGATGAACTGGTTCAATACATGATCGAGTGTGCCGCGATACTGCACCAGGCCTTCGACGCCTTGTGGCACCAGTTTGTCGGGATCCTCCACATCGCCATGGCTGTAGCGCTCACGGCTGCTGCTGCTGGCCTTCATCGCTTCGATACTGCCCATGCCGCGGTAGACCACATAGGTCCGGCCCTGGTGCAGGATCTTTTCGCCCGGGCTCTCCTGTGTCCCGGCCAGGGCCGAGCCCATCATCACCGAGTCGCCACCCACTGCCAGCACCTTCGGCACATCGCCGGAATGGCGGATGCCTCCGTCGGCAATCACCGGAACATCGTCCGGCAGTGCGCTGGCGACGCGATACACCGCGCTGAGTTGCGGTACGCCGACGCCTGCAATAACGCGAGTCGTGCAGATCGAACCGGGGCCGATACCGACTTTGACAGCATCAGCGCCGGCATCGGCCAGATCCTTGGCCGCCTCGCCCGTGGCAATGTTGCCCGCCACCACGTCTACACCGGACAGTGTTTTCTTGAGCTCGCGCACTGTGGCGATGACGTTTTCCGTATGGCCGTGGGCGGTATCGATCACGACCGCATCCACCCCGGCCTCAACCAGAAGTTCGACGCGCTCGTAGTCATGCGGCCCGATTGCAGCCGCAACCCGCAACTGATGCTGTTCGTCACGGTTGATGCGCGAGTCGATATTGGAAATCAGGCTCTTGACATCGGCGAAGCTGTAAAGCCCGAGAAGATTGCCGACGTCATCGACGATCGGCAGTTTGCCGACCTTTTCTCTTGTCATGATCTCGTAGGCATCGGTCAGTGATGTGCCTTGTGGCGCGGTGATCGGCTGCAACGACATGACTTCCGATACCGGCACATCGTGTTCGCTCAGAAACTTGACGTCGCGGGCTGTCAGAATGCCGCACAGCCGGTCGTCATCGTTGACGATTGGAAAGCCGGAAAACGTGTAGTTGCGCTCTTCCGTCTCGCGTACCACGTCTGATACCAGAATATCGTGACGGAAGACAACCGGATCCTCGATCAGGCCGTGCAGGAAGTTCTTGACGCGGCGCACTTCCTCGGCTTGTCGCTCACCATCGAGGTTGCGGTGCACGACGCCGATGCCGCCGGCCCGGGCCATCGCGATTGCCGTGTCAGCTTCGGTCACTGTATCCATTGCAGCGCTGACGAACGGCACGTTGATCTGTATCGACCGGCTGAAGCGCGATTTTACCGATGCCTGCTCCGGCATAAAATCCGCATACTTCGTGCAGAAGGAAACATCGTCGAAAGTCAGCCCTTCATCGGCGTACTTCGACATGAACTCATGGATTGGGGTGAGAATAGAAGAGTCCACAGGAAACGGATTTGCGACGACCGTCTCGGGTTTGGGTTGAAAAAACGCTCGCTTGTCTGGACCTAAACAACTGTCAGGCTATGAATTTCTAATCTATGCAAAGCGGCTTATTTTGCAAGCCTTGCCGTGCATCGGGGCCACAGGGGCTACTCGAGCGTAAGTTCCGAAAAGGCAGTGACAAACCCGTGTTCGTGAAATAACTTAGATAGCGCTTGAACGGGATCCCCGCCACCGCCATCACTCCTTTTCCTCACTATGCCAGCCGCACTGAACTACTATCATGTCCTCGGTACCAGTTCCTCGGCCTCCTTCCGGGAGCTCAAGAAACAGTATTTCCAGCGTGCCAAGGAGTGCCATCCGGACCTGCATGAGGGCAGCGTCGCCATGGAAGAACAGTTCAAGCTGCTGGTCCTGGCTTTCGAAGTGCTCTCCGACCCGCACAAACGCCAGCAGTACGACGCCACACTGCAGGCTTCGAAAGGCGCCCCGATCGACCTCGAACACAACTGGCAGCCCACCGCCCACAGCTCGATCATGGACACCCACGCCGACGATATACTCGAAGAACTGATCGTCGGCAACGACGTGCCACTATTCGCCACGTTCCAGACATTCATGCGCGACCTCGAGTCGACGGAGAACTTCGTCATTTTCCGCGAGGCGAAGACCGCTTTCTACGAGAATCACGTCAACCATGCCTACCGACTCCTCATCCGCCTGGTACGCGTCAGTTCTTCGAATATCCTGTACCACTACTACCTGGCGCGCTGTGCCGAGCGCAAAAAGATGCCGGGATGCGCCGCCAGGCATTATCGGCGGTGCTTGCGACTCGGCAGTTGCCGCAACCCGCCTCAACAACTCGCCCATGTCTGCCAGCGCCTTCATCGCCTGCGGCAGCGCGGCGGACTTGTCGGACGTATCGCCGCGTGGCTCCAACCACCCGATGACAACGCCATCATCGACAGCGAACGCCAGATGATCGACGAAGTGAGCCGCTCCATGTCGCGTCTCCTGAACAATCGCCCAGCCCGAGTCGGCAATAAGTCGACCGCTGGAAAACGCACCAACTCGCGACGGCTGCTCGGCAGCAAGCGCAAGCACAAGTACAAGTAACCGAACGCGGAATTTCCCACGATGCCAAACCTCAGAATAGCCGATCTCCTTGCGACACCGACACTTGATGCCACCTGCAGCGTCGATGGCTGGGTCCGTACCCGCCGCGATTCGAAGGGTGGCTTTTCCTTCATCGAAATCAACGACGGCTCCTGCATGGCCAATCTCCAGGTCATCGCGGATGCTGATTTGCCCAACTATGAGAACGCGATCGTCAAGCTCCATCCTGGCAGCGCCATCCGCGCCACTGGCGTGCTCACAGGCTCAGAGGGCCAGGAGCAGGCCGTCGAGATGAAGGCTACCGAAATCCACGTTCACGGCTTCTGCGATATTCTCAGTTATCCGTTGCAGAAACAAAGGGTCTCCCTCGAGCGACTGCGGGAAGCCGCGCACCTGCGGGTCCGGACCAACACCTTCGGCGCCGTCGCACGGGTCCGCAATACGCTCAGCTTCGCGACCCACCGCTTCTTTCAGGAACGGAAGTTCCTGTATCTGAACACGCCGATCATCACCTGCAGTGACTGCGAGGGTGCCGGCCAGATGTTTCGTGTCTCGACGCTCGACCCGGACAAACTCCCGCGTGACCAGCAGGGCAATGTCGACTACAGCCAGGACTTTTTCAGCGAAGCCGCCAGCCTCACTGTCAGCGGTCAACTCGAAGCCGAGGCATATGCCTGCGGGGTCTCGCGAGTTTATACCTTCGGCCCGACTTTCCGCGCGGAAAACTCGAACACCCCGCGGCATCTGGCGGAATTTTGGATGGTCGAACCGGAAGTCGCCTTCTGCGATCTCGCCGGCGACGTCGATCTGGCTGAGGAATACCTTAAATACCTGTTCAAGGCAGTTTTGAACGAGTGCGAAGAAGACCTTGCCTTCTTCAATAAGCGCATTGACAAGACGGTCATCGAAACACTGTCGCATATCGTCGACACGCCCTTCCATCGACTGCCGTACAGCGAAGCAATCGAATTGCTCGAGAAAGCCGACGCCGGCTTCGAGTTTCCAGTCTCCTGGGGCATCGATCTGCAGACCGAGCATGAGCGCTACCTTACTGAAACCGCCTTCAGCCAGCCGGTCGTAGTGACCGACTACCCGCGCACGCTCAAGCCCTTCTATATGCGCTGCAACGACGACGGCAAAACCGTCGCCGCCATGGATGTGCTGCTGCCCAAGATTGGCGAAATCATCGGCGGCAGCCAGCGCGAGGAGCGACTCGACGTCCTGCTCGAACGCATGCACGAGCTCGGCATGGATGAAGACGAATACTCGTGGTACGTTGACCTGCGCCGATTCGGGTCCGTGCCGCATGCCGGCTTCGGCCTGGGCTTCGAGCGGGTCGTCCAATTCGCCACCGGCATGGCCAACATCCGCGACGTCATTCCCTTCCCGCGGACGCCGCACAACGCCAAGTTCTGATCCGTTCAACGACCAATGCGAAGGTCATCGCGTCTGCATGAAACTCACTTGCTGTCTTTGCAATCTTTGCAATCACAGTCACTTGCGCAGCTGATGAGACCGTTACAGAATTTGTCGATGCCGGTGTATTGCGCACTGCCACCGGTGTCCACAAATGCCAATACGGCCTGAGTTTCCGCAGCATCGACACTTCCTGCTGCCCCGGATATCTCCACTACCTCGTCGCCGGCGACTGCAAAAACGGCAACTTCCTGCTGGTTGAATCAGTGACGATGAAGTAACGGGGTGCAGCCGGACATGCCTACCACTTGCCGTGCTGGTGGTATGGGAAGTCGACATACTCGAGAATGTCCGCGACGTTTTTCCTCAGGTGATCCGGCAGTGACAGGCCATGCAGGATCCGTGATGTCGGCACGCGTTGACGCAAGTCCTGCAGTTTGCACACTGTGATCGCCTGGATCAGGTCAACGAACATTTCCTTGTTGTAGAGAAACGCACCCGACATGGCGCGGCGCTCGAGGCGATCGCCGTCAACGTATTTTGAAATGTCGATCAGGCTGCCGTCGTCTTCCTTCCAGCCCCAGTCCGACAGCATGTCAGTCACCCGCTTTTGTCCATCCCGGGCAAAATGCGGCTCCTGCATGAGTTCGACCAGCGCGGCACCAAGTTCACTGTCTGCCAGCGCGTCTCGAAATTGTCCGGCATCTATTACCGCCGCCAGAAATTCCAGCGTCCGACGCCGGTCAACATCGAGAAACAGTGAAGCAAACGCAGTCTGTACAGGGTACTCGATGCTGTCCGATGGTCCCACCGCCGGGCGCTCGATCCGGTCATACAACGCCGTGCTCCAGAGTTCGCACGTGGCCTCGTTGAAGCCTTCCCACCAGATGTTGTCGACAACATTCTCACGAGCCACGATTGGCAGCAGATGATGCCAGAGCTCATGCTCGATGGAGTCGACGAATTGCGCCGGGTAGCTGATCATGTAATTGAGGTTCATATAAATATTGTGGGACCGCGGGTGGTACATCGCCGCAAACGTCGTTGAATTCGTGCGGCCGAAATACCGCAGGCTGAGCTGGACCGGAATCTGCAGGCGCTCGGAGAAGTGCGCTTCGAGCGCCGCCGAGCCTGTCGCTGAAGGGGCCACGAGTGCAGACAGCGCGTCGTCGAAGTGCGTTTCAAACGCCGCAAAATGATCATTGATCTTCCGGGTGAAGCGGCGCCGGCGCTTGAATTTCAGTGCCAGAAATTCCTTGTTCGCCATCGCCGTGCGGAAGATGCCGTAGTTTGCCTTATCCTGCTCGGACGTGCAGTTCCTGAGGCTGATATCACGGTTCTTGCTGTCGAACCAGGCTGCCAGTTCCTTGTGCCGCTGCCGCTGCACCCGGCGCGACTCGCGATCCTCCTTTTCCGTCGCCGGCTCGATCGCACCGGCAAGGTAGAGGATCGCCGCCATCTGCGTGCGCACATTGCTGGCGAACTCGGCGGAGTCCGCAACTGCACCGGCGACTGTGAAGACCGCCAGAATCGCCACCGCTGTCAGCCGGCAACGGCGGAGGCTGGCTGATTCACTTGGCATATTCCACGGCACGGGTCTCACGGACAACACACACTTTGATCTGGCCGGGATACTGCATTTCCGATTCGATACGCTGCGCCAATTCGCGGGACATGACGATGGCTTCGAGCTCGTTGACCTTCTCCGGCTCGACAATGACGCGGATTTCGCGGCCAGCCTGGACCGCGTAGCAGGCGTCAACACCCTCGTAGCTGTTACCGATCTCCTCGAGTTGCTCCAGCCGCTTGATGTAGAACTCTGTGGTCTCGGAGCGTGCCCCCGGACGGCTGGCACTGAGCGCGTCACAGACGCTGACTAGACTCGCCAGTGACGATTCTGACGGAATCTCGTCGTGGTGACAGCCAACGCCGTTGAGCACGTCCTTATCCTCGTTGGCACGCTTGAGGAACTCCATGCCGATCAAGGCGTGCGAACCCTCGATGTCATGATCGAGAGCTTTGCCGATGTCGTGGAACAGTCCCATGCGCTTGGCCTTCTCGACGTCGAGGTCCAGTTCCGCGGCAATCATCGCCATCAGCGACGCCACTTCGATCGAATGCTGCAGAACGTTCTGCGAATAACTGTAGCGGAAACGCAGGCGCCCAAGGACTTCGACAACCTGATGCTTCACATCCGTAACCTTGGCTGCGTGCAACGCGTCTTCACCGGCCTTGATGATCTCTTTGTTGATGTCCTCCCTGGCCTTCTCGACCACCTCCTCGACCCGTGTCGGGTGGATACGGCCGTCCTCGACAAGCCGCTCCAGCGCCATCCGCGCCACTTCACGCCGCACCGGATCGAAACAGGTAATGACCACCGCAGACGGCGTATCATCGATCAGAACATTGACCCCGGTCGCCGCCTCGAACACACGGATGTTGCGGCCTTCGCGCCCGATGATGCGGCCCTTCATCTCGTCCGACGGCAACGGGATGGTTGCGGTCGTGCGGTCGTACGCGCACTCACCGGCGTATCGCTGCATCGCCTGGATCAGTAGTTTCTGCGATTCCTCGTCACAGGTGTGTTTGGTTTCCTCCGAGTATCGGCGAATCATGGTGGCGCGCTCGGTTATCAACTCTTTCTCCAGCCGCTGCATGAGTTGCACACGCGCCTGGTCGCGGGTCATGGCGCCGATTGCTTCGAGCTGGATCACTTCCTTCGTGATCATCTCGTCGAGGGACGCCGATTTCCGCTGCACTTTATTCTCATGGTCGAGACAGGCAAGCTCTCGCTTGTCGACCGTTTCGCCGCGCATCTGCATGAGGTCCATCTTGCGGTCGATATCGACCTCCCGGTCTTTCAACTGGTTCTGGGACCGGGACAATTCTAGACGGGTCTCCTTCGTTGATTTCTCGAATTCCTCGCGAATTTTGATACGCTCGTCCTTGGCAGTGATCTCTGCCTCCTTGAGAATGCGCGTAGCATCGCGATCCGCTTGCTTCTTTAGGTTGTCGGCCAACACATTGGCGGCCTTGCCTGACTTCCGGTTCAGTATGTTGCAAACGATGTAACCGATGATTACACCGGCAACAGCGACTATGGCTGCAATAATTTGCTGTGGCATCATGCTCCTTCTTTGTTCAGTTTTTCGATCAACTCAAGCACTCTCAAATTCAATAACCTGTGTGTCCGTGACCAACCGGGACACCGGCACATCGTGTGCCTGTCGCGGCAATTCGGTCACGATCTGCCAGTCGTAGGCAATCGCGATGCGCAAACCGGTGACGCCACGCAGTAGCCGGTCATAGTGACCGCCGCCGTGCCCCAGTCGCGTTCCGCTCCGATCAAAGGCCAGCCCGGGCACCAGCCATACCAGATCGCGGCGACGCGTTGCGTCATCGATAGCACCGAGCCCTGCCGGTGGTTCGGAAATACCCATCCGCCCGGTTCGTAGCTTTGTCTCCGCGGCGACGCTGACCATTTCGTAAGATCGATGCTCCCTATGCCAGCGTGGCAGATACACGGCCTGCCCGCGGCGCCAGGCAGCCGCGATCACTGCTTCCAGCGCGATCTCCATAGCCGTCGCGGCATAGGCTGCCAGCGGTCCGCGCTGCACCTCCCGCATCGCCGTCAGGCGCCGGCAGGTTGCTTCGCTTGTGCTGTCGCGCGTCGTCGCGGGCACTTCCTGCAGCCGTGCCGCCATCTCATGACGCCAGGTTTGTTTGTCCTTTGTCAATTTCGTTCTCTTTCCTTTGTCCCTTCAGTGATGCCCAGTAGTCCAGGCGTTCACGAATTCGCTGTTCATAGCCGCGATTTACCGGTTCATAGTAAGTCGCCTCCACCGTCAGGTAGGTCTGGTCGGCAAGCGCCTCCGGGGCGTTGTGCGGATAGTCGTAGTCCTGGCCATGGCCCAGGCATTTGGCGCCTTTGTAGTGGGCGTCACGCAAATACTCCGGCACCGGCTGCACGCGATTCTCCCGTACATCCGCGATTGCCTTGTCGATCGCAACGTAGGCTGCGTTGCTCTTCGGCGCCGTTGCACAGTAGGTGCAGGCCTGTGACAAAATGATACGGGCCTCCGGCATGCCGATCATGTGTACCGCCTGCATTGCGCTGACTGCAACGTTGATCGCCCGCGGATCGGCATTGCCAACGTCTTCCGATGCGAAAATGACGATGCGCCGGGCAATGAAAGCCGGATCTTCTCCTGCCTCGAGCATTTTTGCCAGCCAGTACACCGCAGCATCGGGGTCGCTGCCGCGCATGCTCTTGATAAATGCACTGATCGTATCGTAATGCCCGTCGTCGCCGTAGGTCACCGCCTTCTGCTGCAGCGACTCCTGGGCGATCTCGCAGTCAATTGATATGATGCCCGATTGCGAGTCCGGTTCAGTCGTCAGCACAGCGATCTCGAAGGCCGTCAACGCCCGCCGTGCATCGCCTTCGCAGGCCTGGCACCAGAAGTCCAGAGCATCGTCGTCGATCTCGATGCGACGACCCGGAAAGGCGCGGTCATCGTCGCAGGCGCGCATCAGCAGGCTGGTAATGTCGGACGGCGCCAGTGCCCGCAACTGAAAAACCTGGGCGCGCGAAACCAACGGGCCGACGATGTAAAAGAAGGGGTTTTCGGTCGTCGCCCCGATCAATCGGATTGTGCCATCCTCCACCGCCGGCAGCAGCACATCCTGCTGTGCCTTGTTGAAGCGATGGATCTCGTCTAGAAACAGAACCGTGCGACGATCCTGAACCTGCTGGCGGTAATGTGCCTGATCGATACTGGCCCGCGCATCCTTCACGGTCGCGGTGACTGCCGAAAGCCGGTCGAATTGCGCTTCTGTGACGGTTGCGATGAGCTCGGCAAGAGTCGTCTTGCCGACGCCGGGCGGCCCATAGAGGATGATCGAAGTGAAGCGGTCCGCTTCGATGGCGCGACGCAACTGGCGGCCGCTGCCAATGATGTGATCCTGACCGACGTACTCGTCGAAAGTGGTCGGACGCAGGCGCACCGCCAACGGGGCATTGGCTAACGGCAATGGGACTGCCGAAGCAGTTGTGTCTTCGAACAACATGTCGGTGTTATCCTCAACACCGATGACTGCCGGACGAACGACAACATCACATGTAAAGCCCCGCAAACAGCGGGTATATCAATCGGCCGGGGTCAGCCGGTGCGGGCAGATACTATCCGGTGTCGTGCAGGTCCGACAGGATACCTGGTTAGTTGTCTGTTCCGCATTATCATGCGCTCAAGTGTCCCATTTCGCGACGCATTCTGCATGGTAATGGCTTGGCATAGAACATGTTGCGAATTCCGCAAAAAGTCCGTCCGCGACGTCCATCCGGCGCTGTCGAGAGTTGTGGGGTGGTAGTTGGCGTATATGATCGGTCAAAATACCCAGCATGGGATACATGTTCAGCTTGTCGTTGGTCCAGTTGGTCATCAGATGATTTGCAACTGAATGTATATGTAAAGGGCAACGCCCTGTGTTGAATAGACCACCGAGGAAAACCCTCCGCGTCTATGCGGGGTATTTTATGCGTATTTGATCAATAGTCAAACGCTCGGGCGTCAAGAAACATCCAGTGCTTGCGGTCGCCCTTTGCATCAGCGGATATAGACAGACATAACCTACTGAATATAAGACTGTTAGTTGAACAAGGTCGATCCGTACTCTGGGCGGCAGAACAGGGGACTGGGAGGAGGGGGCGATTATGACGCTTTTTCGACGGGCTCTGTTGCACTGCTCTGGGCGCGGCCGCAGCATTTTTTGTACTTTTTTCCGCTGCCACAGGGACACGGTTCGTTACGGCCGACCTTGGCCACCTGGCGCCGAATCGGCGCCGGCTTGGGACGTGGCATCGGCGCCTCGCCCGGACTGCTGTCGCTCCCGGTCTGAACTGGACCCTGGCCGCCATCGAACTGGCCAAGCATGCGATGTACTTCCTGCTGCGGCAGGGACGCCAGCAATTCCCGGAATGACTCAATGCTCATGGTCGAGCGGAACATGTTGCTACAAATTTTCTCAGTGATCTGGTTGAGTAAACCGCCAAACATTTCGAACGCTTCGCGCTTGTACTCGACAACCGGGTCGCGCTGTGCGTGGGACCATTGGTAAATACCTTCCTGCAGCGCATCCATCGCAAATAAGTGCACCTGCCACTGCTCGTCGTGGGCGCTGAGCATAATGTGCCGCCCGTTGCGGATGCGGTCCTCTGGCGTCTGGTCGCGAACCTTGGCGTTGTAGGCAATCTCGACTTTGCCAGCCAGGCGCGAGATAATCTGCTCGCGGTCATACTTGCCCTCCACTTTGAGGTCTTCCTCGACAAAGGCGATTGGCAGCGTCGTGTTCAGCCAGTTCAACATTTGCATGCTATCGAACGGGCTGTCCTCATCGAGATGCAAAGCTTCTGACTCACAGTGTTCCATGCGGCTGTACAAAACGTCGTCGACATAGTCGAAAAGAAGTTCCTGAGCATTATCGGACTTAAGAATTTCATAGCGCCGGTTGTAGATCACTTCGCGCTGCTTGTTCATGACGTCGTCGAATTTGAGCACCTGTTTGCGCTGGGCGAAGTGGCGTTGCTCGATCTTGCGCTGCGCCCCTTCTACCGACCGGTTGAGCAGCGGATGCGACAACTCCTCACCGTCCTCCATACCAAAGCGATCCATAAGCTTGGCGATACGGTCGGAGCCGAACAGGCGCATGAGGTTATCCTGCAGGGAAATGTAAAATCGCGAGGAACCCGGATCGCCCTGGCGCGCACAACGGCCGCGCAACTGCCGGTCGATGCGGCGCGAATCATGGCGCTCACTGCCGATGACATGCAGGCCGCCAGCTTCCTTGACGCCTTCGCCCAGGCGGATATCGGTGCCGCGGCCCGCCATGTTCGTGGCAATCGTGACGGCGTTGTACTGGCCGGCGCGCGCGACGATCTCCGCTTCGTGCAGGTGGTTCTTGGCGTTCAGGACGTTGTGGGAAATCTGATCAGCCCGCAGCATGCGGCTGAGTTTCTCGGAGACCTCGACGGAAATAGTACCAAGCAGAACCGGTTGCCCCTGTTCATTACATTCCTTGATTTCGCGAATGATCGCTGCGTACTTCTCCCGCTGGGTCTTGAAGATGAGGTCGTTGCAATCGTTGCGGACGCACTCGCGATTGGTCGGCACGACGAGGACGTTAAGATTGTAAATTTCCTTGAACTCCATCGCCTCGGTATCGGCGGTACCGGTCATGCCGGCGAGCTTCTCGTACATGCGGAAATAGTTCTGGACCGTCACCGTCGCCAGGGTCTGGGTCTCTCGCTCGATTTCAACACCTTCCTTGGCTTCCAGCGCTTGGTGCAACCCTTCGTTGAAGCGGCGGCCGGGCATGGCGCGGCCGGTGTTTTCATCGACGATAATCACTTTGTTGTCTTGGACGATGTACCGTTCGTCGCGCTCGAAGAGGCTGTAGGCGCGCAGGAGCTGGGAGATGTTGTGGATCATCTCGCTGCGTTCGTCGAAGAGGGTTTGGCGTTGTTTGCGCCGCTCGATTTTCTCCTCGTCTGCCAGCGACTCGTCGCTCTCGATCTCCTGGAAGTCGGTGGCCAGGTCGGGCAGCATGAACGCATCGGGGTCATCGGGAAACAAGGTACTGCGCCCGAGTTCGCTGAGATCGGCATCACCGGCACGCTCGTCGATCATGAAGAACAGCGTTTCTTTGATCTCCTGGAACAACGCCCGATTCTGGTCGCTGCGTACCTGCAATTCGAGTTTCTCTATGTGACGCAGGTGTCCCGGGTCCTCGAGGAGACGCATGAGCTGCTTGTGCTTGGGCATGCCGAGTCTGACTTTGAAGGCATCCATGTAGGCGTCTTCGACATCGTTGGGATCGCTGTTTTCGTCGAGGATCACCTTTTTGGCATCGTTGATCAACCGCGTGCAGAGCTGGTACTGCTGCTTGTGCAGCTGTTCGACATCGGGTTTGAGTTTGTCATAACGATGGGTCGACACAGCGCTGGGTCCCGAAATGATCAGCGGCGTGCGGGCTTCATCGATGAGGATACTGTCGATCTCGTCGATGATGACATAGAAGTAATCGCGCTGCACCAACTGATCGGGGTCTGAGGCCATGCCCATGTCCCGGAGGTAGTCGAAGCCGAACTCGCTGCTGGTGCCGTAGGTGACATCACAATTGTACTGTTCTCGGCGTTTGGCCGGGGCCATGTTGTTCTGAATACAGCCTACAGTGAGCCCGAGCCAGACGAGCACAGACCCGACCCATTCGGCGTCGCGCCGGGCGAGGTAATCGTTGACGGTGATCAGTTGGCAGTTATTGCCGGTCAGCGCGTTGAGGTAGAGCGGCAGAACCGCAACCAGAGTTTTGCCTTCCCCGGTCTGCATTTCCGCAATGGTAGCCTGGTGCAGAGCAATGCCGCCGATGAGCTGGACGTCGTAAGGGATCATCTCCCATTCGATATCCTGTCCGGTGACGTCGAACATGGTGCCGACCATGCGGCGGCACGTGTTCTTGACAGCGGCAAACGCTTCCGGCAGCAGGTCGTCGGTGGTTTCGCCGTTGCTCAGGCGTTCCCGGAATTCAACAGTCTTGGCGCGCAGATCGTCGTCGGAGAGTTTCTGGTATTCCTCTTCGTAAAGGTTGATCTGCCGCACCAGCGGCAGCATCCGCTTGACCAAACGTTCGTTTTTGGATCCGAACAGTTTTTTTAACAGCCATTTGAGCATGGGGACATCATCCCGGATTATTACCCGTAGGCGGGTAATCGGTGTTCAGAACAAATTCCACGTTGAGACCCGTCAACGTATGTGGAGTTCCACTTTCACGTTTTTGGATTTGAGGATAGTGAACTGACCGAGCAATACTATAGCTGCTGATCCGGCTCACTGCTATGGCTGACCGACTGCGCAAATCCACAGTGGGCGGCAGTTCCCTTGTGGGGCTGGTATGCATATTCTTCCAGTGGATCAGATATGCCCGGCTCCATCGCTTGAGCTATTGCATCTTGGCCGGGTCGGAGGTCAGGTCTGCCAGACCTCCTCCGCACTGTTTCGTATAACCCTTCTGACCGTGGGCGCGGCGAGGGGGCAGTCTGAAATGATACGCCCCCAGCCCCCCCCCGGGGCATGTCGCAGCAGATCGGACCGGTGTAACCCAGAGTGCACCCCAAACTTTCGCGAACGTAGGGCGAGGATG
>CAUZJQ010000068.1:0-17274 GCA_963580095.1 Lentisphaeria bacterium | reverse complement strand
AAACAGGAATATGCCGAACGATGCCGCAACCTTCACCGGCCTCCACTTCTTTTCACTTTTCATCTTTTCACACCCCACCGCAAAAAAGGGTTCCAGACACAGTTCATAAACTACTGGACTTTAGTCCCCCAATCTCAATTCCCAACCTTTTACCTCTATTCCCGCTTAAGGTGAAAAATCATGATTAATAGATAAAGTGAAGGGGAGGATTCACATGCTCACAATTCACATTACGCGCCATGGTCAGCCGGGCCAAGTATCAGAGGACCAGTCCGGTTACCCGGAATACTCTGAGGATGACCCGGGCCTTTCAAGCCTTGGAATGAAGCAGGCTGAAATGCTTGGACAACGGCTTTCTGCGGAAAACTTCCGTGGAACGATATACAGCTCGCCTTACCGCCGAACGTTCGAAACTGCAAGTATCTTCGCGGCAGTTACCGGCTCCGATCTCTTTCCGGAACCGCTGCTCCAGGAACATCTGTTGAATCCGGGACGTCCTGATTTCAGAAGTCTGACGCTTGACGAAATACGGAAAACATACGCCAACGTCCCGGCAACGGCCGAACTGGAGTGCCCCTGGCTGGTGGAAGGCCCGGAGGATCTCGGTGCCACTGTGAACCGACTGGAACGTTTCGTCGAAACGATGCTGCAGCAATACTCAGAAGGTGAGTTTCTCTTCGTTGGACACGGTGCAACCGTGATCTCGGGCATCAACCTTTTTATTCCGAAAGCGGACAGGGACGCATATCTTGAAGATCTGCCGCACTATTGGAACTGCTGTCTCTCCACTTACACAGTGAACCGGGATTGGACAACCGGGGTGGGACAAGTCGGCGACACCTCTCACATGCCCGACGAGCTGGTCACGTCGAATGGCCATCGAAAATTGGACAGGCCGACTTCGTAGGCTCCCTCTCGTAATCGATCAGGAATGATCGATTGCCAATAGTTCGATTGTTTTGTTGTCGAATGTCATTTATTTTCCCGCGATTTCAGCTTGCATGCCATATCCCGCTGTGCCGCGATAATTTCGTCTTCCCAGGTCGAGTCATCGCTGTTTTCGGAAATGCCCCGTTCGGCTTCAGCTTCACAACAGGCAAGCACGGCTTCTTCGAATGACCTCTGCGGACGGAACTCCGGCACATCGCGCATAAGTTTGCCGACGTCGTAGTACTGATGCCACTGCGTCTGGCTTTCGAGCAACCCGCAGTGGTCGGGTACGACATCGAGCAGCACCTCGGCGGGCACGTGAACGATTTCGATCGAGCAGCCAATGGCTGCCGCGGCTCGGGTGTGATACTCGTCCCAGGTCATGAATTCCGGGTGGGTGATGTTGTAGATCTGGCCGAAGCACGCCTCTCGTCCCACGGCACCGGCGAAACCCAGGCCGGCATCGTCACTGGAGCAAACAGACCAGAGGTTGGTACCGTCACCACTGACGATGATCGGTTTCCCCTTCCTCGCGCGGTCCAGCCAGGCGCCATCGGAGCCAAGTTGTCGCAAGACCGACCAGCTCGGCCCGAAAGTGTGTGCCGGCTTCATGATAGTCACGGGCATGACGCCATCGGCATGGGCTTGTAGCAGGAGGTCATCGGCAGCAACTTTGCCGCGGCCATAGTCCTTGATTGGGCGAAGTTCGCATGATTCAGTGGCCGGCAGTTCGGACAGTGGCCCGCCGTAAGTGCAGACGGTCGAGCAATGGATGTAATGCCGGATACCGCGAAAGGCACGGATAGCCGACTCGGCATCTTCTCGGTCGAAGGAGATCATGTCAATGGCCGCATCGAATGCTCCCGCCTGCATCGTCGCTTCGAAGGCGGCGCGGTCCTGTCGGTCGCCGTGGATAAAGCTGACGCCATCGGGGAGCTGGGACTGCCGTTGCCCTCGGGTAAAGACAGCCACCTCGTGCCCGAATTCGAGCAGGGCCTTTACGATGCCGGTGCTGATGTTGCCGGTACCGCCGACGACGATTACGCGCATGTTGATAAATTCCCGGTTTTGGTTCGTCGATGCCCAGACTTACACAACGATAGTTGAGGAATCCTGAATTTCCGGCACGCATACTCCAGTGCCTCATCATCCAAGCCTGGCGGAGACCCTTGATCTTGCCCTATCTGTGACGAACATTAACGTTGCAACACAGATATTTCATCATCCAATCAACCGCAGGGCGATAACTTGCACGAAAATTTCGCATCGGAAGAATACTTCTTCGACCTGCATGGTTACACGATCATCCCCAACGCACTCGACACCGACCATATTGCCGCCATCAATGCGTGGATAGACGAACTGCCGCCGCTGCAACCTGGCGATCAGTACGGCAAGATGTATGCCCAGGCATATGGCGTCGTCGACGGCGTCAACATCCAAGATATAATTGAGGGCGGTGAAATTTTCGAGCGCTTGATCGATCATCTGCCTGGTTCGAGCGGGTCTGCCATTATATAGGCAAGAGCGGGAAGCCGTATATCAACGAAATTTTTATCAATGTGCGTGAGCCGGGCGCCTTCATTTGGCCGCATTCGGGCGGACACGCCGTGACCCATATTCATCGCTCCGGACGCTACAAAGACGAGTGGGTCTGCTGGATGCTGTCGCTGCTGGTGCCGCTGACCGATATCGGCCCGGGAGACGGTGCAACGGTCATTGTTCCCGGCAGCCACAAGTCCGACCTGCCGCATCCCGAAACGGCGAACGACATCGGGCAGGATTTCGGCTCCACCGAAAACCTCGAGGGCGCCATCGAGGTTCACCTGAAAGCCGGCGACGCATTGCTCTTTAACGACGCGGTCCTGCACGGCTCAGCTGCACGCGTTAATCCCGGTCAGCGGCGCATGCTGGCGACCCGCTACACGGAGAACACGGTCGCCCATCGTTTTGGCTATGCCCCGTCGCCCGAACTCGCCGCACGCCTGACGCCGGAACGGCTGGCTATCGTGCAGCGGTATGGCCAAACACTGTCTTGCTGAGTGCAGAAACCGAAGCAACCCATGACTGCTGGAGACGACAATTTATTGACCCCTCATAGAAGGCACAGTGGGTTCATCCTGATCGAACTGCTTCTCGTCATCGCCGTCATCGCGATTCTCGTGGCAATGCTGATGCCGGCGGTGAATCAGTTCCAACTGGCGATGAACTCATCGATCCCGAAGTTCTCCGGCATGTTTGTATAAAAATGTCTAAGCGGCCGCGACTCGAAGCTGGGTGGTTCGGCATCAGGCCGCAGTTCAGCATACACATTGGTGTAGTGCTCCTGTACCTTGTCATAGCCTGCCTGTAGCAATTCGTTCAGGGGCGCGAAACGGTGACGCATGATATCGGTCTCTTCCATTGTAAACCGCGCGCTGAGGTCGCTGAAAAGGTAACCGACCCGTGGGCTGACCCCGGATGTTTTGGGCGACACTGCCGTCTCCTCTGCCTTGAGACGGCAAATCTCATCCATCATCCGGCAGAGCAGCACGACCGTCACCATCCGATGTTTTTCGCCGCGGTGCAATTCCGCAAGTTTGTCGCGAAATGCGGCCGGGTCATTGTCGACAATACCGCGCAGAGTTCCTTCAATTACATCTCGTTCTTCGGCATACCACTGCGCAGCCTGCTCAAAATGCGATCGTGCCGCGGTCGACAGATGCCGGGCGAACGCCAGATCGTTTCCCCACCCGACCTGGTAGGAATAGGGAAAGATGTCGCTGGCGAAGGTACGGTAACTGAGATGGATGGTGCGGCGCATTTTGCTGCTGTAGTACGATCCCCAGTGCATGCTCAGGTTGCAGTAGACGACCGCGTCACCGGCCTTCAAGTCGACGCACATCCCGTCGGGCAAGGCCGCCGTTGGATCCAGCAACAGTTGTCGGCGTTCCGACTCTGTGGTTGCCCGGGCGTGGCTGCCAGGCAACAGCCAGAACACGTCGTCGTCGTACAGGGCAATGTTCCACTGCACGTAGCCCGTTTTGTTTTCGAGCAGGTCCTGCGTCAGGCCGAAGAGCGGTGCCTGCGTGATGGCGCTGCTGTCCCGGTGCCAGTCGGTGTGACCGAAATCGATGATGGGACTGCACATAACCTGTATCCCCGAGAGAACGCATCGCGATTCCTGCAAAATCTTCCGGCTCACCCCCATGGTGTTCTCTTCCAGACAAAAATCCACGAATTCGGCGGTATCCTCATCGACCACAACCGGAACTTCGACCCGCGGTTGACCACCGGCATACCAGGCGCCGCCGAGGGGGTCATCCGCTGTCCGTTCAGTCACCGACATGGCCTTGGACTTGTCGACCATCAACTCCACGAGGAGACGCATATGATCCAGGCGCTCGGGAGCCACTGCCTGGCGCAGAATGAGAAAGCCGTCTTTGAGAAACTGTTTGGCGTCTACTTCCATCGTTGGCGTCCTGTTGAGTATATGGTTCCTGTCACGACACACGAATACTGGATATCGAAAGATTGACAACCCGGAATGCGAGGAAATACTTCATGCAAGAGATCAGGCAAAAAAGTTGACGTGGCCGTGCCTCTTCGTTTTTCCTCCTGATCTTTCCACCTGTCTTTCTTTTTCATCCAAGCCAGAGTTACACACCAATGTCATTCAAACTGCCCGACCCTGCCATCGTCGCTCGCCACGAGGCGGACCACATCAATGCCGATCGCCACCAATTTCTCACGGGCGGTATAGAG
The DNA here is from genome assembly GCA_963580095.1 of Lentisphaeria bacterium. Lineage (GTDB taxonomy): Bacteria > Verrucomicrobiota > Lentisphaeria > JABSQK01 > CAJWLW01 > CAJWLW01. The sequence goes on along the minus strand of CAUZJQ010000068.1, from coordinate 12,600 downwards.
CGGGCTGTGGCGGACTCACCGTTCATCGACCCCGACGAACTCCTCGCGGGCCTCGAGCAATTTTACCGCGAGCGGCTGGCACGAACCCCATCGACCACGCAGTATCCGGAGGCCAAGCCGTGGATCGAACATGTGCTGGCCGTTGACAGGGAATTACAAGCCGCGGCTCCGCTCACCGATGCCGAGCTGGCCGCCTACCGCAGTCTGGCGCATTATCTGATGTTTCGCGGCTATGCGAACGCCGGTCCGACAACTGAGAAGTGTCGCGTCGTCTACCTGCCGGAGACGGATCAGGGGCCACTGCATATCAAGAATGTCGACGATCCCATTACCTTCTGGAAACCGAACCCCGACCCGTTCAAGAATGCGGGAATGTCGACAGGATTGATCTGGGACGGCGTTGGGTCCGGCCTGCATATAGACGACGAACCCGAGGAAATTTTCCCGTTACCAATCCCGGACATGTGCCATCAACTCTGCGACGACGTCCCCGGGGCCGTCGATTTATTGACACGCTACAGCCAGTTTTGGGGCGGCCAGAACATCGTACTGCACGACGATCAGAAGCGATCGGTGGCAATCGAGAAAGGTAGCTACAACTACATTGATGTGTTTGAACCGGGCACCGCCGGCGGCAGCCACTGCAGCGGCATGGCATTCCGCCAACCGGCAACGGCCCAGGGGCGGCATGCGCGCGAGAAGCGCCTACAATACCTGCAGCGTTTCAACCAAGCGCTGGACGGCCCGGACATGACCTACTGGAACGCCTGCGACCGCGCCGAGGAGATGCTGGGGAAACTGATGAACCAGGAATTCGTAACGGTGCAGGAGGTGTTTGATCTCCTCACCACGCCATGGCCGAAGGGGCTGAATAAAGGCGGTGAGAAGCTGCATCCGGACCAGGGTCTGGGCGAGTACACACTGCGCACCAACGGCCTGCTGTTCGACAAACGACGGATATACTTCTGGCAACGGGACATCGACGGCGTCTATCCCGACAAACCACTTGTCTTCGACATTCCGTAAAGCTTGGAAAAACTTTCAGGTAGCACGGTTGTGTAAATAAGTGATGGGAACAAAAAAAACGGCAAACTGCAAACCGAATAATTTGGGCATGGTCAGGGAAGAATCCGGGTCAAGTGCAACCGAAGATTGAAACGCCGTTATGGTTTCCGCAGGGGCATTCCCACCATGCACCTTGCTCGTGGCACATTAATCAAACACAGCCCCCGGCGAGGTGCCAGTGTCGACGTTTTCGAGAAATGACTTTAAGCCATCCTGCCAATCGCCTGGTGCCTCCGACGTGAGCAGTCGTCGGATTTCATCCGCAACAGGTTGTGCCTTGGCACCCAATTGATCGAGCCTCGTGACGACCTGCTTTTTCGTCGCAGCATCCACGTTCGCGTCTTCGAGCAACTCGACCAGTTTGCGGAAGTCGGAAATGTCACCCCGGATACAACACAGGGCATACAAAGCCGATTGGTCCGCCCCGGTCTGCTTCGCGGCGTGTTGTTCCAACGTTGCAATGGCGGCGGCAGCAACTGGCCCGATCGCGGCCAGCGCCTCGATACATCGGGTTTCCTGCGATTGTCCGGAAAGCATTTCGATGAGCTTTGGCACCGCCGGCGCAGCATCCGGGCCCAGTGCAGTGATGACGCGCAGTGCACCTATCTGACGACCCGGATCAGCATGGTCGAGCATCTCAATCGCCGGCTGCAGCGCCGGTCTGGCGAAGGAGCCGAAAGCAGCCATGACCTCCGCGGCCTCATGGGCGATTGTTGGGAATTCATCCAGAAAAGCAATGACCAGCGATTCGCTTACCACAGCGGCATGGGCGGAAGGCAGTCGCTTGCCGCTGATCTCCCGTTTATCCAGCGGACAACCGATCTCTGCCAGGGTCAGCATAGCGCCGACACGGATGTAGAAATCTGGATGTCCCAGCAACTTCGTGAGCTCAGGCAGGGCAAGCACCGCCTCCGGCCCAATGGCTTCCAGGGCACGCAGTGCCGGCACCCGTACGTCGGGATCCTCAAGCAGCGAAGCCAGTGTTTGCGCCGCCGGTGCCGCGGCTTTCCCCATCTCAAAAAGGGCCCAGGCCGCAGCGCGACGCTGTGAGACGTTGGGCTTTTTCAATCCAACGATACACGCTGCCACTGATTTGCCCCGGTAGGCCGCCGCCTCGTCCCTGGCGCCGGTGATCGGCGAAAGCATCAGATCTTCGTTTGTAACAGGACCCAATTGCTCTATAAAGGCCGCCGCCTGATCGCGAATCTGGTCATATTCTGTCAGTGCCAGTGGTTTGCCAGCCTCCGAAACGTAGGGCGCCGTACCAATAATGCGGGGCCTCAAAGCCTCCAGCCATTTCGCGGCATCACGGGCTGCCGGGTTGTCGGTATGTGCCGCCACCGAGTCCTCGAGCATCTGCAGGTAGCGGTAGTCGTCAATACCTTCGCGGCGCGCTTCGAGCGCCGTCAGGGGCATGGGTTCGTGGCTGTCTGGTGGAAACCAGGCATGGCGATGGTGGTTGTGGTGATACGCCCAGACCCAGTTACCCCCGAGCCCGAACGCCCATGTGTAGAATCCGGCATAGTAGCGCTGGCGCAAAGGATCCATGTCCTTGCGCCACATGCGGTAGGTGTAGGTCCAAATCTCCGTTCCGCGACGCTGCGCCTCCGCCATCAACTCCGGCGAGATCAATCCATCATGAACGGTCATGACATCGGTGAGATATCCATACCCGTATGCCGCAGAAGCGCCCACATCGATCGTCGATCGGGTCGAAATATCGCGTACCTTCGTCAACATTGCCGTGACCCGATTATCCTGTTGCGGGTATTTGGGTTCGTCGAATACGAAGGTCAACATCTCCGGCCAGCCCTGGTCCCGACACGCCTGGCGCAGCCAATCGACTGCAGCGGCCAGTTTTTCACCTTTGAGGTCTCCGGGGATACCGCCGATGATGAGGCTCGGGATGTTTGGATCGAGGAGGCCGGCCTGGTGGGCCAGAGGAATCAGCTTGTCAAGCGAATGGCTATTCTCGGGCGGCAATACTGCGAAGTCCCCTCCGGGATAGAACATTGCGGAGTTATGGCCGTGTACCGCCATGTCTTGGTAGATCGCCAACACGGTATCCGGTGGCGTTGCCAGGCCACCCAGACGTTTGGGCAGCATGTCTTCCCGAAACCATATGCCGAAGGCAGCCCTGGGCGGCTGCAATTCGAAGGGGCGGACTGTCACGTTGAGATCTAGTACCGTCTCGGGGCGGCCGGCCGGCTTTATCCGGATCTTCCCCTGATGAACGCCTGGTTCCGTCTCTTTGTCTGCGTGGAATGTCAACCAGAAGTTGACGCTGTCGCCACTGTCAAGCGCCTCATAAACATTACCACGCTGCAAATGTACGGAGCTCCCGATCCAGCGCCCGACCTCGTCGTGATCGGGCGGCACAGACAGCACCGCCAATTTCTCTTTGTCCGCCGCACTGATACGGTGGTACGTGGTCACCGTCAGGTCGGACTCGACCGTCACCTCAATATCCTTGATGCCGGCTGCCAGAGCGTGCACACCAAGCTGAATTGATTCGTACTCCTCCTGGGCCAGGGTGCATGAAATTGTGTCGACAATGCGCTCAGGCTCCGGTACATGGCGCGGCTGCAGGGTCACCATCGGGCTGTGTTCGAAGACGACATAGCCCTTGCGTCGTCGGCTAATTTCAGGACGGTGAAAAGCATTGGGTGTGTCTTTGACGATCTCGACTGTCCGGTCCACTTCGGATGTCTGCACCTGCTCCGTGCCGTCTGGCCAGATCACCTGGAGCTCGACGGCAGCGCTGTGGTGGCGCAGCCCGAAATGCAGCGTCAGGTCGTTTTGATTGCCTTCGCCGGTGCCGCCCTCGACCTGGCGCGTGAGGATCCAGCGACTGTTATTCGGGCGTATGCGGACCTCCGCACCGATCGCGTACGCATTGATCCCCTCCCCTTTCAAGCGAACCTTGATCCAGTGATGGCGCTCGGCTTCCGGGGTGTCCTCATTCATGCGATTCCGAAAAATAAGGCCGCCGGTCGCCAGGTCGAGATCGCCGTCGTTGTCGAAATCCGCCCAGCCCGCCTGGTATGAGCCGGAATGACCGGTGCCCGTGGCGTCCGTAACGTCTGCCATCGTCCAGGTGTCCGCCTGCAGTCCGGCTACCTCCTCGCCCGGGTGAATATTCAAGGCCGCGGAGGTGTTCTGAAACAGTGAACTGCGATCACCGCCATAGAGGGTTGTCAGGTAGAGGTCGAGGAAGCCGTTGTTATCAAAGTCGCCGAACGCCGGTGTGGCATAAGATTCCTGCCAGCGTAAGACCTCGCCCGGATGCGCCTGAAAGTTCCGCCCATCGACAGTTGCCACGTTGCGATAGAACTTGCACCGGTCCTGATAGGCGGGCGGATGACTGAAGTTGCCGACGAACAGGTCGATGTGTCCATCGTTGTCGAAGTCGCACCATGCCGAGCCGACAGTATGCCCCCAGGCGCCCTGGTCCCCGTCGCCGGCAACGGTGCTGACGTCCATAGCGACATCGGTGAACTTGAAGTCGCCGTCATTGCGAAACAGCCAGTTCGGCTGCAGCCGATAGTTCGACACGTAGATGTCCAGATCGCCGTCCTCGTCGTAGTCGGCACAAGTGACGCCGCGAGCCCGGCGTATCGACGGGGTCTGCCAGATGTTGGTGAACGATTTGCCGGCGTTGTTCCTGAAGATTACATCATGCCATTCTCCCCCGGTATCCCAGTTCTCGTATCCGGTGATGTACAGATCGAGGTAACCATCGCCATTGAAATCGCCCCACGCAGCACCACGGCAGATCCCTATCGGTCGCTCGTCGAGGATGCCGCTCACGTCGATGAACTTGTCGTCGCCGTCGTTCCGCGCCAGCGTTCCTTCCGCGTACATGTACAAGTCCAGGTCGCCGTCGTTGTCGAAATCGCCCCAGATTCCCGAACCTTCGAACGGTCCATCGACTTTGCTGAACGTACCTTCGTTGTTGCGCCACAGGCTGTCGCTGTAGATATCGACCCAGCCGTCATTGTTGTAATCGCCCCAGGCAACTTCGGTACAGCAGAACCCGTTGACACCGACGTCATTAGCGACTTCTTCGAACTGGACACCCGTTACAGCAGTCACCAGTGCGAACACTGCAAATGTGCCGATCACGACGTGATTCCAACGTTCAGTATATCTTCGTATCATTTTCCGTCATCCAGAGTTGCCGATGAAGCGCATGATGCCCTTGGTCACAATTCAATACACCTTAATCCAACGTCGTCTGAATGACAGACCTATCGGGCCTTGGACCGGGGAGCATCAGGCGGCAATTAAGGTTGGGATGCAATAGACAGCAGCTGTGGAACGGCGTACATTGCCCAAAATCCGGCAACCAGCCAACCTGACTTCCAGGACCACACACACACCAAAAGGAGACCATGGATCAGTCCGAACAGAACATTCAGACGGTCATCCAGAACAGCCTGCAATCATCGCCGGAAGAGATGCTGGAACAGTGTCTCAATATTCTCATCAAGGTATCCGGGGCGACCGGCGGCTCGATCCTGGGCGAAGAAGGCCCGGCACTCAAGTTTCTTTTTTCCGACGTCGAATCCTTGATTGGCATGTCGGTGCCCTGGGACAGTCTCGCCGGCAGTTCAGTAAGCCAGGGCCTGGTGATTTACACGTATGCGCCGAAGGATGATCGCCATTTCGACGGTATCGACGCCGATCTCGCAGGCCAAACGAATTATATGCTGAGCCTGCCGATTCCCTCTATTCACCGCAGCAGCGACAAGGAACAGCAGCAGACCCAGAACGCCGGAGCCCTGCAGTTGCTGTTTGACCGCGACATTTTTCCGGAGTTCGACGTTTCCAACGGTGCCCGTGAATTTACGATAGATGAACTGAACACCCTCAACGACTGCGCCAAGGGGGTTCAGGAAGTCACGATGATCCTGCCCAACATCGCGTTCGGCCTCGAAGTGATGCGGTTGCGACAAACCTCGTACCAGGCGATTCACGAACTCAAGAACAAGCTGATCGGCGCCACCTCCTGGATCAACTGCCTGAAGGAGGACCTGGAGGACATAGCACCCGAGACCCTCGAAGACGAGAGCATCCAGGAAGATCTGCAACTGGCCGAAAGCGCTGTCACCGCCGGTTCGGCGCTGGCAGTGAGTTATCTGCAGTTTACCAAGATCTACAACCCGGTCTTTGAAGACACCAACCTAAACGACGTGCTCAAGGAAGGCGCGGCCAACATCAAGGCCTTTGCAACGCAGAACGGCGGTGAGCAACTCGCTGTGAATTCCGACTTCGACGACGCCATCCCGACCCGCCAACTCGATGGTGCGCAGTTGACCATGGCCTTCTTCAACATCGGCAAGAACGCCGCCGAAGCCTTGATCGAACACGGCGTTGAAAATCCGGCCATCTCGATAACATCGACATTCCATGACAACCAGATGACGGTCGTCATGTCCGACAACGGCAAGGGCATGCCGGAAGAAATCGCCGACAACCTCTTTGTCGCATTCAAGACCAAGAAGCAGGGCGGCACCGGACTCGGCCTAACGATCACCAAGAAGATCATCGACGTCCACAATGGACGCATCAAATGCGAAACCGGCTCAAACGGCACGTCGTTCACTATTTCACTGTAAACACCAATCGGACGACCAACGATGGAGTCCGCAAAATGCGGAGACATAAAATGGCCGAGCATCCCGAACAGAAAACGCATTTCCAAAGCACAGACCAAGCCAGCCAGTCGAATCAGGCTGAATACGAAAACATGATCGACACCATCAACCATGCGATGGACCCGAACAGCAATACCGTGCTGGTTGTTGATGACGAGACGCCAATTCGAAAATTCGTTTCCCGGCAGATTCGCAAGAGTTCGACCGGCATCGTTATTTTTGAAGCGGAAAACGGTCAGGATGCACTTGAAAAACTGGAGATCATACGAGAAAAATACCATAATGACCCGGTACTGATCATCACCGACCTCAACATGCCGATCATGGACGGCTGGGAGTTCATCGATGAGCTTAAGAAGGACTATGAATCACGTGGCGAGACATCGGGTATCCCCATCGTCGTGCTATCCTCAACGAGTGGGGAGAAAGGCATTGTGTTCAAGAAATCAGCGCACAGCGGCAAGTCGAAGTACGACCCGATTGTAAGTATTGCGAAGGAAACCTGCATGGACGCCGGCAAGTTCGACGCAAAAGGTGAGAAAGGCTTGACTCGTTGGCTCAAGCATCTGATGAAGAATACTTGAGTGTGGTACGGTATACGAAGACCGTAATCAGCTCGAGTATTTGCCTTTGCCGAACACCGTAAAGTCGACGACACCCACGCCAAGGTCATCCGGCCATCCGACAACGACCAGGCGCATGAACGTCGCCGGACGCGACGCGAACGTGACATAGTCGATCAACATGTCGACGTCGTTGTCCGACTTGTCCACTGCGATGTCCCAGACATCGTCCGCGTCAACCTTGGTCTCGACGCGATAGCGATAGGGCCCCGGAACGATGCCCGCCCGATAGTCGAGATTCGGTTCGGCCCAGATCAACCGTACGGCCGAGACCGTGAATAAGCCGCGGCTGTCGACAGACAACCATGGCTCGGCGTCGTCGTTCGCCGCCTGCCACCAGGTGCGCATGGAACCGTCGATCGCATAAGAACACTCGCGGCCCGGTGCACTGCTCGAATTGCTCGCCAGCTTGTTCAGGTTCACTGGCAACAGACCAGCATCGTTGCCCTGCTCCGGATGCGCATGTTCGCCGGGTGCAAGCTGCGGTACTTCGGTAGCGGTTGCAAACAAATTGCCGTCGTCGTCAAAACCGGCTGCGTCAAAGCCGATGCGTCGTTCGAAGATGTGGTTGTAACACCGCGTGCAGGTGTAAAAAACCCACAGCGTGTCACCCGGGCCGCGCACAAAGCTGCCATGCCCGGGACCGCGCACCAGTCCCGACGTCTTGCGGAGGATCGGATTGCGCGACTGGTAGGTGTACGGTCCCAGGGCCGACTGCGAGACGTAGGTTCCCATCGCATATGTACTGAGACTGGTGCCCGGCGCCGTGTAGGTGAGGTAATAAGCATCACCGTTCTTGAACAGCCACGAACCTTCGACATAACTGACTGCCGGATTCTCGTTGAACTCGCCATAGCGCTCCCAGACATGGTCCGGGTTATAGGCGAACATGATTGCCGGCTCGGTGATCGTCTGGTTCAGTTTATCCGGGTCGAGCTCAGCACCGTAGATGCCGGGCGGCCCCAGGCCCCAATATATGTACACCCGACCGTCATCATCGGAGAAGCACATTGGATCCAGGTAATTCGGTAACGGCTCTCCAGCCGGGGTCAGCAGTGGCCCGACTTCCTCCCAGGGGCCCAGAGGGCTGTCACTGCGAAAAAGCGGCGCCTCGCTGGCGGTGAGATAGAAAGCGTCGCCGTGCGCCATGATCGTCGGGGCATAGCCGATGTCGTACACGTTCATCGGGCAATAGTCCCACGACACCAAATCGCTGCTCTGCCAGGCCATGCCGCAGGAAGCGTACAGATACCATTTGCCGTCGTGCCAGAGGACGCTCGGGTCGGCGGCCTCGCGGTAGTCCCGGCGTTCGCCGTTATTGACCCAGCCAAACGCGATGTCGTCCGGAATACTGAAGCGCCCGCGCGGGTAGTTCGGAAGTGGAATGGGATTGCAAAAAGTGGTCATACCGCATGTGGGGTTACAGGGAACTTAACTCGCAATCATGTACACTTCATGGTCTCGTCGATTGCAGTTCAGAATTAGTGGCGCGGCGTCTGTCGCCTACGCTTCGGAATCGGTCAAGGAAAACGGCAGTTCACCCCGCGCATTGGAACGCGGATCGTATTCCACAGACTTTACGACGACTTGCGGAGAAACTTGGGCAACCGTTTTTTAATGTCCTGCAGACGGGTAAACGTTCACTGCACGCTGACATGCTGGCGCACGGTTCGGAGCCCAACAATTCGGAGCGGCGACGCTGTGGACTGATCTTGCGTTACGCTCCGCTCGATGTACGGGCACTGACCAACTGGCACGAGCAGGTCCTCATCTGCCACGGCAGCGACCGCATCAACCACTGGCCACATCACTCACGGCCGGACGGCAAGTATTGGTAAAATTTCTGCTGAGGCGTGTCATTCCTGGATAAGTTGTGCAAATTATGCGAAACAAATTGTTTCGTGACCGACACAAAATCGCCGATACGAAACCCACGCGATGACGTATTGAAAGCGCCTTGTCTGGCGATTAAGCTGGCGACCATTCCTGCGCTTCAGCAGGCTTGACAACTTGTCGGCACGGCATATCAACTCTAATTCCAGGAGAATCCCCATGCGCTATCGTCCCCTTGGCCGCACTGGGCTTACTGTATCCGAATTGAGTTATGGTGCGGCACGCGGCGCCATTGATGCTCCCGATGACTTTAGCGCTTCAATCGAAGCGGTGATCGATTCCGGCATCAACCTCATCGATACTGCAGAACACTATTCCGGCAGCGAGGAAGCCATAGGAGCAGCGCTGGTCGGACACGACGACGTGCTCGTCCAAACCAAGCATATGCCGTACAGTGACTTCTCACCGGAAGCCACCTACATAGGAACCCCGGAAGGCGTTGTCGCGACTGCTGAACAAAGCCTTCGTCGGCTGCGACGCGATCGGCTCGACATTTTCCTTGGCCACGGCATGCGCACGGCAGCCTCCTACCAGCAGTTCATGAGCGACGGCTGCTGTGAGGCGATGGTAAAACTCAAGGCTCAGGGCAAGGTTCGTTTTATCGGCATCAGCGAATTGTCGGAAGCCGACGGCACCCATGAGGTTCTTAAACAGGCGGTACCGTCCGGGGTCTTTGACGTCGTCATGCTGACCGTCAACTTCCTCCTGCAGACGGCCATCGACGATATCCTGCCGCTCTGTCGTGCGCATGGGGTCGGCACGGTCGTGATGATGCCGCTGAATCAGCCCTCAGTGGAGTCCGGGCTGGTCAGCATAGATGCTGCACATGAGTGTATTCGCCGACATATCGACCACGGCAACCTACCGGACGCTCCACCATATACCGACGAGGATGTACTGGACTTCCTCAAGCCGTACTCCATCCCGGAGGCGGCATTGCGTTTCGTACTGGCGCAGGAAGTCGACAGCTGCTGCGTCGGTGCCCGCACACCAGGCCGGGTTCGCGAAAACCTGGCGGCTGTGGATCCACCCTATCTCGACACCAACCGCCTGGCACGTCTCCAGTCCCTCTTTGGCGGCATTAGCTGGCAGATGCGTTGAGGCGGGACAAGCGCTGCTACAACTGGATGGTCTCACCGGTGCGCGCCGAGCGCATGGCCGCCTCCTGGATACGGACATAGGCAAGGCCGTCGAACTCATTCGGTGTCAGGTCGCCACCGGTTTCGATCGCCTCGATCAACGCGGCATAGTGCTCCCAGCGCTTACCGCAGGATTCAAGGCGGTCGGACTCGAACGAACCTGACCCTTCTGCGCTGAACCATTCGGCGGAAAACCAGTTGTGGCGGATGTATCCGCGCTCACAGACGATATCGAAATTTACATGCCCCGGCGCCTGCCAGGACGGGTCCATCACCCAATGGACATCGACTTGTAAAAAACGCTGATCACGAAAGGTGATGATCATGCTCATCACATCATCCTGGTCGAACGAACGGCAATAGCGACCGGCATGGCACCAGACACTCTCCGGTTCGTCACCGGTCAGCGTCAGAAAGGTGTCGAGCACATGCGGATCATACTCCGCAATGGGCAAACAGTTGCTGCGGTCTGTCAACCACGCCGCGGTTGAGATCGGCGTCCAAACCAAATGGTAGAAAGCTGCACGCACAGGCCCAACCGGCCCGTCATCGGCAGTCCACGCCTCCAACTCCGTAAAAAGATCGGAGGCCAGGGACCTCAGCGTGGGATGAAAACACTTGACACCGGCGTTGCTGATCGCATCGACAATGCGCTGGCCCTCCGCGAGTCCGATCGCCATGGGCTTCTCCAGCATCAGATGTTTCCCCGCAGCGGTGGCGGTTTCGACCATATCCGCATGCGTGAACACAGGCGTGAGGATTGCCACGATATCAACATCGGCGGCGGTCAATACCGCATCGGCACTGGCCGCCTCCCGTGCCCCGGTAGCAGCCGCAGCTGCCGCCTGGCGCTCTGCGTTCGGGTCATAGACAGCTACGCAGCGCAGGCAATCCAAGTGATCGAATGCCTCCCGATGCCACCCCCAAACTTCGCCACAGCCGACAATGCCGACCCCGTATGTTTTCATCGCCACGGTCTTCGCTCCTCAGGCCGGGTTGGTTGGAAGTCCGCCGGGAATTTTGCCAATATTATAACCGGTTTCTTCTCGTGATCGGCCTAACCGTACTATACCGCTTGATCGCACCTCTGCGACACAAGCGAAGCAGGCACAACAGCGGGTGCCCCAGGCCGTTTCTCAACCAATCTCGCGAACGATCTCGGCATTCATTGCCACTTGATCGCTGTGCTTCTGAAACATACCAACGTTGACAATGTCAATCGGCTTGATACGAGCCAGGGCAAACTTGAACGCTTCGCGGACCGACTCGGGGGAACTGCACTTGCGGGAGGCCCCAAGGATCTTGTAGGCGATACAAGGCTTGTCAGTCTGCTGGATGAACTCACAGATGACGTCCCGGTCCTCGTCGTCGAAAGGCTCGACATTCTGCGCCCCCTCCGCCACCAGCTCGCGCCGGGCGTTTTTGGCAATGTTATAAAAACAGGTCATATAAAAATCCACATCCCATCCCTGGTCCTCGACGTACTGTAGAACCTCTGGCATGTGCGCCGCGATACCGACCATCGCGCCGGTGTCACGCATCGCCTTCAGCCGGTCCTCGACCTGATCAAACGCCCCCGCCTGCCACAACCTGTCACTGACGGATCCATGGTGATAGATGGCGATCGGATCGTGATCGGCGATCTCACGAATATTCTCGAACGGATCGGGATGTTCGCCGGCAGTTTGGCAGATCCACTGCATCGTGCCGCCACGCTCCCGATATGCTTGCAGACGTTCAAATACCACTGCGTCACCACGCGACTGCATAGTATTCAGCCCGCACGCCTCGGCACGGAACCAGGACGCCACCGTGTTGTCGACCGTATGATAGTCCCGCATCTCCTCGTCGAGCTCGACAGACACGTGGGAAAACCCGCGGATCTGGTTGCCGCCGATGATCAAGCGTGTGATCTCAGTGCCGCCCCAGTGAACCGCGGGCAGCAACTCGCTTGTTGTAGCTGTCGTCATGGTTGAAAATTAGCAGGAAAATGAAAAGCTACAATAACGCGGGCTGCAACGGATGGACAAGGGATCGGGCCGGCTTCACTTCTCCCCGCGCGAATCCGGGATAGATTGAGCCCCGCCTTTCACAGCCCACCCTTCCCCTCACCCTCCTATTGGCCTACCTCATCCTTGCAGCCAGCGTTGTCATCGGGACAATTGCCTTGTTCGTCTACAAGGCGGCGATGACAGCCAATGTCCGACGCCTGCCCATGCT
>CAUZJQ010000067.1:0-17287 GCA_963580095.1 Lentisphaeria bacterium | reverse complement strand
CTGGTAGAGGAACTCGCGGCATTTTACTCCGCGGAGTGCCAAGGCGTGCGTACGCAGTTCGAGCCGGCAATGCAGATCAGCGATTTTTGCCGATGGCAGGCATCACAGACCGGCACCGAAGCTGCGGACGCGACCGAGAAGTTCTGGACTGATTGCTATGCCGACGTGCCGGAACCTTTGGAACTGCCGACCCGTGGGGCGCGGCCGCCGATCCAAACGTTCAGAGGACGGACCCTGCACATGCCGATAGATGATGCAATCTACAAGGACATCAAGAAGGTCGGTGCGGAAAACGGCTGCACACTCTCGACGACGCTGCTGACGGTGTACAAGATCCTGCTGGCGCGATTGTCCGGACAGAACGATATCGTCGTCGGGATCTCGCTGGCTGGCCAGGGACTGGTCGATGGCAACCGACTTGTTGGTCATTGCGTCAACATGCTGCCGATACGCAGTCACGTCGACGGCGGTAAGTCGTTCAGTGAGTTGGTCCAGGCCGAGAACCGTGCAATGCTCGATACGTACGAGTACCAGAACTACACCTTGGGCCAGTTGCTGGCGAAGCTGACGCTGTCGAGAGACCCGAGCCGTACACCGCTGGTGTCTGCCGAGTTCACTCTGGACCCGAAGCTCAGTGACCTCGAGTTTTACGGGCTCGAAACCGAGGTGTTGCCCGATCCGAATCTGTATTACAACAAGGACATCTTTTTCAATTTTGAAGCAACGCGAAAGTCGTTGTCGCTGTTGTGCGAGTACAACAACGATCTCTTCGATGCGGAAACGATCCACCACTGGATGAATTGTTTCCAGGCATTGCTGGTTTCGATCATTGCCGCGCCGGAGGCCACGGTCGCCTCGCTGCCGATGCTCGATGACACGTCCCAACGGGTGGTTGAAGCCTGGAACAACACTGCCGGAGCGTATCCCGAAATCCCGGTGATCTCGCAGATCGAAGCGACGGCAAAGCGACGACCTGATGGAAAAGCCGTCGCTTCGGCTTATGACAGTTGCACGTACAGCGAGTTGATCGAACGGTCGGGACAGATCGCCAATCGTCTTGCCGAGGCAGGGGCGACGCCTGACAGCATCGTTGGCATCTGCATGGAGCGCTCGGTCGATGCCGTTGTTGCGTTGCTTGGCGTCTGGCAGATCGGTGCGGCTTACCTGCCGCTCGACCCGATGTTCCCGCCGGCACGGCTGGCCTTCATGCTTGATGACGCTCGCGTTTCTGCGATTTTGACCGATACCCCGTCGCGCGAGGTCCTGCCCGATGAGATCCCGGGCGATGCCGATACGATTCTGGTGGATCGCGAGATTGCCGTGCTCGCAGCCTTGCCGACAACACCGCCGACCTGCCATATCGATGTCGATGCGCTGGCCTATCTGATCTACACGTCCGGTAGTACCGGCAAGCCGAAGGGGGTTGAAATTTCCCATCGGGCGCTGAGCAATTTTCTGGCGTCTATGCAGCAGACGCCGGGCATTGCTGAAGAGGATGTGTTGCTGGCGGTGACGACACTATCCTTCGACATTTCGGCGTTGGAGAATTTTCTGCCGTTGGTCAGCGGTGCAACGCTGGTCATTGCCGATCAGGCCACTGTCGTCGATGGTGAAGCGCTGGTGCAGACAATTGATGAGTTCAATGTCACAATGATGCAGGCGACCCCAACGACCTGGCAGTTGATGATGGCGTATGGCTGGGAAGGACACCCGTCGCTGAAAATCCTTTGCGGCGGCGAGGCAATGACGCAGGAACTCGCTGGACAGCTTGTCAAGCGGGGAGCGTCTGTATGGAATATGTACGGACCGACCGAAACAACGATCTGGTCAACAGTTCATCAGATCACCGACGGCAATGAGCCGGTATCAATCGGCAAGCCGATCTGCAACACACAGTGCCACGTGCTCGATGCACAAATGCAACCGGTCGCGGTAGGTGCCCACGGCGAGTTGTTCATCGGCGGTGAAGGCCTGGCCCGCGGCTACCATGGCCGACCGGAATTGACCGCCGACCGCTTCGTCGCGGACCCGTTTTCAACGGTCGCTGGTGGGCGCTTGTATCGGACCGGCGATCGTGTGCAGTATCGCGACGACGGCTGCCTTATGTTCCTCGGGCGTCTCGATGACCAGATCAAGTTGCGCGGGTTCCGCATCGAAATTGGCGAGATCGATTCATTGCTGCGGGCGCATGATGCTGTTGACGATGCCGTGACAATCGTCCGCGAGGATACTCCCGGTGATCAACGACTGGTTGGCTACGTCATCTCTACGATGGCCGACGTGCAGCACGAACTGCGCAAATACCTGCAGATGTCCCTGCCGAATTACATGGTGCCTGCAGCGATTGTCGCACTCGATGAGTTCCCGTTGACAGCGAACGGAAAGCTGGATCGCAAGGCGTTGCCGGCACCGGTAATGGCGATGACGACTGCCGCCGAGCGAACGGAAGATTTTGAAATCCCTCTTACCGAGAGGGAACGGTCGGTGGCGGAAATATGGGCCACTGTCCTCGGTATCGAGGCGATCGGACCGGATGACAATTTTTTCGATCTCGGCGGGAATTCGCTGCAGGCAGTCCAGATTATCGGCCGGATGAAAGCCGACATGGGCGTGCGTGTGCGACCGACGGATCTAATGTATCAAACACTCCGCCAACTGGCCGCCAGTTGTGGTGGTGAGCCAAGGGAAGAGGGAGCCTACTGCATCGGGCGGGTTGCTCAAGACGATACGCCGCACCCTGGTGCGTGACTGAATGACGCTGGGATTTCTTCGGCTGAGCCAAGCTTGCGAGACCGCCGCAGGCAACGCCGGCGATGTCAATTAAGACACCACAGAGAGCTGTTGATGCCTCTCGAGCCATTGTTTTTCAAATCCGGTGAGCGGTCTCTGTTCGGCATTTTCGAGCCGGCGCAGAGGCCTTGCAAATGCGTGGCGGTCATCTGCAACGCCTTCGAGCCAGAGCACGTCGGCTGCCATCGCGCCCTGAAGAAGCTCGGGGAACGGCTGACTCGGCTGGGTATCGATGTGTTCCGTTTCGATTTTGCGGGCATGGGCGATTCGTCCGGAGATTTTGGCAGGATGGACATGACCCAGTGGC
The DNA here is from genome assembly GCA_963580095.1 of Lentisphaeria bacterium. Classification (GTDB taxonomy): domain Bacteria; phylum Verrucomicrobiota; class Lentisphaeria; order JABSQK01; family CAJWLW01; genus CAJWLW01. The sequence goes on along the minus strand of CAUZJQ010000067.1, from coordinate 14,190 downwards.
AAACAGACGTCAATGCTGCTGTCGATCTGGCGCGCCGTCGGTTTCGGTGCAGGAAGGTTGTCCTGCTCGGTGTCCGGATGGGGGCGACGATGGCGGCGCTGACCTGTGCGTCCCGCGGTGATATTCACGCCGCTGTCCTGTGGGAACCAGTGCTGGACGGCGCGACGTTTGTCGATGACCAGAGGACGGTTCACAACACCCCGACGCCTGACGGAATTTTGCTGCCACCGATCAAGACCGATACCGACGGGATTACGGAAATCGTCGGCCTGCGGTTCACTGACCCGCTGCTGGCGGCATTCGCCGAGACGTCTCTGGCGGATCTCGTGTGGCCGCCGCACACAAAGGTTCAGGTCGTCACAAATATGGCCGATGCCTCGTCACCCAGGGTCGCAGAGCTGCTGGCGGCGCAGGACATTGATTTCGAGCACATCCACGTCAAGTCCCCTCTGGTCTGGATCGATCACGAGCAGGTGCCGGGGGCGGTGCTTCAGGCGATCAGCGAATGGGTGCAAAAACAACTATGAACGCCGCAACAACCACCTATAATGAACAGCCATGCCTGATCGGCCCGGAGCAATCGCTGATCGGTGTGCTGACTATGCCGGAGACTGTGAACAAGCCGGCAGTGATTCTGCTCAATGCGGGCATGCTTCACCGTGTTGGCCCGAATCGCTGCTATGTCAAGTGGGCGCGGTGGCTCGCCGAGCTGGGGTATCCGGTGTTGCGCTTCGATTCGTCGGGCCTTGGTGACAGTTCGATCAGTCAATCCACTGCGGATTACGATGAGCGCATACATGAAGAAACGGCCTGGGCGATGGCGGCGGTGACAAAGGCCTGCGGCAGCGATCGATTCATCCTCGGGGGCCTCTGCCTCGGTGCGGTCAACGCGTTGCTGGCAGCATCACACGAACCGCAGGTGTGCGGTGTGGTCATGCAGAATCCGCAATTCCTCGACGAGGACGAACTGACATCCTATGTCGAGGCCCGGAACTGGCGCTACTGGCGCCGGGTGCTGTTTACCCCGGAGCGATGGAAGCAGTTTTTTTTCGGACAGGCGGACTACAAGATGATCCTTTCGCGGCTGCGCGGTTTTTTCATCCGCAAGGATGCGGTGAACGATATTGCCGACGACATTGTCGCGCGCTTCAGCGTGCTGATCGAGCGCGGGACGTCTATTCTCCTGGTCAACAGCGCACTCGATGTCAGTCGTGATTATCTCGATGTCATGATGCGTGACCGGGCAGCAGAGTTTCAGGCCACGGGCCGGATGACCATCGAGGAGATCACCGACTGCGATCATCTCTTCACGACGTCCGACAGTCAGAAACTCTTCCTCGATATGTTCATTCGCTGGTCCGATGCATGCAGGACGGAGAGTTGATATGGCCGTGACGGAAGCATTCAATCAACCGGGTTCTGGTGGCAAGAAAGATGTAGCAATCATCTACCCGACCCGCAATCGGCCGGACATGCTGATGCAGTCGCTGACGGCATTGCTGAAAAACACAGTGCTGCCAGCCGAAATTGTCGTGGTCGACCAGAGCGATGATGATGCTACGAAGGTTGCGCTCGAACAGTTCGCCAACCCGTTGGTGCGCCATGTCCCTTCGGACCTGCGCGGCTTGTCGCATTCGCGGAACACGGGAATCGAAGCCTCCACGGGCGAGCTGATCGGCTTCATAGATGACGACTGCATCCCGGCCCCAAGCTGGGTCGCAGCGGCCGTGAAGGCAGCTGGAGAGTTCCCGCAATCTCAAATCCTCATTGGCGAGGTTTATGACGATATCAACGACATCAGCGACGTGGCGCTCTCAGGAATGACCCCGAAAGTCATCACGCTGCACGGACGCAACGATCCGTGGATCGTCGGACCGACAGGCGGCAACTCGTTCTTTCGCCGCGAGGTGTTCGAAACTATCGGGTTCTTTGATCCGGTGCTGGGGCAGGGTGCCGAGTTTCCCGGTGCCGAAGACGCCGACATGGTGTACCGTGTGCTGAAGTACGGGCTCAAAGTGACGTATACAGATGCTATTGGCATCCACCATCTCGACTGGCGCAACGACGAGGCGAACATCAACAACACATACAACTACGGACTGGGTGTGGGGGCGATGTTCGCAAAACACGCAGCTGCGGGTGACATGTACCCGAAACGCTACATCTTTGCCCGCCGTTTTATGATAAAATTTCTGATGGTTCCGTGTTACCTGTTGCTCCGAAAGCGGGTGGCATACCGCCGCAGCGTCAACTGGCTGCGGGGCATCCGAGAGGGCTTCTCCGGCTGGGAAAAGATGAATGGGCTGTGATGGGGGAGTGAGGAGTGAGTTCGATAAAGAGCGTGAGCCACAATCCGACCAATTCAGCCAACCTGCCTGAAACCTGAACCCTGAACCCTGAAACCTTTCTCTTGCTCAAGAACAGGATAATTCGCAACATCTTCAGCAACTACGTCGGCTTCGTTTTGACGATGCTGGTGATGTTGTATATGGTGCCGTTCCTGGTGGGCGAGCTCGGCATGGCGACCTATGGTGCGTGGATATTGGTCAATGTTTTCTTTGCGTACTTCGCACTGATCGAGCTCGGACTGATGCCGGCGGTTATCCGCCACGTCTCGCAGGCACTGGCGCTCGAGGATCGAGACAAAGTCGAGAGGACGGCCGGTTCGGCATGCGCCGTTCTCATGCGCCTGTCACTGATCTCGGTACCGATCCTGATCGTCATCATTTGCCTGGCGGGCTGGGCGGTTGATCTGGATGGTTTCGATCGGCGCAGTTTCGTCACTGCAACGGTCTTGATGGGGTTCGTAGCAGTCATCGATTTCTTTCGACGTTTGCAGATTGCCGTACTCGAGGGGCATTCCCGATTCGATCTGCTCAAAGCTATCGAGGTAGGCAGAACCTTCGCAGGTGCCGCCGCAACCATCATTGCCGTGAGAGCCGGCCACGGTCTTCTCGCGCTGGTCGTCATCCGCATGGCAGAGACGGTGGTTGAGATCGCTGCGCTGAATTTTTTCATCCGCCGAGATTGCGGTGTTCGCGTCAACCCGCGACTCGCTGATCCGGAGATTCGTCGAAAACTGAAGGATTACTCGAAATTCGCTTTCCTCGTTGATCTCGCTGTCAACGTTTCACATCGCATCGACGGGCTGGTGATAGCTTTGATGATGGCGACGCCCTTCCGTTGGATCGGCTATTACGATGTCGGCGCAAAAATTGCCGGTGTGCTCGAGAAGATGACCGACCCTCTGATCGACACGATTTTCCCCCTGGCATCCCAGCTCGACACCAATCGTGAACCTGAAGCCATGCGCCAGCTGCTGATGACGGGAACGCGTGTTTCCGTCATGATAATCACACCGTTCCTGATCATGCTCAGTGTCTATGGCGAGGATGCGATCGGCTGGTGGTTCATGATCATCCCCAATGGCAAGGTGCCCGCGGATATAATCGAGATGAGCCTGCCGATTCTCCATATCTTTCTGGGGGTAGTTTTCATGGCAGTATTCGATGCCACTGCATCGAGGGTACTCCTTGGTACCGGCAAGGTGAAGTTTGACGCAACCATATCCCTCGGGGCGGCGATTCTGAACCTGACGCTCAGCCTGATTCTGGTCTGGCCGCTCGGCATCATTGGCGTGGCGCTGGGAACGCTGATCCCGGCAACGATCTGTAATCTGTTCATCTCCGTACCGTATACCTGCCGTCTCTGTGGTCTGCCGGTGCATCGGCTCTACATCGCGGTTTTTGTGCCGTTCTTGGCGCTGGCTGCCTTGTCATACGGTGTCATGGCGCTGACCTCGCTGATCACTGACAATCGGGTGATCACCTTCATAATCGACGGGACTGTCGTTTCGTTGATCTGCGGGGCGATGCTGCTGCGACTGCTCAAACAAGCCGCTGTGGTTGCCAGGGAATTGGACGGCGGATAAGTTGTCAGCCGAGGATCCAGTAAAAGTCACTCGCCAAATCAATATGATTGAGAGGGGCGGATGCAGCTGCTGCGAGGCAATGCCGGCCCGTTGGTAAAAAATGCTCGAAAAAAAACTCGCAGCCACGCAAACCGTGGCTGAGGTTTCGTCCCAGAGGAAATCGGCAATGACGATCGCCGTGCTGATTGCGACATGCAATCGCGCCGACATGCTGCGTACTTGCATCGAACTGTTGCTGGCCAACGACCGGCAACCGGATGAGATCGTTGTTGCCGACCAGAGTGACGACGATAGCACGCGCGAGATGATCGAGCGGGTCGATGCCGGACAAACGATGATCAAGTACGACCGCTTGCCGCGCAAAGGCAAATCAAACGCCCTCAACCACGCCATTCAAAGGACCGAATGCGACTTGATCGCCCTCACCGATGATGATGTGTTGCCGCCGGCCGACTGGCTGGCAACGATGACGTCTGTCGTACAGGCGCATGAAGAGGTGGGGGCATTCTGTGGACGTGTGCTGGCTGAAGAGGGCACGAACCCGGATGATTATCTGAACCTGGTGCTCGACACTAAACCGTTTATTTTCGATAAGACGATCAACCCAATCAGTCCATCCTTTGTCGGCGCGGACGTGGCCATTCGGCGACAGACTTTGATCGATGTCGGTTGTTACAATGAGGAGTTCGGACCGGGCAGCCGATTGCGTAGCAATGAGGACGGAGAGCTGGCGTATAGACTGATCCGTGCCGGCGTGCAAATCCGGCACTCGCCGGAGATGCTCGTCTACCATTCCGGCTGGCGTTGCAAGGCAGACAACATCGAACTCCTGTTTGACTATGCTTTCGGAATCGGTGCGTTGGCGGGCTACTATCGGCGCCTGGGTGACTGGCCCCCGTCGTGGTACCTGATGCGTAAGCTGTTCTATCGCGTGCGTCAATGGCTGTACGGCTTTTTCTTTTTTAAGCCCAAGTGGCGCGCCGATGCAATCTTGCACCTGCGTGCCTTCATCGCCGGGTATCGCGAAGGACGACGTGAGCCCGGATGAAGCTGGACTGTAACTTCCATTGCCACGATGAACGATTGCGTCGGTGGATTCGCCAACTGGCACCCGACGAAATCCAGCGGCTTCTGAAGCCGCTGGGGAGAGTGCAGATGGCCACTAAAAAAATCGATTTCCTTTGTGTCACTGCCGGTGTTCTGCAAGAACAACATCCTGCATCTGCAGAAGCGAAGCTGACATGAGTTGTCAAATCTCAGTCGTCATTCCCACGTTCAACCGCTGCACGCTGTTGCGCCAGTGTCTCGACAGCCTGGAACGGCAGACGCTCGATGACTCGGCGTTTGAAGTCATCGTCGTTGTCGATGGTTCCACCGATGGTACCGAAGTGTTCCTCAAGGATTATCAGCCGGAGTACCCCTTCCGCTATCTGGTCCAGGAGAACAAGGGACTGTCGGCCGCCCGCAACGCCGGGAACCAGATTGCGGAAGGCAACATCATTGTGTGCCTGGACAACGACATGATCGCGGCGCCCGAGCTGGTAGCGGCGCACCTGCATATCCATGGTGAGAGTCCCGGCAGCCTGGTCCAGGGGAACCTGAAGATCCATCCCAGCGTCAATCGCTCCCGCTACTTGCGTTATGAGGAGCGTCTTATGGAAGAATTGTTCCATAAAAAGGCCGTGTCCACCGAACTTTCCGCCGATGATGTGTCTGGCGGGAACATCTCGATAGCCCGTGATGTACTCGCCAAAGCCGGTGGCTTCAACGAGGAGCTCCGTCGAATGCGCAATACCGATGGCGAGCTCGCATACCGCCTGCAACAGCTCGACGTACCCGTCCGCTACTGTTCGCCAGCTTTGGCATATCAGACACACATAAAGGACTTCGAAGAGACGCTCGAGGCCTCGATGCTCTACGGACGAGCCTATGTGCATACGTCGCGGCAATTTCCGGAATCGATCTGGGAGTACTCGCCGCTGATCAACGATCGTTGCTCGACACTGCGCAACCTGGCACGTCGCTGCTATATCCGCCCCCGCAGCGAATGGGGCTGTGGCATGTTCGAGCGTCTTCTGTGCATTGCGCGTTTTTTCTCCGAACTGTTCGGGCTGCAGTCGATCGCTGCAGCCTTTTATCGGCTGCACATCGACTACAGCTTTTGGCGTGGGGTGCATGCAGAAGCCGGTAGCGATTTCGCACGTTTTATCCCGCGCGGCGTTTCTATCCTCTGCTATCACAACGTCTCGGAGACACGCATCCACGCCTTTCGCCTTTACATCCTGAGTCCGGAGAAGTTCGCCGGACAAATGCGCTGGCTGTGCAGTCACGGTTACCAAGCAGTTTCCATGGACCAGGTCCATGCGTACCTGACGCGTGGCGAACCACTGCCGGAGAAGCCTGTGATGATCACCTTCGACGATGCCTACGAGGATCTGACGGCGCACGCCACCCCCCTCCTGGCGGAGTTGGGTCTACATCACGTCCATTTCATCAATTCCGGCAAACTCGGCCGCACATCCGACTGGGTGGACAACGCGCCGAAACTGCCGATCATGAGTATCGAAGCAGCAGGGAACCTGCAGGAGAGGTTTGGTGAAGTGGTCGATCTTCAGGCACATGGCAAAGACCATTTGTCCTTCGAAGACATTGATCGTGACGCGACCCTGACGCAAGTCGAACACTGTTTCGAGGAATTGACGCCGCTGAACAATCGACCGATCAACTATCTGGCTTATCCGTACGGCGAGTATCGCGAGGAGACGCCGGATCTGATGCGACAACTTGGCATTCGCTGTTCCTTTACGGTCGATCAGGGGCTGTGCCGGCCGGGACAGGACCTGCAGTTGCTGCCGCGCGTCGAGGTATTTGGACACGATTTTCCGATCGACTTCCGCCTGAAAGTGAAGTACGGTTGGAGCCCGATCGCAACAGCGAGAGCCTGGCTCAAGCGGAAGTACAAAAAGGCGGTGCGCGTGTTCTTTCGAATGTTCGGCGTACATATCGACAACGAATGAGATCCGGAAGCGTGTTGTGTCGCCTCGGAAGCTGAGCCTGGAAACACAAATTCGGGTAAGAAGGTTGAAATGAATGTGAATCCGAAACTGGATGCCTCGGTGGTGATCGCTTCGTATAACAGCGGTGACGTGCTGCTGTGGTGTCTGGAGAAGCTGTCGGACCAGTCGCATCCATATGAGCAGTTTGAGGTTGTTGTGGTGCTCGACGGTTCTACCGACGGCTCCAAAACAGCGCTGGATAAATTGTCGACACCGTTCACCCTCAAGGTTATCGAACAGGAGAATAGGGGAAAACCCGCAGCTATCAATCGCGCCGTTCTTTCCGCCGTTGGCAAGTACCTGGTTTTCATCGACGCCGACATCCTTGTCAATCGCCAGTTTGTCGCCAATCATCTGGCCTGGCACGACCGCGGCGACGTGGTCACCGGTCCGATTCCCCTGGCGGAAGCTGAGAGTCCGACCAGTTTTCTCACCGACGGTGTCAAGGAATGGGCCGATGAGCATTTCGCAGAGATGTCGAACCTGGCCGGTCCGATTACTGCGACCCAGATGTACGGCGGCAACTTTTCGGTGCTGCTGGAGGATTACAAACGGGTCGGCGGCTACCGCGAGAAGTTGACCCGATCCGACGACTACAATCTAGGCAAGAAGTTCATCGATGCCGGACTGAAAATCGTTTTCTGCCCGGACGCCATCGGCGCGCAGGTCTATGACAAAACAATTCCCGGGTGGTGTCGCGACTTCTATGTCGACGGTCGGTGCAACACGCTGATGGTTCAGCAGTTCCCCGAGATAAAGGGCGGCGTCAGGCTGGGGCATTACTACCCTGCATCAGTGACCAAGCGCATCCTGCGGCGCCTGATCATCTATCGCACGCCGCTCGGCGATCTGATCGTGGGAGTGGCACAGTTCGTTCTCGAACGAATGCGACGGATGGGTTCACGCTCTAAATTCCTGGCTGCCTGTAACGGCGTCATTGGCGATGCCCTCTACTTCCGTGGAGTCTACGAAGTGCTGGGCGATCGCCAGACGTTTCTCGACTTCGTAGCCGAAGATCCCGATGGAGCAGATTCTGAATAGCAGCGCTTCGAAGTGGATGGCGACAGAGAATGCTCAGCAGATCACAAGCAGTCAACTCGATGGTACACGAACTAACCTTCATTTATTCACCTGCAAGCAACCGGGTCGGGAACGGAAAAAATGCGGTATATTAGCACATGTATACGATGATTCATGACCGTGTAGAGGCAGCTGTCCGCGGTGAGAATCCCTGTGTTATCTGCCGTATGTCCTCGGGCTGGGCTGTGTTGGGCGATCACCAGTTCCTGCCGGGATACTCCCTATTGCTGGCGGACCCTGTTGACGATGATCTCAATGACCTACCTCACGAGGATCGACGGCAGTTTCTCATGGATATGGCGGCGTTGGGCGATGCGGTGCTGGCGATTACCGACGCGTACCGAATCAATTATTCTATCCCTGGCAATAAAGATCCCGCGTTGCATGCGCATTTGCATCCCCGTTATGAATGGGAGCCGGCGGCCATGAAATCGGAATCTGTCTGGGCATACTCGTCGGAAGAGCACGCCAGTCGACCGTTCGACAAGGAACGGGACGAACCCTTGATGAGCGCCATGCGACAATATCTGGCACAGCGTGGTTCGAGCACACCAACACTGATCTGGAATTGACCGGATGAACTGTGCTGCGCTGCGCCGAGTCTCGCAGTTATGTTCCGTTTCTCGACCGCCTGTGTCACCGTTCGCGACGACAACGGCTATACCGTATTAATGACACGAGAACTGGAAGCTGTTGATTGGCGGGACATCCGTCGTGAGTATTTTTTTGACCGGTCGCAGAATTGCCGCTGGTCGCCCGCGTCTACGACATTGATCTCGCCGACAGGGTGATGAATGCCCGCTGCCACACATTGGCGGCGATGGACCGTCTCGACTCTCTTCCGGCCCCGATCGGATTGCATTCGACAATGCCGTAGTCAATTGGATGCATGGCACCCAGTCGGTCGATGACCGACTCGATTGCAGTTTCACTGCGAGCTTGATACCATTGCGCAACATCAATCAAAAGCAGGGCACAGCGAAACCCTTCCTCGCCGCTGCGCAGCGCGTGTTAGCAGCGGCCGAGGCCAAGCGGAATACGAATATCATGGGGCATTTATCGTCAGCCTGTTAGCGGAAGGAGAGGCGGACGTAGAGATGATAATTGCTGATCATACAGGGGCAGTACAACAGGGGGTTGAGCAGTTTCCTGCGGCACAATCATGGGTATCGGCACAATTGTTGACACGCTATTGGATGCGCGCAGCGATTATCAACGCGGTGAACTCAGACCGGTACCCGGGGCTTATTTCTATTGCCGGTTGGTTCTGCCTGTCATCCGGCGTGGTCCGAGACTGATTAATGGTTTTTCCGCAGCGCCGCTTACTTTTTCGATATTGCTTATCGTACCTTGACTGCAGTTCGGAACCGCTCCCGCCGTGTGATGCCTGATGACACCGCCGCATCTTTGATGCTCATATCGCGACACACGGCGTCGAGATTGCCATGGACTGGCCAAAGGAATCAAAGAGAGAGTGGGATCAGAGAGTGTTGCGCTGGACTTTTTATCGCACCGGAGACATTGCCACCGCATCGACTCGACAAGACCCTGCCCACAAGAGTGCCACTGGGCCCTATGGATAGGAATCTTCCGTATCGAAGTCGAGGCCAATATCGATCGACCCGGCGGAATGCGTGATGGCGCCGACACTGATGTAATCAAGGCCAAGGCCGGCCATTGACCGCATCCGATCCAGTGTGATGCCGCCGCTCGCTTCGAGCATTGCCTGGAGGTTGATCTCGTTGCGCAGCGCCACGGCCACGGCTATTTCCTCGTTGGTCATGTTGTCGAGCAATATGAAGTCGGCCATCGCGTCCAGCGCTACCCGGACTTGATCCAGTGTATCGGCTTCGACTTCAATCTTGAGTCCGGGATAAAGTTCGCGGCAGTTGGCCACAGCCCGCGCAATGCCGCCTGGGGCGCCGAGGTCGGCGACCTGGCAGTGATTGTCCTTGATCATGATCATGTCGAACAAGCCGAACCGGTGATTCTCTCCACCACCTGCAGTGACAGCGCATTTCTCGAGCGCCCGCAGGCCGGGCGTGGTTTTTCGCGTGTCCAGCAGTCGCGTCGGCGAATCAGCCAAGGCATCGACAAAGGCCGCCGTGGCGGTAGCAATGCCGCTGAGGCGCTGAATGAAGTTCAGGGCGGTCCGTTCACCAGTGAGCAGGGCCCGGGCCGGGCCGGACAGGACCGCCAGGGTGGCGCCGGCATGGCAGCGGGCACCGTCACTTACTACGATTTCGATCACGACTCGTGGATCGAGCTCCGTAAAAACCCTCTCGGCGACCTGCATGCCGGCCACCACGCAATCTTCGCGTGTCGCAATGTTGCCAGTTGTCTCCAGATCCTCGGGAATTAGCGCCAGCGTCGTGGCATCACCGCCGCCAACGTCCTCCGCCAGTGCCGATCGCGCCAGGCTGCGCAGAACATGTGAAGGGAGACGATGTTTGTTAATCATTTTCCTGTTCCGTTGTCATATTGGTACCGCAGTGATGTAATATCGATACGAGCAGAAGGATTACTAGCGATTGCACCAGCACGATAATTGTCGGAGCCGTCGGCAGCCAGATCAGCAGGATGGCGCCGAGTCCCAGCGCCAACGCTAGTAAATGGACCAGCCACACCGCGGTCGGTTGGTCGAAGCCCATGCGAATAAATCGATGGGAAATATGATTGTGGTCGCCATAATAAATCGGCTTCCCGGCACGCAGGCGGATAGCGATGACGGCAAATGTATCGAAAATCGGCAGCGCCAGGATGAACGCTGGAATCAGCCAGGCCGCCACCGTGCTGGTGCTGTCACTGCGGTGGAAGATCGTCAGCGTCGCCAGGGCCGACAACAGGAAGCCGAGAAAATGGCTGCCCGCGTCACCCATGAAAATGCTGGCCGGATACCTGTTGTAAATGTAGAAGCCCAATGCAGTGCCGGCGGTGACAGCGCCGAGACTGGCAACGTAATATTGCTGCTGCAGTGCGGCTGTCAGGCCGAACAGGCAACTGGCGATCACGGCCAGGCCGGAGGCGAGTCCATCCATGTTGTCGAAGAAGTTGAAGGCGTTGATGATAAAAACGAACCACAGCACTGTCAGCAGCCACGATACCATCGGATACGTCGCAAACATGCTGACCCGCAATTCAGGCGCCAGGGCGACGATACCACAGACAACGATCTGGCAGGCGAGCTTCCGGAAGGGGCCGAGTTGATGTCGATCATCGATGATGCCCATGATACAGAGGAACACTGCGCCGCCGGCAAGGGTCGCGAGGCGGCTGAAGACATTGGGGATGCCCTGCATCTGCTGCACCAATTCAGCATCGAGGTGTTCGACGGCCAGGTACGCCAGCGCCAGTCCCCCAAAAAGTGTAATCAACCAGCCCAGCATCATCGCCAGGCCGCCGAGCAGCGGAGTGCTTTCCGGGTGCTGCTTGTGATGTTCGCCGAGCGGGCAATCGAGAAAACCCGAGCGAAACGCCCAACGCCGGCAAAGCGGCGTCAGTATCATCGTCACACCGACGGCCGTGAGTAAGATGCAAATATATATAACCCACCAATTCATAGTTGAACTTCGTTTGCAGTTAGGGTTTTGGTTGACGCGTTGTGACGGATATGCCCTGCGACTTCTCCCCGGACAACGACTCCGAAAATGCCTGCAGCGTGAGGCAGGCACGAGTGGAATCTCATTGCAAAGGTGCAAAATACTTCTATTGTAGTGATTTGGCTAACCTGATCCTGCTCACTTTTGTGCTGCCAGAGACTCAGGAATCCTATTACATTTGCATGCAGTGCGGCTATGTCTACGGCCAGGGGTCGACGATTTGCCGCAAGATGTGATGCGCGAAACCGCTTTTGAAATAGCTTGATGACGACTGGCTGTGCCCGGAGTGTCACGTTGGCAAATCCGAGTTCGCGGCACTCAGACGGCACCAGCGGTTGTTAATCCCTGATTCGCAATTCCCAATCCGATGACAGAGCCTGACCAATGCCGGATCCCGTGAGAATTCGTAAAGTGGATATGAACAATGACGAGGATACCATCGTAGCGTTGGAAACCAGTGAAATTCTTGCCAAACACATCAAAGTGACGGCCGAGGAGTTCGGGAGCACGATTCTCAATCGCCAGGCTGCCAGCGAGAAATACAGGGTCGGTCAGGAGATCGCCCGTGGTGGAATGGGGGCAATTCTGCGCGCTGAGGACTGTGACCTGCAGCGGACGACGGTCCTCAAAGCAATCCTGCCGAAGAGCAAATCGGACCCGAGCCTGTTCGATAGTTTTATCGCCGAAGCCCGCCTGACCGCCGGCCTCGAGCATCCCAACATCATCCCGGTTCATGAGCTTGGGGTCTTGACCGACGATACCCCGTTTTTCTCGATGAAAATGGTCCGCGGCGATTCTCTGGGACAGGTGCTGCAACGCCTTTCGTCCGGCGACCAGATGTACCTTGACACCTACAACCTGTACACCCTGCTAACTATTTTTCGCAAGGTCTGCGACGCTATCGCCTTCGCTCATGCCAAGGGCATCATTCACCGTGATATAAAGCCGGACAATATCATGGTGGCGCATTTCGGTGAAGTGCTGGTGATGGACTGGGGCCTGGCACGTGTCACCCGTGCCAGCGGGGAGGGCGGCGCCGAGTCACCCAGTCTGTTCAGCAACGGGGACCGCGACCAGACGCAGTTCGGCATCATCAAGGGAACCCCGTCGTATATGCCGCCGGAACTTGCCAAGGGCTTGGTCGATGAGGTTGATCACCGCAGCGATATTTTTCTGCTCGGTTCGACGCTTTATGCCATCGCTACGCTCGAATCGCCGTACAGCGGTGACGATGTCTACGAGACTCTATCCAATGCGGAGTCCGGAAATTTTGTCGACCCCGCGATCCAGGCTCCGGAGCGCGAGATCCCGCAGGAACTCTGCAACATCATTTCTAAAGCAATGGCTTACGAGCGTGACGACCGGTACCAAAGCGTCGAGGAATTTGCCACTGCAATCGACGATCTGCTGGCCGGCCACACCGCCTCTGTGCGTCGGTCATTTGCTGCCGGAGAAATAATCATGCGCGAAGGCGAGCAGGGAACCGAAGCGTACATGATCGCGAGCGGTGAAGTGGAAGTGTTCAAAGAAATGCGCGGCCAATCCGTAGGGCTCATGCGCCTTGTGGAAGGCGATACCGTCGGGGAGATGGCGGCAATTTCACCAGCACCGCGGTCGGCTTCCGTCCGGGCCATTACGGATACGGAAGTTTTCGTGATTACCAAACCGCTCATTCAGCGCGGCCTCGACAAACTGCCGCCATGGATGGACAAGATCGTGACGGCCTTGTCCGACAGACTCCGGACGGCGAACGCCAGCGTCCACCCGCTGATGCAAGGCGACTGCAGCTATCATGTACTGAATCAGTTGCGATTGCTCTATGCCAATTGTGGGACGCCGACGGTCGATACGCTCAGCGAGAAGCGAACGCTGGCGCTGAATACCGAAAACACCATCGCCGAGATCAGTACGATGCTATGCATTTCGCGTGATCCAGTCATTCGCGTTTTCGCCTGGCTGCTCAAGGCTGGCGTCCTTAAACCGCTTGGCAGCGATCGATGTTTCGTGCCTAATTTTCAGCTGCTCACCGACTTCACAGAGTATTGCAGAAAGCAAACCGGAACGCCTACACACTTTCCCGCAAACAAACACGCCACCACACTTTTCGCAACCGACGCGGAGTTGGTTGTCCGCCATGTTGTTCCGGGGGTTTCTGTGCCCGACGAGGAAATGAAAACGATCGTTCAGTACACGCCACAGAAAATCATGGGTTGCGAATCTGAGGAAGGCATCACTGATTGCTTCGAAAAGTTGTACGACGAGTTGACCATGCCGGCCGGCCGGTGAAGAGATGCTTTTCATGCGTCACCGAGTGCGCAAATGACAGTCTGATAAATTTGACAGCGGCACCACCTTTCTTTCTCACAATTAAAAACTGACATTTGTAATTCCCACAATGAACAAATTTTACTTAACGACCCCGATCTATTACGTCAACGACAAGCCGCATATCGGCCATGCCTACACGACCATCCTCGGCGATGTCCTGGCACGGTATCATCGACTGCTTGGTGACGACACGTTT
>CAUZJQ010000066.1:0-17678 GCA_963580095.1 Lentisphaeria bacterium | reverse complement strand
GGCGAAGGCCAGCTTGCCGACGAGATCAAACGCGATTCCTGGTATCTGATCAACGGCCAGGGCGACACGATTTTCTGTGACGATTCATCGAATCACTGGCGGCGGGTCGTCCGCACCATGGGGGATGGATACGAAATCCTCGCAAACTTCCCCGACGACCCGCGACTGAACTAGTAAAGGCCGCGATTCCTTTCCGCATACAACGGCGCCAGGTACCCGTGCTGCGAAGTTTGCCGAACAAGCGTAGATGTTGCCCGCTACCCGAGAAGTAGTCCGACTATTTCGCCCGGTTCTGGGAAACGGCCCACTTTGTGCTTCGAAAAAATCTGCTCGCCATCTACAGTGACGTCGAATACGCCGCCACTGCCAACCTCGAATTCGACGGTTACGTCAAATTCCTTTTCGAGTTCCTCTGCCAGACCGGCAGCCGTCGGCTTGTAGTTTCAAGCGCCGCAATAAAGGATGTGCACGTTCATCGGATGCCCTCCTGAGTGGTCGTACAAATATACACTCAAACGACATTGTAAGCACGCCGCTCACGCCCCAGGGGGATTATCCCACCCACGACTGCACCAGTTGGATGATGCGGTCCGCGTGTCCGTCGCCCGAGGTGCCCCAGATTTCCCGCAGTGTCGCTTCGACACCCGATGCGGTGATCTCGGTATCCGGCTGCCGAAATCTTAAAGCCGCCAGCACGCCGCGTGCCATTTTGAGGGGTTCGACGCCCTGTGTCAGTGCCAGGTGCATGGTGCCGACCAGGCGATCATCCCAGGACAACTTGCGTTGTGGGTCGCGGCAAATTCGCGCCACTGCATCCTGCAGAAACGGATTGTGCATGCGGATGAGCAAATCCTCGGCATAATCTCGAAATCCTGGCGGCGTGAATAATTCGTCACCTGTACCTGCGTACTTCCCAATCAATGCGGCGCCGCACTCGTCGATGAACGCCGTCCGTCCGATCTCCAGCAGCTCGCTGTCGGCAGCGATGTCGCTCATGGCGCTGTAGCCGCGCTCCGCTGCCAGGTATCCGAGCAGCGCGTGAATGGCGTTGTGCCCGAAGAGTTTTGCCTCTTCGAACGGCAGCAAGTCCGCCTTTTCCTCGAACACCGGGATCCCCCGGGCGAAGCCGTCGAGTCTGATGCGATCGATCTGGATGGCGTTGAACGCCTCGACCAGCACTGCTTTGTCACTGCCCGGTGTCATGCGGACCAGTCCCAGCTCCTCGATCGTTGCGCAGTCGGCAATGACGCCGCTCATCTTGCCGATGACGGTGTTGAGAATCTGAAAGTTTGCAGGGAGGCTCCCGGACTTGGCAATCGCATCATTCAGGTGGCGGGCGGCGTAGTTGTTGTTTTCGCAGGCGTAGAGGATCCGCGGCTTGCTGTCATCGATATTCGCTGCCAGCGTCTGGGCGATCCCCTTTTCGTAAAAGTCCACGCTCGGCACGGCGGTTGCCAACTCGTCGGCTTCGCGAACGGCCTGCGCGAGTGCGGGACGGTCTGCCTCGACCGTCGGGTTGAGCAATTGCAGCTCGGTCAGGTCGGCGGGTTCGACGCGATCGGCGTGGGCGATATTGATGTGCACCGTGCTGTCGTTGGCGCGCACCGAGTCGACAAGGCCCTGATCGACCTCGGCAATCGTCAACGACGAAAAGTTGCCGGAGCACTGTGCCTCATAACCGACCAGCGCTGACTGGATCGGACCAAACCCGAAACCGACGAAGTTCTTGTCCATGCAATTTCCGATGTTGGACTATGCCGAAGCTGTCTTCAGCAATTCTGCCTCCGCTTCCGAGCACCACTGGCCGTCGTTGAGCTTGGCGGCGACCGTCGGAAAATGCTCGCCCAGCTGGCTCAGCGGGATTAGGCCGATGTCGTGGAGTTGCGGATAGACGATAATCTTGCCGGCCATCGTCCGGTTTTTGACTGCATCGATACCGCCGGTGGCACCGGCCATTCCTGAGATGGCGTCTACGGAGGTGTTGGTGTTGAGCTGGCCGTCGGTGACCTTTTGCAGGACGATCTTCATGTCGCTAATGGTCGAGCCGCTGGTGCCGAACATGTACAGGTCGTTGGCGATGTAGGTGTCCAGGTCGAGATCGTGTTTTACCGGTGCCGGGATGCCGGCGAAAATATTGATCAGCGCGTTCGGTTTGCTGCCGGCGATCGCCTGCTCGACGAGTACCGAAATCGGCGCCATCAAGGCCCAGTAACTGAAGGTGTTGTCGAGCTGTTCGCTTTTCGTGTTGACCATGCGCAACGTGACGTTGTTGGTGGCTGCAATTGTCTCGCATTTGCGCGCCAGGGCCTCCAGTCGGGTATCGTCGAGGTCGGTGGCGGTCACTGAAAGATCGCTGCGCCCGGAGCAGATGTTGCGGATCACGTGCATCTGCCCCATCGGCCCGCCGGCACCGATCACAACGACACTGTCGCCGTCGCGCACCTCCGGATGCTCCGGAACCCGCTTGTACCCCTCGGAGGCGTCGCTGCCTGTCGTGCCGACCCAGCGTGTAAAGCCGTAGTGCACCCGACCAACGCCGACGTGGACCCGTTCACCGATGGCTTCGCCGCCCAAAACGATGTTGATGATGCCGCGTACGGCCAGCTTGTCGTTCAGTGCATCAAGGTCGGCTTTGCTGCTGCCGAAGTAGATGACGTCGTCGAAGCCTTCGTCGGCAACGTCTGCAACGCTGTCGGTGAAAGTCACATCGCCGAGTGCCGAGACAGAATCGCGTTGCGACTCGTCCGTGATCGCCGTGATCGTTGCCGGCGGAGCATTGCCGTAACTGGCTTCGACACCTTGGATCTCATGTCCCGCTGCCGCGACGATCAAGAGACGGCCGCCGGGCAGGACCGTGGTCCGCTCGACGACGACGTATGAGTCTTCGACGCAGGCCCACGGCTCGACGAGCGCTGCCTGCGAGGCGCCGAGATGTTCGGCGACCGGGATAAGAAAACGCTCGCCGTCGCGGTCGATGACGACGCGTTCGTCCAGCAACACGTACTCCTGCAACGCCCCTTCGAAATTGTAGCCGAACGCTGCGTTCGAGCCGGCCGTCGGCAACTGCCGGAAATCCGCCTGGATCAGGCATCGTTCACCGATTTCGTGGTGCTTGACCTGGTCGCCGATCTCGATGATACGGCACACGACTTCATGCCCGGGTACGGTCGGTTCGTCGTTGGGCACGTAGCTTGGAATCTCGTCGAGAATCTCCTTGGCCAGGCCGTCGACGATTTCGCTTTTGCGGGCGTGCCCGGAAAACTGGCTCAGCAGTTTGAGATCCGAGAAACACAGGCCGACACACTCGATCTTCGCGAGAATCTGATACGGCCCGGGATGCACGACGGGCTTCGATGTGTTCAATGTCAGTTCGTCCGGTCCGATCAACTGGACGGCGTATTGTGTCGCGGGTATAGCCATTTTGGGTATTCGGGGTTCAGGTTTTCAGAAGATGAAAGACGGAATTCGGACAAAAGGTCGCGGCGTCATTCCTATGACAACATGACCTGGCCGCCGGTGATCGGTAGAGCCTGGCCGGTTTCGTAGCGTTGCTCGACCAGGTACAGGATGCCGCGCACGACATCCTCCACAGTACAACCGCGGCCCATTGGAACTTTCGCTTCGTATGACCGGCGTACATCCTCGGCAGTCTTCGCGCCGGCCACCTTGCCGGCATGCAGATACTGCACGAACAAACCCTTTTCCGGGTCGGACCACAGCGGCCCGTCGAAGAAGTTGCCGGGACAGATTGCATTGACCTTGATGCCTGATGTCACCAGTTCCAGCGCGAAGGACTGGGTCAGGCCGATGCCGCCGAATTTGCTGCCGGCGTATGCACCGTTGCGGTCGGACCCGACGAGGCCGGACTTGGAATTGATCTGGATAACGTCGCTGAGATAATCGCTGGAGGCGCTGTGCTGTGTCGCCAGGATCGGCGCCACTGCCTGGACACAAATAAAGTAGCCGTTGTAGTTGACATCGGTTACAAAAGCGAAGTCGTCGGGGCTTAGATCGATGACGCTGCCGGCCCTCAGAACCCCGGCATTCGACACGAACAGATCGATGCCGCCATACCTTCGCACGGTTTGGTGGATCGCATCAGCCATCGCCACGGCGCTGGAGACGTCGGTACCAATACCGGTCGCGCGGCCGGCCCCGTGGCGCAGTGCCAGTTCATGGGCCGCCTCCGACACACCCTCGACGTTGACGTCCATGAGCACGACATGCGCCCCCTCGTCAGCGAGCACTCTCGCAATGCCATTGCCGAAGCCCTGTGCCGCGCCTGTCACGACTGCGACGCGCCGGGCCATGCGCCCCTGCGGTCCCTCTGCGGCGGCGACTTTTCGGCGAAACTGCTCTACCTCCCAGCCGTCGATGAACTCTCGATCGCGCTGCGACAGGAAGTGGATATTGCCGAGGATGTGGGCCGTGAGCATGATCTTGATGGCGTCGGTGTACATCAGGCGTGTCGTTTCGGCAGCCTTGTAATCGTCACCGACCGAGAACAGCCCCAGGTCCTTCACCAATACGATTTTTGGCGGGAATCCTGTCGATTCGGTATGAGCGGCGACAGCGGTTCTCAGGGTCTCCGTCAACTGATCGGCGGTGATTGCAGGATCGATCTCGAGCCATAGAGGAAAGGATTTGCAGTAGACGATCTGATCCGGATTCAGCGGGCCGCTCCTGGCCATCGTTTCTCCGTTGGGATCGCAAACAAACTCCTGGACCACGGGGGAGTCGCAGAAGTTGACGATCTTCGGGATGCCGTCTTCGGCCAGCAGCAAGCGCAAGGCCGGCGCGACTCGGTTTATCACCGACACTGCCGCTTCTGCAGGCATGAATAGGGGCCGGTGCGAAATCACTGTGGCGGAATGGTCGATGTGTTCCGCCAGACCGGTGAGGAGCCAGTCGGTATCCTCGCGGATCTGATCGGGTTCGTCGGCCATCACGATGATACCATGATTTTGCAACAGGATCGCCCGCGGTTTGTCCCGGCCGGTGGCTTGGGTGTACTCCCGCATTGCTTTGTGGATGACCTTCGACAGAATGTAGCCGGGATCGACAAACGGGATCCAGATGATGTTGTCTTTGCCGTATAGCTGTTGCGCGAGATCCTCGCCGGCTTCGGAGCAGGTCAGCTTGTTCATCTGGGTCGAATGCGTGTGGACCACATAGCGCCCCGGAATCGCATGGTGCATGAGTGATTCGACCGAGCCGCGCTGGCCGCGTTCCGGATAAATCCGGGCGGCGTTCAAGGCATCCTTGTATTGTCCTTCGCGCGTGGTCGGGTCGTCGTCGAAGTCCTGTAGAAACGTTTCTGCCAGTGCGGCGCGATCGAGCTCGACAAAACCCTCCGGCGACACCGTTGCCAACGATGTGCCGCTGGCTTTGACCCAGAGATGTTCATCGTTTTTGCACGATGTGTTGCCGCCGCCGGCAATGACAAACTCGACGCCGTCACCGTAGAAGTGCGAGATCTTTGTGATGACGTCGAGAGGTTCGTCGCTTGGATCGAAAGTTGGCCAGTGCATGATTCGAGAATGAGTGGGTGGACTGAGTTGACGGAACTTAAATTGTTGAATTCATGGGTTGCGGTAGGCCTCGATCACGGCAGCACCGAGTCGGGCGAAGGCGCCGATGCGTTCATCGGCGGTTGCGTAGCTGCGATTCGGCACGCCGTTGCTGTCGACAAATCCGGGTTCGCCGATGTACCCGAGATATTGATGCGCCGCGACGACACAGGCGCCCTCCCAGAATATCGCTTTGACTGCCTCCGGTATCGGCGTACCGCCGACGCAGGTTGGCTCGATGCCGATCAGGTCCAGCGTGTTGTGCTCGGTACCCGCAGTAACGATGAGGCCCGCTGTACGCATCGCGGTGACATACTCGGTAAGCACAGGTGCGCTGTTGCGGATAGGAATGTATTCGACGGCGTGGAAATCGTAGTCGCGCAGGTGCCCCAGCAGTTTGTCGGGCGGATCTTCGAAAGCACAGATCGGTGATGTTCCGTCGGCCAGCGTTGGATAGCTCGGGATACCGCCCAGTTCGAGGATCAGTTCCGTTGCTTCGGGCAGGGTGATAAACGCCTCCTCGGTGAAAGCTGGTTTGCCGGCCTTCATCAGGTGCGACCGAATTTCAGCCTGAATGCCGACATGGTCATTTGCGTCCTTGGCGTCCTGGCCGAGGATCGCCGCGACAATTGCCGGACGCTCTCCTGAATCGGCCTGGTCGAACACCGCCTCCTGGAAGGCCTGGGCGATGTGGCGCTCCTGGATGTAAACGGTCTCCCGCAGCGAACCGTGACGGTTGACGATCATGTCGACGACACCCTGCTCGTTGAGCCCGGTATCGAAGCCACGGTCACAGCAGACGGCTCCAAGCTTTTCGATCATCGCCGCCATGCGGCCGCGATCGGCGTCGCGGATTTGTTGCAGCAGCACCGAGGCGCGGTCAGACATGTCGACGAACTTCGTGATGCCCTTGCCACATACATAGGTCTTGCCGGGGTTGCCGGGATCGTTGACCTTGATGCTGCTGTCGCGAAGTTCGTCGATCATCACGATGATCTCGAGACCGTACATCGGAAAAATCCTCTGAGCTGCAACCTGTTCCGTGAACGGACCGTAGATGCTGTAGTCGTAGTAGTTACTGACGCCGAGCACGCCGACGGCCTGGGCCGCTGCCAGATCCGTTGCCTGTGCCACGCTGTCGAAGGCGGAGAAGTTCGGCGGCAGATGGATATGTGAGTTTACCGGGACCCGTGCTGCGGCAACGTCGATGGCTGCGGCGCGGTCGCGCAGGGCGTCGATTCCCGGCAGTCGGGCGAATGCGATAGAAAGTGGATCACTCATCGTGGCTGCAGAATTTGAGATTGAGTTAGGTCGTGATTGCAGCGTGCCAATCTATAGGGGAAGCTCGGATATTCAATGGGTAGGACCGCCGTCCTTGGCGGTTTGTGTGGTGCTCCCGGTCGCGTGAGCACACGTCGGCCTGCCAAGCCTCGATCCCATGTCGCACGGCGTTTCACCCAGTCCGCGACACTCGTACAGCCTTCGCTGGATGGGTTGTAAACTTGGTGAGCGCCATGGTGATGTTAATAAAGGTCCGCAGATCGTGCACGGTATTGCATTGCCATGGCAGCGGTGCTCGCATTTATGCTGTACAGCTCAAAACAAATTACCACCCGATCGTTCGACAGTTCCGCGATGGGATTTTGCATTCTGGAGAACCTGCCACTACGGTAAGCCTTTGCTACGGATTATCCGGGCGTTTAGTTCAGCTGGCTAGAACGCTACCTTCACACGGTAGAGGTCACAGGTTCGAGTCCTGTAACGCCCACCAGATTCCCGCTGCTTTTTGCCTGCTTGTCTGTCGGCGGCCCCGCCGATATGTCTTCTTTCGCCATCGGTGCCGCGGTCGATTTCGCCAATGGAAAAAAGTTGACGAGCGCCTGCCGCGATTGCGTTGCCGACAAGCCTTCTACCGCATTTTGTGGCGCGCAGGAATTGTTAGGAATATGTGGAAAATAAAATTGCCTGGATTTGCCGCTGTTCTACTCTCGCAAGTCTCGGAAACACGGCTATCATATCAATCTTGCAGTTGAAAAAAGAGGTGCCTTATGCTTCCCTTCAAGATAGATTTATCCGGTAAAACTGCCGTAGTCACCGGTGGTGGCGGCGTTCTTTGCGGTGCGATGGCTGAGGCCCTTGCCGCGTGCGACGCCAATGTCGCGGTGCTTAGCAGAAAACTTGAAAATGCCGTGACCGTCGCCGACAGAATCACTGCCGCGGGTGGCAGCGCCAGACCCTATGCCTGCGACGTCACAGATCGGGATAGCATTGAGAGTGCCAATGCGGCGATAGAGACCGAATACGGTCCCTGCGACATCTTAATCAACGGCGCCGGAGGCAACGCTCCGTCCGGAACCGCAAGTGTCGAAGTGATGCAACCCGAACATCTGCAGCCGGCAGATGGGGTCCGGACATTTTACGAGCTTGAGCCTGAGGGGATCGAGTTCGTATTCGACGTCAACTTCAAGGGCACCGTCGCCGCGACCCAGGTATTTACCCGCAGCATGGCCGAGCGCCAGAGCGGTTGCGTAGTGAATATTTCGTCGATGAGCGCCTTCACCCCGCTTACCAAGGTCGGCGCCTACAGCGCGGCCAAAGGGGCGGTGAACAATTTTACGAAATGGCTGGCCGTCCACCTGGCAGAGCTGAACATACGCGTCAACGCTATCGCCCCCGGCTTTTTCCTGACCCGGCAGAACGAGGCTTTGCTGACCAACCCGGACGGCACCTACTCGCCGCGCGGCAACACGATCGTCGGCCAGACACCGATGAAGCGTATGGGCCGGGCCGACGAGTTGATCGGTTGCCTGCTGTGGCTGGTCTCCGACGAGGCTGCGAGTTTCGTAACCGGCACCGTTATCCCCGTCGATGGCGGATTCAACGCCTTTGGCGGTGTCTGAAACCGCTGATACCTGAAACCTCACACCTGCGCTGGCGCCGAAGGGCGGGCCAAAATTGATAATGGACCCGATTGCAGAACTCAGGAGTGTTTCCAAAGACACCGACTTTTTCATTGGTATCGACAGTGACGGTTGCGTCTTCGATTCGATGGAGATCAAACAGAAGGAATGCTTCTGCCCGAACTTCATCAAGCACTACGGTCTGCAGGTGGTCAGCAAGTACGCTCGCGAGGTCTGGGAATTCGTCAACCTCTATTCCAAGACCCGTGGCTGCAATCGCTTTCTCGCCGTCATCTGCTCGCTTGACCTGCTGCGCCACCGTCGTGAGGTGAAGGTGCGCAATGCGGACATTCCGCAATTGCCGCAACTGCGCGCCTGGATCGAAGAGGAATCGAAGCTCGGCAATCCTGCGTTGAAAGCGAAAGTCGACGCTACGGGCGACGCCGAGCTCGAGATGATTTACGCCTGGTCGATCGACAACAACGCCCGCGTCACCGACATGGTTCACGGCTTGCCGCCGTTTCCCGGCGTTGCAGATTTCCTCGCTGCAGTGCAGGGGAAAGCGGATGCCATTGTCGTTTCGCAGACGCCGCTCGAAGCGCTGGTGCGCGAATGGGAGGAGAACAAGATTGATCATCTGATCAAGATGATTGCCGGCCAGGAACACGGCACCAAGACCGAGCACCTGAAATATGCTGCCAGCGACCGTTACGATGCCGAAAAGATCCTGATGATCGGTGATGCACCCGGCGACTGCAAAGCGGCGAAAGGCAATGACACGATGTTCTTCCCGATCGTGCCAGGCCGCGAAGAGGAATCGTGGGAACGGCTCAATGCCGAAGGCCTGGAACGTTTCTTCAACGGTACATTCGCCGGAGAATACCAGGCACAACTGCTGGCAGCATTCGACGAGGCACTCCCGGAAATGCCGCCGTGGCAGTCATAAAGTTTTCGTTCTCATTTATTCAACCTTCCAACCTTCCTGTTTTTCATGAGCGAACAAGCTGATTTCGGATTGGTCGGTCTCGCCGTCATGGGTGAGAACCTGGTGCTGAACGTCGAGAGCCGCGGCTACTCGGTATGTGTCTTCAACCGGACCACCAGCAAGGTCGACGACTTTCTCGCCGGTCGCGCCAGCGGCAAGAACATCATCGGTGCCCACAGCGTCGAGGAACTGGTCGCAAAGCTGTCGCGCCCACGCAAGATCATGGTGATGGTCAAAGCTGGTCCGCCGGTCGATGCTTTCATCGAGAAACTTTTGCCGCATCTCGATCAGGGCGACATTGTCATCGATGGCGGTAACAGCCATTACCCCGACACCATCCGCCGGACCGCTGAGCTCGGAGAGAAGGGCATCAGCTTCATTGGCACCGGCGTCTCGGGCGGTGAAGAAGGCGCGTTGAAAGGTCCGTCGATCATGCCGGGCGGCAATCCGAATGCCTGGCCGGAAGTGAAACCGATTTTTCAGGCGATCGCTGCCAAGGTCGAGGACGGCTCACCGTGTTGCGAGTGGGTCGGCAGCGACGGCGCCGGGCACTACGTCAAAATGGTACACAACGGCATCGAGTACGGCGACATGCAGCTTATCTGCGAAGCCTACCATTTGATGGGGGCCGGGCTTGGGATGAGTGCCCCGGAACTGCACGAGGTTTTTACGAAGTGGAACGAAGGCGTGCTCGATTCGTACCTGATCGAGATTTCCCGTGATATCCTCGCCAAGACCGACGACGACACAGGCAAGCCGATGGTCGATGTCATTCTGGACACCGCTGGGCAGAAGGGTACCGGCAAGTGGACCTCGACATCCGGCCTCGATCTCGGTGTACCGATTGCCCAGATCACCGAAGCTGTGTTTGCCCGCTGCATTTCCGCGCTAAAGGAAGAGCGCGTTGCGGCCAGTGAAGTCCTGAGCGGCCCGGACACGAACTTCGGCGGTGATCGCGAGGCGTTTGTCAATGATCTGCACGACGCCCTGTATGCTTCGAAGATCTGTTCGTATGCGCAGGGCTACCAGTTGCTGCGCGCGGCGGCCGAGGAGCACGACTGGGAGCTGAACTACGGCGAGATCGCCCTGATGTGGCGCGGCGGCTGCATCATCCGCGCCGCCTTCCTGGAGAACATCAAGACCGCCTTCGACAGCAACCCGGGGCTCGCCAATCTCCTGCTCGATCCGCACTTCAGCCAGATCATTATGAAATCGCAGGATGCCTGGCGCCGGGTCATCAAGACCGCGGTCGACCTGGGCGTGCCAGTGCCATCCATGAGCGCCGCGCTGAACTATTACGATTCCTATCGTTGTGCACGGCTGCCGGCCAACCTGCTCCAGGCGCAACGCGACTACTTCGGCGCCCATACCTATGAGCGTGTCGACAAAGCGCGCGGCGAGTTCTTCCATACGAACTGGACCGGCCGCGGCGGCACGACTGCCGCAACGCAGTATACTGCTTGAAGAGCCGGGCCTGAAGACGCTGAGCAGGGGGCGTCCATTACTTCACGCCCCGATCGGGTGCCAGGTTGTCTTCACTTCCTGAGCTTCGAGGATCCGATACGGGTCGGTGGGCGTCGTGTCAGTGCAGTGCACAACACGTTTGACATTGAGGCTTGCGCCTTCCTGGACAACGCGAAGCTCAGCCGCGTCGTCGCCGCAGTAAACGATGGCGTTGATGTCCATGTGCGTGGCAAACTGCTCGAGAAGTTCACTGCGGGTCCCCGTAAGGATATTGACGACACCCGCGGGAAAGTCCGAGGTCTCGAGCACCTCGGCCAGGGTGATGCTGCACAGCGGCTTTGTCTCTGATGCCAGCACGACGCAGCTGTTGCCACCGCACACCACCGGTGCCATGGTCGCAACAATCCCGAGCAACGACGGCGTTGCCGGTGCCAAAATGCCTGCCACCCCCGTCGGTTCGAGAATCGAGAAATTGAAATGCGACGAACTCACGGGGTTCACGGTGCTGAATATTTGCTGATACTTGTCTGCCCAGCCGGCATAGTAGACCAACTGCTCAATGCTCTGATCAACCTCATCGCGGGCCGCCGCGATCGGCAGCCCTTGAGACTTCAACTCGGCGATGAACTGGTCGCGGCGGGTCTCGAGAATCTCGGCGACGCGATACAGGATCTGCCCGCGGTTGTAGGCCGATCGCCCGGCCCAATCCGAAAAGGCTTTTCGCGCCGCAACCACCGCGTTGCGAAAATCTTTACGCGATGCCTGGCACATGTTTGCCAGCAGCTTGCCCCGGCCGTCTTCGACCTTGTAAAACCGGCCCGATTCCGTGCGCGGAAAGGCGCCGCCGATATATAGCTTATACGTCTTCTGCACCGGTATGCGTTCGACTGGCTTTTTCATGTCAACCTCACATATGGCAACAGTCCGTGCACACCACCCTCACGGCCGACGCCGCTTTCCTTGTAGCCGCCGAAAGGCGACGAGGGATCGAATTTGTTAAAGGTGTTGGCCCACACGACGCCGGCGCGCATTTTATTGCTGACCTTGAAGACCTTGGCGCCTTTGTCGCTCCACACGCCGGCGGATAATCCGAAGGGCGTGTTGTTCGCTTTGCTGATCGCTTCGTCGACGGTGCGAAACGTTTGCACGGCCAGTACCGGCCCAAAGATTTCCTCCTGGACGATCCGGTGCGACTGGCTGGCGTTGAGAAACAGAGTAGGCCGGCACCAATAGCCCTTCTCCGGCACAGCACACGCGGACTGGTACAGTTCGGCACCCTCGGCCGTGCCGATCTTCAGATATGCATTGATTCGCTTGAGTTGCATCTTCGAATTGATCGCGCCGATGTCGGTGTTCTTATCCAGAGGGTCCCCGACGATCAACGTTTCCATGCGGTCTTTCAACCTGTCGATCAACTCGTCGTGGATGCTCTCCTGCACGAACAGCCGGGAACCGGCACAGCACACGTGCCCTTGATTGAAGAAAATACCGTTGACGATGCCCTCGACAGCCTGGTCGATCGCGGCATCCTCGAAGACAATGTTGGCGGCCTTGCCACCGAGCTCGAGGGTGTATTTTTTGCCGGTGCCCGCGACTGCTTTCTGGATGATCTTGCCGACTGCCGTCGAGCCGGTGAACGCAATCTTGTCGATGCCCGGGTGATTGACCAGGGCCGCGCCGGTATTGCCCGCGCCGGTCACGATGTTGACTACCCCTGGCGGCAGATCGATGTCGCGCAGCAGTTCAGCCAGCTTCAGCGCAGTCAGCGGCGTCGTCTCGGCGGGTTTCAAAACTACCGTATTGCCGGCGGCCAGAGCCGGGGCGATTTTCCAGGCCGCCATCAGCAGTGGAAAGTTCCAGGGGATCACCTGGCCGGCGACGCCCACGGGTTCAGCTGTGCGACCGGGGAACGCATATTCGAGCTTATCCGCCCACCCCGCGTAGTAAAAGAAATGTGCCGCGGCCAACGGCACATCGATGTCGCGTGATTCCCGAATCGGCTTGCCGCCGTCGAGCGACTCGATCACCGCAAATTCCCGGGCCCGCTCCTGAAGCACGCGCGCGATGCGGAAGATGTACTTGCCGCGCTCGGTTGCCGTCAGTTTCGACCAGTACTTGTCGTACGCTGTGCGAGCCGCTTTGACAGCGCGATTGACGTCCGTCTTTTCCGCTTCGGCCACCGATGACAGGCGTTTCTCGGTAGCAGGATTGATCGTGTTGAAATAATTGCCCTTCGACGGCGGGACGAACTTGCCGCCAATGAACAGGTCGTAGCGATTTTCGATCGTCACGTGATCCGTGCTCTCTGGTGCCGGTGCGTACGACCAGTCGGTTGCAAAGTTGAGGGTCGGTTTTTTCTTCTTGGCCATGGGCCTAAGCCTCGGAAAAGTAGTCCGCCGACTGATACACGCCGGTTCGCTGTTTGGCAATTTGCAGAAGGACGTCGTTCGCCAGTCGACTGGCACCGAAGCGGAAAAGCCTCGGCGTCAGCCAGTCCTGACCGAGGGTTTCGCGCAGCATTACCAGGTAACTGATGGCCAGCTTTGCCGTCGAGATGCCGCCGGCCGGTTTCATGCCGCGGATCTGTCCGGTGCGCCGGTAGAAATCGCGAAGCGCCTGCAGCATTACCAGCGTGACTTCCATGGTAGCCGATGGCTGCACTTTACCCGTCGACGTCTTGATGAAATCGCCACCTGCATACAGGGCAATATCGCTTGCCCGGCGCACATTGTCGAGCGTCTGCAG
Source organism: Lentisphaeria bacterium (assembly GCA_963580095.1). GTDB lineage: Bacteria > Verrucomicrobiota > Lentisphaeria > JABSQK01 > CAJWLW01 > CAJWLW01. The sequence goes on along the minus strand of CAUZJQ010000066.1, from coordinate 4,014 downwards.
TTCGCCCGTTTCGAGGATAACCTTCAGGTGCGCGTCGCCGCAGGCTTGCTTGACGGCAGCAATCTCGTCATAAGTGTAGGTGTACTCGCCGCGCAGAAAGCGGCCGCGGGAAATCACCATATCCACTTCATCGGCTCCTTCAGAAACAGCGCTGCGCGTTTCGGCCAGCCGCAGTTTCAGAGGCATCTGGCCGCTGGGGAAACCGGTCGCCACCGATGCGACCTTGATGCCGCTGCCGGTCAAGGCGTTCCTGGCGGTACCCACGAGGGTCGGGTACACGCAAATGGCAGCTACCTGCGGCAGTCCGGGAAGTTCGTCGTGCAGGTGCATTGCCTTGGCACAAAGTTGACGGACCTTGGCGGGCGTGTCCATACCCTCGAGCGTCGTCAGGTCGATCATGCTGAGGATCAGTTCGAGCGCCCCCATCTTCGCATTTTCCTTGATGCTGCGCGTCTTGAAACGAGCGACACGCTCCTCGACACCGGTCTGGTCGACAGACGGCGATGTCGGGACTTCTGCAAGGGGATGTGTCCGGGAGGCGGGCATGGAAAAACTTATCATCGAACGACTTCTGATCAATCCCTTCTGTGGTACAGGCTTTCCAGTCCGCGGCCGCGAAGCCGCAGCATCGATCACCATTGACCTACAGCTTCACCGCGACGCATAACGTATGTGGTAATGGGGCAGGGTAGGGCACGGTCTGCTGTAGCTTTAAGCCTGCGGACTTGCACTGCTCATCGATCTCCCCCAACTTCAGGGAGCGGCCCTGGTCGGCGATCAGCATCATTTGTAGCGAGAATAATTCGGGTACCACCGGGCCCCGGTCGTCGCCGCCGGTGAACAGGTCGCTGATGAATACCTGGCCTTGCGGTTTCAGCGCTTCGGTTGCTTTGCGCAACAGTGCCACGATACCGTCGCCCTCGGCACGGTGCAGCACGCCGGAGAACAACACAGCATCGAGGTTCTGACCGAAGTCATCCTCAAACATGTCTCCCGGCTGCAGGTCGATCCGCTCACGGGCTACGGAGTCCGCAACCAATTCAGCCGCGACTTCGACAATCGGCGGCAGATCCAAGACGGTGACGTGCAACTCGGGATATTGCTCGGCGAGCAGACGGGCGTAGGTCGCGGGTCCGCCGCCGACGTCGAGCAACGTGTGGACCCCGTCGAGGTCGATCAGGTTCAGCATGCACTGTGCGACGCCCTGTGCCCGATGATGCATCGCCAGGACAAACTCGCGTGTTGCTGCCCGGTCGCCACCCAGAAAGGTTTCCGGCGGTACGCCCGGACGATCGGCGCGGATAGCGTCCGCCAGCCCACCCCAGGCGTTCCAGGCGCGGGCGTTGAAACGAATGGTGTCGCCGAGGTAAGCAGGGCTGTCCGCAACAAGGTAGGTGTTGCTCATGTCCGTATTGCGGAAGCCTCCGCGGTCATCGGCGACGAGCAAATCCAGTGCCGCCAGTGCCTCGAGGAGCAGCTCGACAGTCCGCAGCGGCAGGTCGAGGCGGTCGGCAACGTCGCTTGGGGACATGCTGTTGCCGGCGAAGGTGTCGAACAGCTTCAATTCGATGCCGGCAAACAATGCACCGGAACGCCAGAAGGCGACAGACAGATCGAACAGCGGACCCGGATTCGGGGCATCTTCCATAGTGCTCCGGAAATTTCAGTGATGAATATCAGACTTTTGCCTTAACGGAATGCCTCTGCTGCGAAAAGCACCCGCAAGAAAAGAGGCGTTCAGTCACTACATAGTAAGACTTGTTAGCTGCCGCGCAAGTTCCCGGGCTTCCGTCGTCGGCTTGTTACACACGAAATTGCGGCAGACAAATGCCGTTGCCTTGCCGTCGACCATTGCTTTGCCATGCAGTAGTGGCTGGTCGTTTGCGGAGTCTGCAAACGCGACCAGTCGGTTGGGCAGGAAACGCTTGTGCACGGTTTGCAGAAGAGCCTGTGCCGCCTCGGCCTGCAGATCGCCAATTATGGCAATCTCTGCCGGCAGGTACAGATGGAAATCGAGCGCCAGCAATAGGTTCATGAAGCCGCGCGGCATTTTTTGCATCGCGTCGTAATTACGGCGCAAGACCTGTACGGCTATTTCTCGGTAGTCGCTGCGATCGCAAAAATGCGAGCTGCGCAGCAGCGCCATTGCCGCCAGAGAGTTGCCGGCCGGCACGGCGCCGTCGTAGTTGGGCTGCGAGCGCAGAAACAATTTGCTGTGCGCCTCTTCGGCCAGGTAGAATGCCGATGTCTCAGCACTCCAGAAGCGCTTGATCATACTGTCGATTAACCCAGAGGCAGCCCTCAGCCACGCTGGATCGCCGTCTGTCTCGTAGACGTCCATGAAAGCCAGAGCGGCTGCAGCATAGTCATCGACATACCCGGGAATGCGCGCTGTGCCGTTGCAGTAAACATGCAGCAACCCGGCGTCGTTCGTCATAGTGTCGCGGATGAATGCGGCGGCGCGAATGGCGGCAACGCGGTAGACATCGTCATTGAGCACCTGGGCTGCACGAGCCATGGCGGAGATCATCAACCCGTTCCAGCAGGTCAGCACTTTGTGGTCCTTGCCGGGAGGTACGCGTTGCTCGCGCACCGTCATCAACTTGTCCCTGGCGTCGCCGATCCGGTTCCAGAGTTCATCGGTCGTCAAGTCTCGACTGGCGGAGAACGTCGAGGGCGGTACCGGTACATTAAGAATGTTGTGACCTTCGAAGTTGCCCCCTGCGGTAATGCCATAAAAGCTTGTGAACAGCTCTGCGGACTGGGGGTCGAGCACGGTTTCGATCTCACTTTTGTCCCAGACGTAGAACTTGCCCTCGACCCCCTCGCTGTCGGCATCTTCGGCGGCATGAAACCCGCCGCTGTCATCGGTCATGTCCCGGAGGATATAGTCGAGGCTCTCGCGCACGATACGTTGGTATTCGAAATTGCCGGTGACTTGCCAAGCCTCAAGATAGGCGGCAACGAGAAGTGCATTGTCATAGAGCATTTTTTCGAAATGCGGCACCAGCCATTTGTCATCGACCGAGTAGCGTGCGAAACCGCCGCCGAGCTGGTCGTACATGCCGCCGTAAGCCATGCAGTCCAGGGTGTGGGTGGCCGCGTGCAGCAGGTTGTCGTTGGTGGTTCGCTGATACTCGCGCAGCAGAATCTGGATGCTTGCAGCCGACGGAAATTTCGGGGCGTCGCCGAAGCCGCCCCATTTTCGGTCGAAGCTGTCGAGCAGTTCCTGGCCGGCTGCGGTCAGGGTGGCGGTCTCGAGCGCGATGTCGCCGTCCGGCTGGGGGACGGCGGTTTGCTCGCACAACGTCGAGCTGATGTGCTCGGCATTGTCGAGTACCTGCTGTCGCTCGGTCTTCCACAGCTCGGCGATGCGAGTCAGGATGTGCGCGAACCCCGGGCGCCCGTGGTTGTCGCCCGGCGGGAAATAGGTGCCGCCGAAGAAAGGTTTCAAATTTGGCGCCAGAAAAGCAGACAACGGCCAGCCGCCGCTGCCGGTGTAGGCTTGCACAAAAGTCATGTACACGTCATCGACATCGGGCAGTTCTTCGCGGTCGACTTTGATCGATACGAAATTGTCGTTGAGCAGTCCCGCGATCGAGGCGCTCTCGAAGGACTCGCGCTCCATGACATGACACCAATGGCAGGCGGAATAACCGATCGACAGAAAGATTGGCTTGTCCTCGCTGCGTGCTTTGGTGAACGCATCCTCGCCCCACGGGTACCAATCGACGGGATTATAGAGATGCTGCAGCAGATAGGGGCTGGTCTGGCCCTCGAGATGATTGGGAGTCGGCATGCGTCACTATAGCGCTGCACCGGAGCCGGTGCCCGGAACTTCATCGCATCCCATCCCTTCATCCTTAAACGCCGTGCGAGCTGTTACGCTTCGCAAGGCGGCTGAGTACAGTCGCGTCTCCAGCTTAGACGTATGTGGGTGAGGGAAGGAGGGAAGGGATGAAGGGAAGAAGAGCTAAAAAAAAACGACCGACGGTTTCCCGTCGGCCGCGTTTG
>CAUZJQ010000065.1:0-17779 GCA_963580095.1 Lentisphaeria bacterium | reverse complement strand
GATGCAATAGACGGATTCACCGCCGAGCAGGGAAACAGGTTCGGTGCTCATAGTTGACACCTTGGTTCAGCCGCCATTGTCAGACTGCAAAACTGGCGCCGCAGCCGCAGGATTTGGAAGCATTGGAATTGGTGAGGCGAAACCCTGCCTGGATCAGGTCATTAGAATAATCGATCGTCAATCCGTCAAGAAACAGGCTGCTGTGCATGTCAGTGACAACACGGAGCTTGCCTTCCTGACAAACGACTTCGTCGTCGTCCGCCATGTTGGAGTCGATTGTCGCATCATAGGTCATTCCGGAACAGCCGCCGGCAACAACGCTGATGCGTACGAACTGATCTTCGGATTGAATGGAATTGACGATACGCTTGCGCGCTTCGTCAGTTATGGCGAGATTCATGGTCCTACCTCTTCTGGGTATCAGCAAACAGTCGTTGCTCTTTTACAGTAGCTTATGACAACTCTGTTTTCATGTCAAGCGAAAAAACTCATACCGCTGTTGTTTTTCGTGCGGCCGCCGTTAAACTGACAAGCTGTGTGTGAGGCTGGACGCCTGCCGTCTTTTGGCGCAAGTCTCTTACTAACCATATTTTCCTCCTATACATAGGGTTACATGTCAGAAAAAACGACACAAGTAGCGGTTCTCGGCGGCGGTCCAGCGGGCTACGCGGCCGCCTTCAAGTGCGCCGACCTCGGCCTTGAGACAACACTTATCGATCTGGCTCCGAACCCCGGCGGCGTTTGTCTCTACCGTGGCTGCATCCCGTCGAAGGCGTTGCTGCACGTGTCGAAGCTGATCAACGAAGCGGCCGAGGCAGGCAACTGGGGCATCAGTTTCAACAAGCCGGAGATCGATCTCGACAAGTTGCGCGCCTGGAAAAACAGTGTGATCGAGCAGTTGACTGGCGGCCTCGGCATGCTGCGCAAAAGCCGCGGCATCGACCATGTCCAGGGTCGCGGTAGGCTGAAGGATGCCAACACGATCGAAGTCGCGCTGGCCGACGGCGGCGCTGCCAGCATTACGGCGGAGCACATTATCCTGGCGGTCGGTTCGCACCCGACCCCGATCCCGGACATTTCCATCGACAGTGAGCATGTGCTCGACTCGACCAGCGGTTTGGAACTGCCCGTCATTCCCGGATCGCTGCTGGTCATCGGCGGCGGCTACATCGGTCTCGAGCTTGGCAGCGTGTATGCCAGTCTCGGCAGCGAGGTGTCTGTTGTCGAAATGACCGACGGCCTGCTGCCCGGCGCCGACCGGGACCTCGTGAAAGTCCTCCAGGGCCGGCTGGGCAAGGCGTTCAAAAACATCATGTTCAATACGCGGGTCACCAAAGTTGAGGAAGCGGCAAGCGGCCTCGAAGTCCATTTCGATGGTGAGACGGACGAAAAAACGCAAAAGTACGACTACATCCTGGTCGCCGTCGGCCGGCGCCCGAATTCGCAGGATCTGGGTTTGGAGAATGCCGGAATTGCGGTCAGCGATCGCGGCTTCGTGACCGTCGATGCGCAGCGTCGGACGAATGTGCCGAATATCTTCGCCGTCGGTGATATCGCCGGCGAGCCGATGCTGGCGCACAAGGGTTCTCACGAAGGTATCGTGGCAGCGGAAGTTATCGCCGGCGAGCGTGTGGCATTTGAGGCCGAGGCGATTCCGGCCGTCGTTTTCACTGACCCCGAGCTCGCCTGGTGCGGCCTCACTGAAACCCAAGCGGAGGCCGCAGGACGCAAGGTCAACATCACAAAGTTCCCATGGGCCGCGTCCGGCCGCGCCATCTCGATCGACCGCCCGGACGGGCTCACCAAAATTCTTTTTGACCCCGAGACCGAACGTGTGCTGGGCGTCGGCATCTGCGGCGCCGGTGCTGGTGAGATGATCGCCGAGGGCGTGCTGGCAGTGGAGATGGCAGCGCTGGCCACCGACCTGAAACTCAGCATCCACCCGCACCCGACACTGTCTGAAACGGTCATGGAAGCTGCGGAAATGCTCGGGGGCTCCAGCACCCACATCTATCGACCGAAAAAGAAACAGCATTGACCTTCGGGCCCGGAGTTCGTAGATTTTCGGAGACGTCGAGGTTTCCGTTCCCCGGGTCAACCGGCCCCAACGAACACGACGAACGCAAAAAAGTTTTGTCATGCGCTGCCTCCACGTCACTCTCGTTTGTATTCCCTTGCTCCTAACGATGACAATGCTCCTGATCGGATGCAAAGCCTCCGAGGAAGCCGAAGAAGGTCCGGAACTACAGCTCTCGGAAGAACAACTGGCGAAGGTCAAGGTGATAGCGAAAGAGCGCTTTGCCGAATCACGCGCCAAGGTCAAGCCTTTCGACAGCCGTACCTTGACCCGCGAGCTACTGCTGAAACTGACAAGTTACGAGCTCGATCAGTTGCCGGAAAACATGCTCTCCTTCGACGAGATTAATGCTGTCATCGAACAGCGCGCCAACGCAAGTTGTGACCTCAAGTACCCGCCGTCACTGCGTGAAGACTTGATAGCAGAGGCCGTGACAAAATTCCCGTTCTACGCAGTCGGTGATCCGATCGAAGTCCTCGTAGGCCCGCAGAAACGCCGCTACGAAGGCACCTTTGGCGGTGCCAACCAGACGAAAATAAAAATCGATACCAGTTGGCTCGTGATCCAGGACCTGCTCGAACCGCATTCCGAAGTTTCCTTCGACGCGGACAAGAACAAGCAATACCGCGCCCACCACGTCAAAATCAATTACGAACTGCCGCGGCGCGATTTCCTTAAGAAAGAGATACCCAGAATCAAGCCCGGTGTTTTTCTCGAACACGGTTACCTCAAAGTGCGGGGTTCGTTTGTCGCGGTCCCGACCATCATCGAAAACGAGGTCAAACCCGATGTCGATGCAAGGGAAGCCATTTACTACGAAAGGATCGAAGCCGGGCTCCGCGAAGAGATCGAGCGACAAATGCTCGATGAAGGCCTTTTCTCGCCAACCGGGTCACCCGAAGACGGCACGGTCGGCACCACGGCAAACTAACCGGCCGAAACTGCCGGTCCCGGAAACCGGAAAGCTGGCGGGTCATTCAGGTTTTTGCCGTTTCCCATCGCGCTTCAGCTATTTTACATTTCAACCAATTTCCGCCCCCCACCTATGCACCAGTTTCTAGGCCTCGACTCCAGTACCCAAAGCCTCTCCGCGATAGTTGTCGACCTTGACACCGGCGAGACGGTACTCGATGCTGCAGCCAATTTCGGTGAAGCACTGCCGGCCTATGAGTCGCCCGCCGGTTTCCTGGCCAACCCCGATCCGCTGGTCCGACACGCCGACCCGCTCATGTGGGTCGAAGCCCTCGACTACCTGTTCGAAAAATGCCGTGCCGACGGATTCGACTGGGGTAACATCCGCGGCATCAGCGGGTCCGGCCAGCAGCACGGCACCGTCTACCTCAAACCAGGATTTGCGGACTCTGCAAACTGGGACAGCAGCCAGCCGCTGGTTGATCAGGTACGCCCCCTGCTCACCCGTAAAACTTCACCGATCTGGATGGACAGTTCCACCACTGCGGAATGCCGTGAGCTCGCAGCCGCCGTGGGAGGCGACGAGTACGTCATGGCAAGCACCGGCTCGCGGCCAATCGAGCGTTTCCCGGCGTCGCAGATCCGCAAACTGCACAAGGTCGATCCCGATACTTACCAAGCCACTGCCCGCATCTATCTGGTCAGCTCGTTCATGGCATTCCTGCTCAGCGGTCGTGATGTGCCGATCGACTTTGGCGACGGCGCCGGTATGAATCTCCTCAATCTGGCGGCCGGCACGTGGGACTCGAAGATGCTCGACGCCGCCGCCCCCGGACTGGCCGAAAAACTGCCGCCGGTCGCTCCGTCGAACACCGTAGCGGGCGGGCTCGCGCCGTACTTCTGCGAAAAATATGGTTTCGCAGCCGATACCCCGGTCATCGCCTGGTCGGGTGACAATCCCTGCAGCCTCATCGGCATGGGCGGTGCCGCCCCGGGCTCGGCGATCATCAGCCTCAGCACCAGCGATACGTTTTTCGGCGCCATGCGTGCGCCGCGAACCGATCCGAAAGGTTACGGCCATGTCTTCGGCAATCCAGCCGGCGGCTTCATGAGTCTTATCTGCTTCAAGAACGGCTCACTTACCCGCGAACACGTCGCCAACCGCCTTGGCATGGATTGGGACGCCTTCAGCGGTGCGATTCTCGACACCGCACCTGGTAATAACGGCAACTTCATGCTGCCTTACATCGAGTCGGAAATCACCCCGGTCATTCTCGAACCGCAACTCAAACTGATCGGTGACGACGACTTTACGAGCTGGCGGAATCCTGCCGCTGCGGCTCGCGGCATTGTCGAGGCCCAGGCCGTCAGCATGCGCCTGCACGCCGCCTGGATCGGCGAGACGCCGGAAACCCTGCTGGCCACCGGCGGAGCATCGAGAAACCGTGGCATTCTGCAAGTGTTCGCCGATGTCTTCGGCGCCCGAGTGCAAACGATCGAGGTCTCGAACTCAGCTGCCCTCGGTGCTGCGCTGAGAGCGGCCCACGCCTGCTCCGACGTCGACTGGCCCGAACTCTTTGCCAACTTCGCAGCACCCGCCGCGGATATCACTGTCCACCCGGCCGAGACAACCGCGGTATATGCCGATATGACCGAGCGATTCGTGGAAGAACTGCAGACAACCTATGGTGTTTGAAAAAGCCGATGCAGCAACGTCCGACAACTGATATCTCCCGACGCACCTTTCTGAAGCAAGGCACCTGGACTATTGCTGCCGTGTCTTTGTCAATAGGTACGCTGGGATCAGCGATAGACGGGGAATCCGCTGGAGATTGCCTCACCACTGGCGATATTCTCGGACCGTTCTACCGCCCCAACGCGCCCTTCCGCGATGATCTCACCGGAGATGGGGTGCAAGGAAGAAAGCTGGTCGTCAAAGGCCGCGTCATCGGCAGAGACTGCAAAACCGTCGTAAAAGACGCCCTGGTCGACGTGTGGCAATGCGATGTTAACGGAGAATACGACAACCGCTCGAACAACTTCCGCCTGCGCGGCCGGCAGCAGGTCGATGACGGCGGCGAGTACGCCTTTACCACGATCATGCCGGGCCGCTATCTAAATGGTCGACAGTTCCGGCCGGCGCACATCCACTTCCGCGTCACCGGCGCCGGGCATCGGGAACTGATCTCCCAATTGTACTTCGCCGGTGACCCGCACATCGACGACGACCCCTGGGCTTCAAGTAAACACGCCACACACCGCGTGTTGGCAGTGAAGGAGAATGACGACGGCATCGACAGCGTCGTTTTCGATATCCATCTCGAAGCCTGAGGTTTCAGTTTCGACGCAATCCTCTTCCCGCGCGTGGATGCCGCTGAGGCGATCTTTGATCAGCCCATGGCAGGCGCAGTCGGATACGCACGCACGGTGGCAGAGTTGTACCGCACGGCAAGTGAATTGTCTCACGTCCAATGCGCGGCGCGATGACTTCCCCGCCGCCCTTATACATTGTATAGTAGTCGGTTGCTGCATAGTTTTGTGCTGCCCGATCCGTTCGTTCCGCCTGCTCAAATCAGTGACAACCATAGGTTGAGATGACCAGGTACCTGATCATTACACTCGTGCTCGCCGCCAGCGCCTTCGGCAGCGACACGCGCAGTAGCCCGGCGAAATTGCTGCTGCCGGCACTCGAGGATAGTGGTGCCGATGCAACGACGTACGCCCTGTATGAACGCGATAACTTCATCGCCCGGCTGCACACCGACGGCATCATGCGCATCTATCTTAAGCAAAACGGGGAGATTGTCGGCAAGCCAATCGTCTTCGGACAGCCAGCGGGCAATTATTATCATCGCACCAAGCGCGAGATCCAGCGCCGCAACGTGGCGGCATACTACGACGCGGCAGAACCGATGCGCAATCCTAAAAGCATCGAGTTGACCGGGCGACTCGAAGGCAATCTCAGTTTTACGATCAAGTACGAATTCGTCCAATCGACCATACGTGTCACCGGCCGCCACCAGCAGGTTGCCGGAATCAACAATCCGATTCAGTTCATCGTCAACACCGCCATCCCGTCGCTGGCCAGCGACAGCGAGAACGAACCGAACCGGGACGGTTCATACACGCTTGACGTACCAAATAAGATGCTCAAGCGTTTCGTTCTGGAGACCAGCGAACTGGTCGACGGCCGGACCCACAAGAAATATTATCAGTACACCGATCGGAACGTAAAATTCTCCGGCCCAGTCAAGCATGCCAAGATCCGCGGACCGTGGGGTTCGCGTACGGTGCGGCTGCGCAGCCGGAAGATGCGCGGCAAGTTGATGGGGAAGCTTACCGACGGTGGCAATCGCAACTATAGGCCGTGGGGGCTGGTACTGGGCTACGAATTCTTTTTCTACACCCTGCAGAATGCTGAGGAAAACGACTACGCCAGCTACTCCATCTCGATCAACTGAGCCAGGCCTGCGTTTTTTCTTTTACGCCACATTCCCCGCGTCTATGCATCTGCCTGTTTGATCCTTCTCTGCATGGATGGCGATTGGCATCCTAACTCCATGCATGGCTTGAGGCGGTCACCTACACCAGTGCAGGGCCCGCTGGTTCAGCCATCTTCGCACCACCTCAGTAGCTTATCAGTTCGCGGGCCTTGACCACGATGCTGTCGACCGACGGGAAACAGGCGGGCTCGAGGGCGGGACTGCACGGGATGATCTGCTCGGCGGCGCCGAGTCTGGCGAAAGGCGCTTCGAGATACTCGAACGCCGACTCCATGACCACCGCGCTGATCTCGGCACCCACACCACCAATAACCGGTGATTCCTCGATGCTGATACCGCGACCGGTATTGGACAGGCTGTCGAGAATGAGGCTGGCATCCAGCGGTTTGACGGTGCGCAGGTCGATGACATCGGCCTGCACGTCTTCGGCCGCGAGAATCTCGGCCGCCTGCAGTGCCGCCGGGACATGACGCCCGTAAGCGATCAGTGAAATATCACTGCCACTGCGCAGCCTGGCTCCCTGCCCGATCGGGACGGGTTCCAGGCGCTCCGCCACAGGTCCCTGGCGGGCATACAAAGTCTTGTGCTCGACCATGATCACGGTCGTCGCAGCATCGTAAGCTCCCAGCAGTAAGCCGGCGGCATCGGCGGGGTTCGACGGGCAACAGATAGTCAGGTTCGGAACGTTGAGCAACAATCCCTCGAAACTCTGGGAATGTGTCGGCCCGTAGTTGCGGCCGCCGCCGGCAGGGGCGCGAATGATCAAGGGCGTGGCGAACTCGTCGCCGTAGGTTGCCTGCCATTTTGCCGCGATATTGATGATGCCGTCGAAAGCGAGTGCCATGAAATCCATAAACATGATCTCGATGATCGGCCGGCTGCCCATGAGCGCGGCGCCGGCGGCGACGCTGACGATGCCGGCTTCACTTATCGGTGTGTCGATGATGCGTTCGGGCCCGAACTCGTCGACGATGCCGCGAGTGATTTTGAACGCACCGCCATAGACACCGATATCCTCGCCGATGAGAAAGACTTCTTCGTGCTCACGCAACAGTGTCGTCAGCGCCTCACGGATAGCGGCAGACATGGAGATTTGTCGAGTCGTACTCATGATTCCCGGGCGATCTCCTCGGCTTCTGCGAGCTCCACAGCGAGTTGTGTTTCAAGCGCCGTATCGGCGGCGGCGGTCCACTGTCCGGCATCCTCGAGGCGCTTGCGCAGCCGGGCGATGGGGTCGCGTTCGGCCCACTGTGCTTCCTCTTCGCGGCTGCGGTACGGGCACTCGTCACCGCGCGAATGACCGCTGATTCGATAGGTCTGTAGTTCGATAAAGACGGGACCCTCCCCAGCGGCAACACCGGAACGCGCCTCGGCGGTCGTTGCATACGTTGCAACGACATCGTTGCCATCGACCATGCGGGAGTTCATGGCATAGGCAGCAGCGCGCTCGGCAGCGTTGGCGACCGGCGAAATATCGCCGTGACTGGTCGACATGGCATACTGATTGTTCTCACAAACAAAGAGCACCGGCAGTTTCCAGATCGCCGCCATGTTGAGGCTCTCATGAAAAATACCTTCGCCAATGGCACCTTCTCCGAAAAAAACCACAGCAACGCCGGGTTGCCGATGGATTTTACGGTTCAACGCAGCACCGACAGCCAGCGGTATCGTCCCGGCAGTGATACCGTGGGTGCCCATGAAGTTGAGGTCCTTGACCGCCATGTGCTGGCTGCCGCCGCGCCCGCCGGAGTAGCCGTTCGGATGTCCGAAGATCTCCGCTAGCATCCGCGCGGGATCGCCGCCGCGGCCCAGCAGGTGCCCGTGGCCGCGATGGTTGCTGAATACCATGTCGTCGGTGGTGAGGGCCATATTGACGCCGACCGCACAGGCTTCCTGACCGATACACAGGTGGGTGGTGCCGGGGACGAGGCCCTGCAGGAAAAGTTCATTGAGCCGCAGCTCGAAGGCGCGGATGCGGCACATCGTGCGGTAAGCGGTAAGCAACTGGTCATCAGTCATCAGACAAACCTGGAGGTGGTGAAGGCCGACGATCGCCGGGAAAATCGCGCAGTCCTATTCGGCGTCCGGTACGGCGGCGTAGACCGTGAAGGGATTGCCCTCCGGATCGGCGAAGGTCTGACAGCGTTTGCCGGGAATATCGAGTGACGGTCGGACTTCCGGTACATTGCGATCACGCAGATCCTTCACTTTTTCTTCGAAATCGTCGACGTGCAACACCCATGAGATTTCTCGCTTTCGCGCTGTCGGCACGATATTCTCGCACTTCTCGAGAGCAACAATGCCATTGCCCGGCAAGGCGAACTCCACCCAGAACGTGCTGTCGACGGTCGGCCCCGTCAGTTTCAAGGTGTCCCGGTAAAACGCCTTGACCTGGGTCAGGTCGTGCACCTGGATAACCACACCGTAATGACGACTGGCGTTTTGTTGCTTTTGAGACAGCATATATACGCAAGAGTTGCGGCTTTCGCAACGCCGGTTCGAGATGACCGCAGGCAACATGGCCACGGTACGAACGAATTCTGATCCAGCTACTGATCACTTCCCGGTGAAAGACGTAGTTTCGGGGCAGTTTGCAACGTCGCAGTCGAGCCCCATATTGTAGTCGCATTGTCTAAAAATGCACGGGTACATGTGAAATTCAACTATGGGACTTCATGACAGAATGAGCGAAACAAAGAATCGCTATGAGAACCCATTGGTCGACCGCTATGCCAGCGCGGATATGAGCTACATCTGGTCGCCGCAGAAGAAGTTCTCGACGTGGCGGAGGTTGTGGGTGGCGCTGGCGCGTGCCGAACGGGAGCTCGGTGTCGACACGATTACCGAGGCACAGATTACGCAAATGGAAGCCTGCGTCGAGGATATCGACTTCGAGCGAGCCGAAAAAATCGAGCGAGAAACGCGGCACGACGTCATGAGCCACGTCCATGCCTTCGGCGAGCAGTGCCCGGAGGCTCGGCCGATCATCCATCTGGGCGCCACCAGTTGCTACGTCACCGACAACACCGAACTGTGCCAGATTCGTGAGAGCCTGCAGATCGTCAAGCAGCGGCTGATCCGCCTGATCCGCCTGATTCGCGATCACGCGCTGGACCAACACAAACTGCCGACGCTGGCTTTCACCCATTACCAACCGGCGCAGTTGACGACCGTCGGCAAGCGCATGGCGATGTGGTTGCAGGATATTGTCTTCGACTTCGAGGAAGTACAGCGGCTGCACACGGAATTGCCGTTCCGTGGCGTGAAAGGCACCACGGGTACACAAGCGACTTTTCTGGCACTGTTCAACGGCGACGGCGAGAAAGTGCGACAGCTCGACCGACTGGTCAGCGAACAGATGGATTTCAACCGTACGCTGCCGATCACCGGCCAGACTTACAGCCGTAAGATCGACTATCGCGTGCTTTCGACACTCTCGGGCATTGCGCAGTCCTGCCACAAGACGGCGACCGACATCCGCCTGCTGATGAATCTCAAGGAAGTGGACGAGCCGTTCAGTTCGAAACAGGTCGGTTCCAGCGCCATGGCGTACAAGCGCAACCCGATGCGCAGCGAACGTATCTGCTCGCTGGCGCGCTACATCATGTCACTGACGGCCAACGCCTCGAACACCCATGCCACCCAATGGCTCGAGCGCTCCCTGGACGACTCCGCAAATCGCCGGCTGTCACTGCCGGAAGCCTTCCTGGCTACCGACGTCATCCTGCAAATCTCTGCCAATGTCATGGACGGTTTCCGGGTCTGGCCAAAAATGATCCGCAAGCACATCGATGAGGAACTGCCGTACATGGCGACCGAGGCAATCCTCATGGCCTGTGTCACTGCCGGCGGCGACCGCCAGGAACTGCACGAGGCGATCCGCGTGCATTCGATCGCCAGCGCCCAACGCGTCAAAGACGAAGGCGTGGAGAATGACTTGTTCGAACGCATTGCCGGCGATGCCCTGTTCGCAGAGATTCATGACCGGCTCGATTCGTTTGCCAGCGATCCGTCACAATTCATCGGCCGCGCTCCGGAGCAGGTGACAGAGTTTGTCGCGGAAGTCATCGATCCGTTGCTTGCCGAGCACGAGTGTGCGGAGGCTGTGGCCGAGGATGTCAGTGTGTAATCATGACTGGGCGGCTGGCAGGACACCATCGCGATCATTCGACATGGAAGCCCGTAGAAGCGGCGCTCCAGAGGGTAATTCATACACCCGAGCGCGTCAGATGACGAAGTTCGCCAGCCCCTCGATAATGATACTGAAAAAGAGGGCGAAGAGATAAAGGATCGAGTAGCCGAACAGCTTGCGCTCGGCACTCTCGGTCTGGTCCCGTCGGGCGATGAAGGATTTTTTGATAAACATCGCACCGAAATACACCGCAGCGATGGCATAGAGAAACAAGGGAGCCCACCACAGCAGTGACAGGCTGATGGCGACAACCGCGAGCGTGTAGTACCAGATTTGTGTGAGCGTGGCTTCATCGCCTTTGATGACCGGCAGCATCGGCAGACCGACCTTGCGATAATCGTCCTTTAGATAAAGTGCCAGCGCCCAGAAGTGCGGCGGCGTCCAGAGAAAGATGATACCAAAGAGAATCCACGGCACCGGACCCGCTACAGTCCCCGCAGCAGCAGCCCAGGCGATGACCGGCGCCATGGCACCGGCGGCACCGCCGATCACAATGTTTTGTGTCGTGTTCGGCTTGAGCCACAACGTATAGAAAAAACCGTAGAAAAGAACGGTGCCCAGGGCCAGAGCGGCGCTGAGAATATTGTAGCGCCAGGCAAAGAGTCCCACACCTGCCACGCCGATGAGGATGGCGAACGCAAGGGCGCTGCCGGCACTGATCTTGCCGGTGGGCAACGGCCGAGTCTTCGCCGTGCGTGTCATCTTCGCGTCGAGCTCACGTTCGAAATACTGATTCAGCGCATTCGCCGAACCACCAGTCAGGAACAACCCGACCAGGACCAGCAGAAAATCCAGCGGCTGCGACAGAAACGCCTTTTCCATCACCAACCCGGTAGCGCCGGTAACGACCACCAGCATCATGATGGACGGTTTCGTCAGTTGCAGATAATTTCGAAGCGACGGCATGGTCAATAACCGCGTTATGTGGAAAGTTGTGCCGCCCGTGTCCGTCACAGAAACGATATGGCAAACGAGGAAGATAGACCCACCCCCCGTACAGTGCAAGAGCATTCGGAGCGATCGCCACATCACTGTCGGCACCCGCGAACAAAGGCGACTCGTCAGACTGCATCTAAAGCTGTATATTGCTGCAAGTGGCAGGCTCTTGTCGAACACCCAGCAGTCTGACAAGCATGACCAGATGAACGGCAACGATCAACAAACGATCACCGACAGCGACGTGGACGAGACCATCGCCACGCCGCGGGTGAAGCTCGGCAAGTATAGCCTCTCGAGCCCCCTGGGCCGCGGCAGCATGGGCGAAGTGTCGCTGGGCCGCAACCCGGATCTAGATATCCCCAGCGCCGTAAAAACACTGACGCCACACCTGGCGCGGGCGAATCCCCAATACATCGAGCGCTTCGTCAAGGACGCGCGCATTGCGGCCCGCATCAATCATCGCGACATCAAGCCGGACAACATCATGCTGACGGTAGACAGCACTGCGAAACTCGCCGACCTCGGTTTCGCCAAATGCAGCGGCCGCCACGATTACATCAACTCTACCGGCACCGGCGTTAGCATCGGGACGCCCGGCTACATCGCGCCTGAGCAGGCCAAAGACGCCAAAGACGCCGATGCCCGCTCCGACATCTATTCACTCGGCGCCACCTTTTACCACCTGTGCACTGGCGAAGCGCCGTTCAGCAGCAGCAGTGCCTTTGAGGTAATAAGCAAACACATCAACGAGCCGCTGCCGTACCCGAGGATCAAGAATCCCGATCTGCCGCCGGCAGTTTGTGACATTATCAGCAAAATGATGGAGAAGAAGCCGCGCCATCGCTATCGGACAGCAGAGGAGCTGATGAGGGAGCTCGACCGCATCGCAGCCGGGCTGTCACGACAGTCAAACATCGCAAGATGCCGGCCGCGCCCAACGGGTCGGCGCCTTCCTGATCGACGCACTGCTGGTGTTGATCGTGGTGCACCAGTGCCCGCAGGCCTGGCCGCTGGGGCTGCCGCGGTACGCCTGGATTGCTGTCGCCTGGCGCGGCTGCACAATCGGCAAGTGGATTTGCGGACTCCGCGTTGTCGACCGGGACGGCAAACGTTTGACTGCCGGTCCAGCACTGTTTCGAGCCGCCCGCTATTGATTGTCGATGGCTCCTTTTCGGCTCGGATTCTCCTGGGCATTGTGGGATCGCGACGGCGAAGCCTTTCACGACAAGATCGTCGGTACCCACGTGGTGCCGGCGCCGAATGACAGCCAGGATGCTGAGTACATGTCCCGGCAGCGGTCACCGACGTAAGACCATGCGATACCCTCGCGAAAACACCAAATAGTTTACGAGCACGCCAATGACCAGCGACAGCGGCACATACCGGCCCGAATCAAGCAGCGATTTGCCGGACTTTTCGCAGTTCTACACGAGCCGTGTCAACAATGAAGCTGAACACGACGGTCGGTCGCACGCCGAATTGATGGACGAAGCGGTGGCGATCGCGCGCGATGCCTGGCAGCCCGACAGCAAGTACGAAATCCTCGACGTCATCGCTTTGGGCGGTATGGGCTGTATTCTCCGGGCCCGCGACCTGGCCGCGCAACGCGAGGTGGCGATGAAAGTCGTACTCCGCGCCAACAGCGACCTCGACCTTATCGACAGGTTCACACGCGAAGCGCGGATTGTCGCCCACCTGGAACATCCCAACATCGTGCCGGTCCACGATATCGGTTGGTCGATCCACGGCGACCCGTACTTTACCATGACCTGGGTGCAAGGCGCCAATCTTTACGACCTGGTGATGCGCCTGAAGGACGGCGACGGTGACATCGTCGCCAGGAAACCGCTGCGCTCAATGCTGGAAGACTTCGTCAAACTGTGTGATGCCACCGCTTTCGCGCATTCGCGTGGCATCATTCACCTGGACCTCAAGCCCAACAACGTCATGATCGGAGACTACGGTGAAGTGACCCTGCTCGACTGGGGCCTGGCAAAACAGCTCAGCGGCAAAACACCACAGCGGGCAGGAACGGTAACCGGCAGCCAGACCGCCAACGGTAGCGCACCGACGCGAGACGGGATCATCCGGGGCACCCCGGGTTTCATGGCTCCCGAGCAAGCTGAAGGCAACGTGGCACAGCAGGATGAGCGTACGGATATTTATTCGCTCGGGGCGATTCTGTACATGATCCTGACGCACAAGTGCCCGATCGTCGGCGAGACGCCGAAGGAGATGATGCGCCAGACGCGACGCGGTACGATCGTGCCGCCTGGCCAGCGAACGGACCACGCTATCCCGCCGGAACTCGAGGCGGTGGTGATGAAGTCGATGGCCCAGAATCCGGCGCAGCGCTACCAAAACGTCGAAGACCTCAGAGCCGACATCGAGGCGCACCTCGCCGGATTCGCCACGTCGGTAGAAGGCGCCGGCCTGTGGAAGCGATCGTGGCTGTTGTTCAAGCGCAACCGGTGGGAGGCCAGCCTGATCGCGGCCAGCATTGCGATCATCAGTCTGCTGATCGTGGCGTTCTTCTTCGCACTCGAGCGACGACAGCAAATGACGGCCTGGGACAAGCGCTACAACGAAGCGCTGGAACATCACGCCTTAATCGTCCGCGCCGACGCGAAGAAACAGAAAAACCTGGTGACAGCGCGCGACGCAAAAATCGCCGAGTTGCAGCAGGCAAGCACACGGTATATCTACGTGTCTCGACTCCAGTTGGCGACAGCAGCACTTCAAGAACGCCGCTACGACGCGGTAATACAAGCACTGGACCTGTGCCCGGCATCGGCGCGCCACTGGGAATGGGGCCGGTTGCGACGCCAGGCGGATCGCCTCATAGCGCAGATCGATACCGGCGGGCCCTTGCGCGCCATGGCCGCCGGCGTCGACGACGAGCGGGTCGTTACGGCAGGGCCGGACGGCAGTGTCGTCGTGTGGAACACCGCCGCGGGCACGGCGGAAGCCGAGCTCGGGCGCGTGACTGCAGGCACCCGATGTCTGGCGCTCGACAGCAGCGGCCGGATCGTCACCGGCAGCGACGACGGCCTGGTACGGATCTGGCAAGGCAGCGAATTCCAGACGCTTGGCAGCCAAGACGGTGCGGTGACATGCGTCGCCGTATCAACGAACGGCAGGGTTATCGTTGCCGGCAGCGACAACGGCAGCCTGCGCGTGTGGACGGGCGAGGATTTCGGCAACAGTCAGGTGCTGCCTGATTCACACACCAACGCCGTCACTGCTCTGGCAATCAACGGCCGCTGGCTGGTCAGCCTGGATGCGGACGGCGAAGCGAGAATCCACGATTTGCGAAATCGCCGGCACGAAAACCTGCCTGGCCGGTTTGTCGATATCGGTTTTGTCCGGCACACGCCGCATGCGTTCACCGTGGCAGCGGATGGGAGCGTGACGTTTTGGAATGTGAAAAACGCTCGCACTGTCATGACAATGAACGAGAATACAGGCCCGGTCACGGCAGTGGCAGCAACTAAGGGCGTACTGGCAGCCGGCAGCAGCGACGGTGCTATCCGCATCTGGGATATCGGCCTGCAGTCGCTGCGGCAAACGATCCGGGGACAGGGCGAGGCAATCAGCCGCGTGGTGCTCACCGACACAGGTACGGTAACCAGCACCGACGCAGCCGGCAGCATCAAGGTATGGCGGATCGCCAACGATCCGATGCCCCGCACCTATCGCCGGCACACGGGCGACGTGCGCTGCCTGGCGTACAGCCCGAACGGCCAGCGACTGGCCAGCGGCAGTAACGACGGCATGGTCTATCTATGGCCCCGGAAGGGCACTGAAGCACTACCGACACTGAGCCACGAAACGTCCGTGGCGGCGGTCGTCTTCCTCGACAACAACCGGCTGCTGGCGGCCGCCGGAAACAATGCATGGATCTGGACACTGGACAGCAAGCTGGCGCCGATCGAATGCAACGGGCACGCGGACCTGGTGACCGCCGCCGCCGCCGCCGCCGATGGCCGGTCCTTTTTGACAGGAAGCCTCGACGGCTCTGCGCGCCTTTGGAAAACGGATAGCGGACAAGCGCTGCAGGTATTCAACCAGCACCAGGGAGCAGTACGAGCCGTAGCTTTTCTTCCCGACGGCCGCCAGGCAGTTTCGGCCGGCGATGACGGCAGCGTACGGTTCTGGGACGTGACAACCGGAGCGGCAACTGGGGGATTCGACGGCGGCGCCCCGGTGTCCACCGTCGCCGTCGGTGCTCAAGGGCTGCTGGCGGTAGGATACCGCGACGGCAGTTGCGAAGTCCGGCAACTCGACAGTGCCGTCCTCTGGCACCGGACCGGACACGATGCGGCAGTGACGGATATGACCTTTTCAGCTGACGGTAGGCGGCTTTTTTCCGGCAGCGCCGATCGACTCACCCGGGTGTGGGAGGTGACCGGCGGCGATGGGCTTTTCACGATAACGGGGAAGAATCCAGTTCACGCGGTGGCTCTGTCCCCGGACAATCTGAAGCTGGCGCTTGCCGGCTCCGGTCGAGACGTCCGGGTCTGGCAGGCGCTGCCGTGGTTCGATACGAACGAATGATGCACCTGCGAAGTGTTGCTGCGAACCGGCCGGCGCGGTAAAAGATTTTTTTCTCGATCCAATGTGATTTGTATCCATGCAGCGACGGGTTCTCCGACTTTCATCTTTTTCTACCGGGTTTGCCTTGTACAGATCACCTGCAACATGCGAAAAAAGTTGAAAAATCGATCGCTTTTTTCTATACTTGCCCCAGTTCTCCGATGTGGAAGCGGGTTATTCACACAATTCGTGGATTTTTCTAACAGCCGCCAGCCAATTGATGAGCTGCGCGTCCTTACGCATGATTTCGGCATTATTCCTGCGTATCTGAGTCCGTACTATGCTGTTCCGGGGCCGGCAGGGTCTCGGCCAACTGGCGGTAGCTGGCGATAGGCAGGGCATCGGCGCGGACATCGGCGTCGATTCCGAACCGGTCGAAGGTGTCGGCAACGGTCGAGGGATGGTAATGACGGGCGAGGACGCCCGGGAGTTTTTTGCGACGCTGGCTGAAGGCCAGCCGTGTGAGTGCAGAAAGGCGCCGGGAGAGGTCGCAGTCGGCGGCATCGTCGCGGAGTTGCATGGCAACGAGTGAGGAATTAACCTCGGGTCTCGGCCAAAAGACGTTGGCTGAGATCTGTTTAACAATCTTGACATCATAACACAAGCGCAACCGCACGGTCAGGCTGCCATAGGCTTTCGATCGGGGTTCTGCGGTCAAGCGCTCGGCCATCTCCCGTTGCAGCAGCACCAGGATGAAGGCTGGGCGATTGGTGGCTGCCAGGAGTCTGCCGAGGATGGCGGTACTGGCGGCATAGGGCAGGTTGGCGATACAATCGTACGGCCCGTTCGCCAGCTGATCATAATCCAGACGAACAGCGTCCTTGTGGACAATGGTCACCTGATCGTTGCGGCTGAAGCGGTTTTGCAGGTATTCTGCCAGGCGGTTGTCATATTCGATGGCGGTCACTCGGCCGAGGGCTGCGAGGCGCTCAGTGAGTACGCCGGTGCCGGCGCCGATTTCAATGAAATTGCCGGTGGTAGCGGTGGCGGCGTGGCCGACGATGATATCGAGGATGTTATTGTCAATCAGGAAATTTTGTCCGAGCTTGCGGCTCGGGCGGAGGTCGAGATCGACGAGCAATTGAATCAAGTCTCTTTGCGTCATATGGGTACGGCAAAATTCGGTGAACGTAGACTCTGTCCGGTTTGCATGGGCGCCCCCTTGTGTTAAACTATCCCCAATTATCCTGATTGGGACACGGCTTACTCGAAAACTTAATCTCTGAAATCCTGCGAAGGAGGAAATCATAAAATGAAATCGTTGACCATAGCAAAGCGAGAGAGTCACTTCACTCTGATAGAACTGCTCGTCGTTATCGCGATCATCGCTATTTTGGCAGGCATGCTTCTGCCGGCACTGCAAAAAGCCCGGGCGACGGCGCGCGGCATTTCCTGCACAAGCCAGCTGAGCCAGTGGGGGAAGATTTATGCGATGTACATGGGCGATTTTAGGGGCAACTTTCCGGGGCCGTATGCCGGACGAGCGGGAATACTGAGTGGGTTGGAATGCGGCATTACCGATCCTTTGGGCAAAC
Organism: Lentisphaeria bacterium; assembly: GCA_963580095.1. Classification (GTDB taxonomy): domain Bacteria; phylum Verrucomicrobiota; class Lentisphaeria; order JABSQK01; family CAJWLW01; genus CAJWLW01. The sequence continues at coordinate 25 of CAUZJQ010000065.1, read as the reverse complement.
ACATTGTCTGGTGGCAGATCTTCAA
>CAUZJQ010000064.1:0-17827 GCA_963580095.1 Lentisphaeria bacterium | reverse complement strand
CAGGGCGGATCTCGCATACTCGGCCTTCTTCAACTCGGGCTGGGCCTCCGGGTCCCAATTCTGACAACATCTGTGCCACGTCGGATCGGACGTCGTCCCTGCCCAGCTGTTCCAGGCTTCGAAGTCGGCGAACTCGTCAGTCGGCGAGAGAACCGGGTGCGTCTCGCTGTCCCCTTTGATCTGAGTCACTTCGTAAAGGGGCTCCCAGCGGCTCCGGGCGCGCGCGTATTCGGTGGTGAGCGGCTGCCCGTCGAGTGTCGTGAGCGCGAACATCTCACCGTTCGACAAATTGCCGTTGTGCGGAATGGCCAAGACTTCACCGCCCGTTATCTCTTCATAGCGCGCAAAGTACCGCCACAAATCTTCCGGGTCGATGCTGTCCACACTACTAAAAGGAAGGACCGTGCGCGTCCTTTCGGGACCGTCCTTGAAGATCACCACGCGGTGGAGATTGCCGAAGACGCCCGGCTCGCTCCCCCTAGAAGACCATTCGTACCCCGAAAAGGTCGTGAATGTACCGGGGTCATTGAACTCTTCAGCCATCTCGATAACTCGTTGCCATACTGAACGGTGAAATGCTCCCCCGATCTCCTGCCACTGCAAATCACGCTCCCGGTCGAAGCGCCTGCGAGCCTCAGGCTCGTCGGAAAGCGCGCGATACGTTTCATAGAGCCGGCGGCCGACTTCACTCTGTCGCAATACCTGATCCCCCGCCTGCAAACTGGCCATGACCCCGAGCTGTTCGGCATGGTCGGCAACGACCAAGAAGTCGAGAGGACGCCGGATTCGCGCCGGCTCTCCGTTCAAGGCCTCGACGACATCGCCTCTGGCGAAGCGATACGCCAAGCTCGGCGAGGACTGGTTCCCACGCGAATTAGCGTCGCGCGAGTTGCTGGTGTGAACGTGCGTATCGCCCCAGTACACGTTGGTCGGATACGACCGGTCAACCTCGGGCGAGTATGAACTCTGCTGCGCCTGCAAAAAGGTGGGCGCCAGCAGAAGGACCGCCACGCTCCAGATACGCGTCAAGCCCTTCATGATGATCTCCTGACGATATGAGGGTTGATCCACTCAATTCGGGTAATCGGGCCGCCAAGACGGACTGGCAAGTTGGCATCAAATTCTGCGGAAAATGCGTGATGTGCAGTCGTTGGCGGCTTGATAGCCACAACACCAATTGCGGTAACTGCTGCCAAAGCCAGTAGTTTAATTTTCATAAGTTTTCGCCCTTTCAAGATATTTTGCAATTACTCTACGCGCTGGCCCAATGGAGATGAAGCTTAGCCAGGGACTGGTAATCTTTCTATAATGTGTAAAACCAAAATTAACTTTTTACACAACTTTCAAGGCTATCGAAAGTCCTTTCGCTGAACTACCTGAATACCTTTACCGTGACCGACCCGGAGACGTGGCCCCGTTCGTGGACAGCCGATGCGCCGGAACCCCGAGCCGATGTACAAGTATGCCTGTCACGAGGGCAACTACTCGATGGTCATGCTAGGCGGATGCCGGATCGAGGAGTTGACCGAGGCCGGTCTGCGGTAGGCTCACCGTGGCAGCGTGAACGCAGCGAGGTACGGCGTGTCGCCACTGACCGTGCCCGCGATGTACTGCCGTCCATCCAGCATGTAGGTCATCGGGCTCCCAATCGCGCCGCCAGGCAGGTCGACGGTACCGCGGAGCTCGCCCGACGCCTTGTCATACGCCACCAGCTGTGGCCCGTCGTTCGTCCCGCCCGCGGTCAGCGTGTAGACGAGCAGCGTCTTCGTGACAAACGGACCATTTCTTCCACTATCGCCCCCGAGCGGTGGGAGGTCGAGATCCCGGAGGAGCGGGTGCTGACGGACGCGGTCGCCGTTGCCGAGCGGCGTCATCCACAGGTGCTCGCCGGTATTCATGTCGATGGCTGTCATCCGTGAATACGGTGGCTTCCAGAGCGGCAGACCCTGTGGCATCAGTGGGAACGGTCGCGGGTTGCCGGCCTCGATGAACGAGTCGGCACCACGGCGGAGGATGTAGTCGACCGTGGCTTGCTCACCGGGCTCCGGACCGCGAAAGCGCATCACCGAATGAATGTTGCGCGACGGGACATAGAGGATTGCGGTCTCCGGGTCGATGGCCGCGCCACCCCAGCTGGCACCACCGCCTGCGCTGGGTCGGAACACCGTGCCGCGGAGCGAGAGGGGGGTGTAGAGCGGTCCCATCCGGAAGCCGTCGACCGCCTCGACCGCCATCTGCCGGATGTCCGGTGTGAAGTCGACCAGGTCGCTGATCTGCGTTCCCTGATACTCGAAGGGGAGCGGCCAGGTCGGAAAGGGCTGGGTCGGCGAGAGCACCTCGCCCTCGAGGTCGGTGTCGGTGGCGACCGCGCGCTCCTCGATCGGCCAGACCGGTTCCCCCGTGACCCGGTCGAAGACATACACGAATCCCTGCTTGGTCACCTGCGCGACCGCCTTGACCGGACGACCGTCGACGGTGATGTTGATCAGATTCGGCCCGGTCGGGAGGTCGTAGTCCCATACGCCGTGGTGCACCATCTGGAAGTGCCAGACCCGCTCGCCAGTCTCAAGGTCGAGACAGACAAGACTCTCGGCAAAGAGGTTGTCACCCACTCGATGCCCGCCGTAGTAGTCGGAGGTCGGCGTGCTCGTGGGAATGTAGACATACCCGAGTTCGGGGTCAGCCGTAATGTTCCCCCAGGTGTTCGAGTTGCCCGAGTAGCGCCACGCCTCGTTGAGCCAAGTGTCGGCGCCATACTCGTCGGCGCTCTGTGGCACATTGTGGAAGTCCCACTTGTGACGGCCAGTCCGCGCGTCGTAGGCGCGCACGAAACCCGGCGCGTTCTCGCGGGTCGGCAGGTAGTCGTGGACCGACGAGCCGACGATGATCGTGTCGCCCACGACCAACGGCGCTGAACGTGACGGCGGGGGCAGACGGCTGGGGTTCTCACGGGCCCGCGGCAACCCCTCCTCGAGACTGACACGGCCGTTGTCACCAAAGCCCGTGGCGAGGAGACCGGTCCTGGCGTCGACGGCCGTGAGGAAGCCGTCCCCGGTTCCCCAGATCACCAGGGCCTCATCACCATCTTCCCAGTAGGCGACACCGCGATGATTCCAGGGGCTCGGCAACGGCGGGCTCCCCGCTTCGTAGACCCGCGGGTTGTAGACCCAGAGCGTCTCGCCCGTCCGCGCGTCCACGGCCGCCGCCTGATAGAGCGGTGTCGACAGATACAGCACGCCACCCGCCATGACCGGCGTCGCGTTCAGCCGCCCGATACTCGGGCTTGTCACCCAGAGGTCGGGGTTCGCCGCTTCGAGCCGCTCGAACACCCTCTCAGCGGGGACGAGTAAGTTGTCGATGGGAAGAAGCGTATCGGCCGACTGCCAGGTCCAGGCCAGCTCCAGGTCGTCGAAGTTCTCCGCCGTGATCTGGTCCAACGGAGCGTATTTCGTCCCCCACGTATCGGCGGCATAGGAGCGCCACTCGCCGTTCTCGGCTCCCGTCTGCGCCGCGCACGGGAGCGTTGCGAGCAAGAGAAGCGCTGCCAGTGTCAGTGTTCGGGGGTCAGATGGCATGTTGGTTGATAGTGTCATGTACGGTTGGCCTCTGTATGTACGGTTGGCCTTGGATCATATCGTCAACCGGCGAGGCACCGCAACCCCAGCCTTTCGGGTCCTGGCTCCAGAGGGGGCCGGCGTTCCGGCCCGTCGGTGGGCTGGGTTGCCTGGGGAGATTCAACCGCCGCTGTGGACGGTAACTCTCATTGAACATGCGGTTGACGCCAGACACTGCAACCCTTAAATTAGGTACTCCTTGGTTCCATAATTGAGTGAACGATGAAAAATAAAATCCTGGTGACGTCGCAGTATGCAATAGTTCTATTAATAGTCAGCTGCGGTCTGTTCGCAGGCCAAATTGCTGTCGCACAGCCGGATTTGTCCGGTGTAAACGTCACTCGTCTGCTGGACCGGCCCATAATCGGGCCGGAAACACATCCCAGTATCGGCGAGAATATCCAGGGACCAACCATGCTGCGCGTTCCCAACTGGGTTGAGAATCCTCTCGGTCGCTACTATATCTACTTTGCCGACCACAAAGGTTTGTACATTCGCCTGGCTTATGCTGACCGCTTAACCGGACCCTGGCAAATTCATGAGCCGGGAAGCCTGCAAATCGAAGACTCCTATTTCGCACCGACGCGTCCGGAAATTTCAGAAGAAAGATTAAACGAAATGATTGCTGCACGACGGGCTAGTGGCGGGGCCCAGCTATCGCATGATATAGGGTTGGAGCTGACAGAGCCGCATATCGCCTCGCCGGACGTGCATGTGGATGATGAGAACGAGCAGATCATCATGTACTTTCATGGTTTGGAAGGGCCCGGCCAACAACACTCCCGCGTAGCCACTTCTACAGACGGGATCAATTTCACTACCAAAGAAGAAAACCTGGGCCGAACCTATATGCGTGCGTTTAAGCATGACAACATGACCTATGTGTTAGCCATGCCTGGTCAGTTCTATCGCTCTGCTAATGGTTTTACAAACTTTGAAGCCGGGCCAAGACTGTTTGTACCTAACATGCGTCATTCGGCAGTATTAGTTCGCGACAATCAACTCTATGTATTCTGGACCCAGGTGGGAGACGCTCCTGAACACATCAAACTCAGCACTATCGACATCAGCGGCGACTGGATGGACTGGCAGACATCGGATTGGGTCGAAGTATTACGACCTGAATACGATTGGGAAGGCGCGAGTGCGCCGGTAGAGCCGTCGGTCAGGAGTACGGCGTACGGGCGCGTGAATCAATTGCGTGACCCTGCTATTTTCGAAGAGGATGGTGAGATCTATTTGCTCTACGCCGTCGGTGGCGAAGCAGGCATTGCGATAGCGCGTGCCGAGCTTGAGTGAAAGTGAAAGGCGCAAACGTAGCAGTTTATAACTTGATCAATTTGGGTCGTCATTTGGTATCAGCTAAAAACTATCGATATTTCCGTCTGCGCGCCTTTGTGCCTTGGGAAAACGCAGTTTCCTTGTATAAGTCTTTCTTCTTTATATATAGACATCAAAAAACCAAAAGTTGTTTCACAATGGATTTTGACGAGATGTACAGTTAGTTTGTCAATACCGTACACAGTAGTGCAATACAAAGTTGAATCCACGAACTTAACAAAATAGGGGAAAAAATCACATGTTCTTTAAATACCTACATAAGCCGTGGATTGTTTGCTTGGTGCTACTCGGTATCTTGCAGTCGTCGTGCTCCCCATCTGAAACAACCCAGGCTGAAATAGACCAGCCTGAAGCAACCGAGGTTGCAGTGGTTGACGAAACGCCTCAGGCTAACAGTGGCTCCAGAAACCAACCGCGTCGGCCGAACATCGTGATCATAATGCCCGACGACCTCGGTAATCGTGATGTCGGTTTTAAGGGCGGGGACATCGCTACACCAAATATCGATCGAATTGCTACTGAAGGCGTGACGTTCGACCGCTTTTACGCAGCGCCCGTTTGCTCACCGACACGGGCCGGTCTTATGACGGGGCGCTACCCAATCCGCTTCGGTTTGATGCGGGGCGTGGTTGGGGCGTGGCGCGACTTTGGCTTGGATACCAGTGAGGTGACCATGCCCGAGGTGCTGGCGCAGGCCGGATACGAGCATCGCGCGATCTTTGGCAAGTGGCACCTCGGTCACCACAAGAAACGCTGGCATCCATTGCGGCGTGGATTCACCGAATTCAAAGGTTACAACTTTGGCATCGACTTCTTCACCCACGAGCACAGATTTCTTGGCGAACGCGAATGGTGGCACGACTACGAGTCTGTAGACGAAGAAGGTTACCTGACCGACTTGCACGCCGAGCATGCGGTACGATTTATCAACACGCACGCGAATGAAGATGAGCCGTTTTTTGTCTATGTGCCGTTCAGCGCGCCGCATTCGCCGCTACAGGCCAAGGCAGAGGACTTGCCGCGCTATGCGCACCTGGAAGCGTTGGCTGAGCCGCGCGGCTGGGAGGAGTCAACCGCCGGGAGGCCGTTGCGGGCTATCGAAGAACGGCGGGAAGGCCGCCGCATTCACGGCTCTATGGTGCATGCTCTTGACGCGGGTATCGGCCGCATTCTTCAGGCGTTGGAGGATAACAAGATCGTCGATGATACGTTGGTGATTTTCTTCAGCGACAATGGTGGTTCGGTGGCCATGGGCGACAATGAGCCATTCCGCGGCGCGAAGGGCAGCGTGTACGAAGGCGGCATACGGGTTGCCGCTGCAGCCCGTTGGCCTGCAGGAAACGTCGTGGGCGGTAAACAAATAGAAACACCAGTGCAGTACATTGACCTTCTGCCTACTTTAATGGGGATCACCGGCATCGATGATCACGGCGGAAAGCCCCTCGACGGACTAGATATGTCGGGGATCATTATGGGGGTCAATGCGGATGTGGCGCCCGAGCGTGACCTGTATTCGTTCATCGCACAGCTCGATCCGGAACGTGAACAAGTGTCCGTAACCGAGGGCGAATGGAAACTCGTCGTGATCGGACCTCCGCTGCCTCGGCCAGGTGCGGCCGAACGGTCCAGAAAAATCCTGTTCCACATCGCCAGCGACCCGCTGGAAAACGACGACGTTGCCGACGAGCATCCTGAAATCGTTGCCCGCCTGTTGGCGAAAGCCGCTGACTTCCGTGCGCTGCAGCCGGCGAACCATATTGCACCATACCGTGAGGGTTCAGAGGGCTTCATACCGCCGCCCAACTGGGATTTTGCTGTAGAGTGAAATCGTGAAAAACAAGAACGGCGTAGAGGTCTGCATGCACTGTTGTTGCTGACCATTGCGTTACTTGATCAACCAGGCACTGCTTTCGTGGCCAATGCCAACGGCGATTATCTGTCACCGGCCCTACGTCAGGAAGTTGAGGCGCTGAGGCCTGCGGTGCAGACGCCGATGAGGGGGTAAGGAATGTCGAATTCCAGTTTACAAACAATGATGGGATTACTACTATGTACACATGCGCCAGGCCAACGAAGCGGCGGCTTGGTCGAGTCCGATCTGGGTCGGCGGCTATCCCCATCAGTAAGATGTCAATCCGCACAGAGCCGAACACAAATTAGGTGGGCACATGAAGAAAACTGAAAGGCAGAAATCGGAGTCGATGAGCCTTAGGCCAGGGGCAGGCAAGCTGCGCAATCGAATATACCCAGTGCGGCTGGAGCGGACACTTGTGTCGGTGCTGCTATTGGCGGTTTTGTTTGGCGGTTGTTCCGACAAACCAGAGGAAGAGAGAGCTGAATCTGCGCTAAATCGGCCGAACATTCTCCTGATAATGATCGACGATCTCGGCTATGAAGCGATAGGCGCTTACGGCGGCATCTCGTACGCAACACCGAACATTGATCGCCTGGCTGAGTCGGGGGTGCGATTCAATCACGCCTACTCGACACCGTTGTGCTCGCCGTCACGCGTTCAGTTGATGACGGGCCGCTACAACAACCGCAATTACGACGAATGGGCGGTCCTAGAGCCGGACGAAATCAGTTTCGGTAATCTTCTGCAGGATGCCGGGTACGCGACTTTCGTCGCTGGTAAATGGCAGCTGTGGGGCCATGATCTGGTGTGGCCCGTAGAGGTGCCATGCTGCCTACATCAAGGGCAGACGCCGACCGATGCGGGCTTCGATGATTATCTGGTCTGGTATCTGGGCAATAAAGGCAGTCGGTATGCGGATCCGCTGCTCTCGATGCACGTAGATGACGATTCGATCTACGCCGATAGTTACGGACCGGACCTTCTGGCCGGCTTCATCAGCGGAGCCATCGAGACGCATGTGGCGCAGAGCCCCGAGCAACCGTTCTTTGGCTACTACCCGATGGTGCTCGATCACTCTCCGTTCACGCCAACACCGGATAGTGCGAGTTGGAACGACGATCGGCATGCCCGGGACCGTGCTAATTTCCCTGACATGGTGAATTACGCCGACAAGCTAGTGGGTCAGCTCATTCACAAGCTGGAGGAGCTTGGCATACGGGACAATACCCTTGTGCTACTCACCGCTGACAATGGTACACCGCGCGGGATAGAGAGCCGCATGCAGGATGGCAGGACAATTATCGGCGACAAAGGTCGCCCCACCGACGGCGGTACGCACGTGCCGTTTATTGCATCTTGGCCTGGCACAATTGACGGCAATAGAGTGTCCGATGCCTTAGTCGACTTTACCGACTTCCTACCTTCGTTGGTTGATGCAGCTGGGGCACAATTACCCGATGATCGGGTCATCGATGGCTTGAGCTTCATACCTATCCTCCGGGGTGATGTCGCGAAAACGCGGGATTGGGTTTTTACCGACTACAGACCTAATTTCAGGCTAGGGGAAGATGGCGAACCAATATTCCCCCCAATCTCCTACGTTCAGGATCAGCGCTTCAAATTGTATGAAGACGGGCGTTTTTTCGACCTTGAGAACGATATCCTAGAAGAAAAACCGCTCGAGACTGCCGCCGCTGACGCGTTGGCAGCCAAGGCGGCACTTCAAGCTGTACTCGATACAATGCTCTAGTATAATAATTATTAAAGGGGCACAAAGAGCACAACTAGAGAAGAGTTGTCCCATAAAAATTACAGTACACATACGGTCAGTAGTAGTGGCTAGAATAGATTGAATGAATGGATTCTATTTTTAGTTTAAACACCTATATTTGACCTTGAAGTACCAGAATCCATCCGTTAGATCTATTGTAAGTAATTGTTATTTTGTAGCTTAAATACTTAAAGCTATTGATAGGTTGTTGGTTGCACTAAATCACGCTCGAAATTACTAGTTTCCTACTTATATAGTTCGTTAATTGACTTTTATAGTTAGCCAAAACGATTAGTATTGAGATACCTAGACTAGACTAGTAAAGAAAAGTCACACTAACGGATATACAGTCATTTAATAAACAGTTAAATCCTTAAACCTAAAAAAATAAAGGAAGAATCATATGCTCTTTAAACACCCACAATGGAAGGGTAGTAAGCGGAAACTTTGCGCAGCGATATCTGCTGTGTCTCTTATGCCTCTTTCTGGAATGGCGCCTGCCCAAGACGATCAAATTGAAGAAATCGTGGTCACCGGCATTCGCGGCAGCTTGCAGCAATCGCTCGATCGCAAACGCAACGCCGACAATTTCGTCGACGCCATCACGGCGGAGGACATTGGGGCGTTTCCTGATCAGAACCTGGCCGAATCCCTAGTAGCAATTCGATCGATATTTGGTGTGGCGATGTCCCCGCCCCTAAAACCGACATCGCGATTACCGAGGTCGTCGGGCATTATGATCACGATGTTCGGCCGACGCGGTTGGTTTCTGGAGCCACTGTTAGGCTGAGGCGTTTCGTCGACCACTGCAACCTCGGTTGCTTCAGGCTGGTCTATTTCAGCCTGGATTGTTTCGGATGGGGCGCACGACGACTGCAAGATGCCGAATAGCACCAAGCAAACAACCCACCGCTTATGTGGGTATTTAAAGAGCATATGATTTTCCCCTATTTTGTTAGATTTGTGGGTTCAAATTTGTATTGCACTACTGTGTACTACTGACTGTATGTGTACTACTGTAATTTTTATGGGACAGCCCTCCTCTTTGTGCTCTTTGTGCCCCCTTTGTGAAAAGTCTGGTATTTGACACCTTGTCGTGACTAGACCCTATACTTCCTTTAATTAGTAGTCAAAATATTTTCCAATCCTTAAACGAGTCTGACGGGCAGGTGGTGTCAGCCGGCTCTCAGTGTCTGCCCATGAATGATTTTGAAGAGTTTCCGGCGAGCTTTCTGAAGCTGCTCCGCCGCCTGGTTGTCACTGATCTGGTGAGCGACGGCATCGAGTATTTCAAAGGTCACCCCGGGTTTCAAATAGTCTTTGGCATCGGTCACTTTCGAGATCAGGGCAACGGAGACATCTGCACCGTACATCTCCTTGAAGGTCTTGACGATTTCACGGGTGGACATGCCTTGGACATACAGGAACAGAATCTTGTCATCCATCGAGGTAAAATGGCGCTGGTGCTTTTGACCAAAGGTTCTAGTATAGTAAGTATTAAAGCGGGCACAAAGAGCACAACTAGAGGAGAGTTGTCTCATAAAAATTACAGTAGTACACATACAGTCAGTAGTACACAGTAGTGCAATACAAATTTGAACCCACAAATCTAACAAAATAGAGGGGAAATCATATGCTCTTTAAATACCCACAATGGAAAGGCAGTAAGCGTAAACTTTGCGCAGCGATATCCGCCGTTTCGCTTATGCCTCTGTCTGGGATGGCGCTTGCCCAGCAAGACTCTCAAATTGAAGAAATAGAACAAATCATGGTCACCGGCATTCGCGGCAGCTTGCAGCAATCGCTCGACCGCAAACGCAACGCCGCCAATTTCGTCGACGCCATCACGGCCGAGGACATTGGCGCGTTTCCTGATCAGAACCTGGCCGAATCCCTGCAGCGGATCGCAGGTGTGGCTATCGATCGCAAGCTCGGCGAGGGTTCGCTGGTCAGCATTCGCGGCCTGGGCCCGGATTTCGTGCAGGTCACCACCAACGGCCGCGTAGCGCCGTCAAACATTAGCATACAGAGTTCCGGTGATGCGCATCGCGCTGCCAACAACGGCTCCCGTATCGTCGGATTCGATCAATTCCAATCGGGGCTGGTACAAGCGGTGGAAGTTTTTAAATCACCCCAAGCCAATCATGTCGAAGGAGGCCTCGGCGGTATCGTCGAGGTGCAAACCCGCCGGCCGCTCGACCTGGGTGGGCGCCGCATCAATTTGCGCGCGCAATCGATGCACAGCGAACTGGCCGATTCGACCGACCCCAGTTTTTTTGGTTTGTACAGCGATACGTTTGCAGACAATACCCTCGGCTTCATGATTTCTGCGCAATGGGATGACCGCACGATCCGCACGGATGAGATCGACAACACCAGCTGGTCGGGCATTCAGTCTCAATGGGACCTGGATCGTGATGGCACGGTCGACGTGCAGGGGTTCAACATGGAGAACACCCGCGCCCATTACATTGAACAGGATCGCGAGCGTCTGAACATCTCCTCGGCGTTTCAGTGGCGTCCGAACGATCGCGTCGATGTGACGCTCGATCTGCTGTATACGGAACTCGCTACGGACGACTGGATGCTGCAGATCCCACTGCGTACCAGCGCTCAGATTGCGAGTAACATCGTCGATGCGGTGGCTGAAGACGACAATGGCACCAGTGTGATCTCCAAGTTAACAACCACTGGCGCCAGGCCGCGGCCGTTCCCGCGTATTATAGACAATACATCCGAAGCGCTCACCATCGGCGGCGAGGTCGAATATCAATACAGCGAGCGGCTCAGTTTCAATTTCAACCTGGCGCGGTCGGAGTCCGAGACCAATGGAAATGTAGATTACGGCTTCTGGGAGGTGAACGGGCCGGCGACCGTGTCCTACGACGAAACCGGTATCTACTCCGGCAACCCGTCAGTCACGGTCGACTATGACCTGGACGATCCGACGTTATACCACAACGTGCTCATGGGCTTCTCCACCAATGACATGACGGACGAAGAAACGCAATTCCGCGCCGATGCGACCTATGAGTACTATGATTCTTGGATCGATTCGGTACAGGTGGGCGTGCGCTACAGCGACCGGGAACGGTTCGATCGCGGGCGAGGTCTCAGAACCACCACCTTCCGCGGCGAGCCGTTGACGGACGTCGGCGCGCACCCCTTTCCGGCGAGTGACTTTCTGTCCGGAATCTCTACGAATTTCCCTAAAAGCTTTGTTGTTCCCAATCTCGCAAAAGCCACGCAAGACTATATCGTGGGGCGGGCGAGCGAGATACCGGGGGGCAATGCCGGCAACACTGGTAGCTCGATCGAGTCCAGCGACATTCGCTACACGGAGGAGGTGACGGCGCTGTATGCGATGGCCAATTTCAGCGGCGAACTCGGCACGACGCCCTATTCGGGTAACTTCGGTGTGCGATATGTCGACACCGACGTAAGGGCGAACGGCCTCGTGCAGGATGTCATCGGCTTTGAGCAAGTGACGCAGACTACGGCAATTCTCAACTTTTCCGACCCGATTGCGCGTGACGTCAGCCACTCCTATACGGAGACGCTGCCGTCGGTAAACGTGCGCTTCGATCTGCGCGACGATCTGTTGTTGCGCTTGGCCGTCGGGAAGGTCATGAGCCGGCCCACATTCAGTGAATTGAATCCCGGGTCAACCGGCAGCGCGGTGCTGCGTCAGATTAAGTCCGGGAATCCCGAGCTCGACCCGATCACTGCGTGGCAGGCGGACGTGGCGCTCGAGTGGTATTTCTCGGAGTACGCCATCGCCTCGGTCGGCTTCTTCACTAAAGATGCGGATGGATTTGTCCAGACAGACCAGACACTGCGCACGCTGGCGGATCAAATCGATCCCGACACCAACATGCCGCTCGTATTGCGGATCCAACAACCGCTGAACGGCACGGACTCGAGCCTGTCCGGTCTCGAGTTGGCCTACCAACAGACCTTCCCGGGTTTGCCGGCGCCATTCGACGGGCTGGGGGTCATCTTCAATTACACGCACATTAACTCCGACAGTAACTTCGAAAATTCGGACGGCGGCAGCCTCGGGATTCCGGGATTGTCGGAGAACACGACCAATGCGTCGCTGTTCTACGAAAAAGGTCCGTATACGGCGCGGGTCTCGTACAACAAGCGCGACGAGTTTGTGGATTGGTTGGCCGACTCTCGCGGTCATCCGCTGTACGTGCTGCCTTTCAAGTCGGTGGATGCCTCGCTGCGCTATCGATTGAACGAGCAAGTGACGTTCAGCCTGGAAGGCATCAACCTGACGGACGAGAACGTGCGCATGTACAACACTGTGGGTAGCGGCAAGAGACAATGGTTCAATTCCGAACTCAATGCGGGCCCGCGCCTGATGGCAGGGGTGCAGGTGCAGTTTTAAGTTATGTCACGTCCTAAAATACGTTGACAGGTTTTAAGGAAGCCGGCTGCCGCATGCAGCCGGCTTTTCTTTGTGTGCCTGATCTCGAGTTTTCATACCCAGACTCAGGTGCGGATCTCATTAGGGCCCGGGGAGAACTGAATATTTCTCCTTTATAGAAGTAGTAGACATTCGAAGAGATTAGCTTCTATTATACTTACGATACTCCTTTTAAGCTTACTACTATGCAGAAGATTATTTGCAGGTTCACAATATGTGCTTTATTTTTTCTCGCGCAGTCAGCGAGTGGGCAATCCGCACTGGATGCACATTCGACTCACTCTTGTTTAGCCGATCCAGGCGGGCAGGCATGGATAGACGGTGCTGAGTTCACTATGGGCGACAACTCCGCCTACCGGGAAGAAGGTCCGGCTCACCAAGTCTCTGTATCGGGATTCTGGATCGACACCAATGAAGTGACCAACGCGCAGTTCGCTAAATTTGTTGAAGAAACAGCGTATATCACAGTCGCTGAACGAAGTCCCGATCCAGCGGATTGGCCTGCTGACGTGCCGGCTGAATTTCTACAGCCCGGTTCAGTACTGTTCACTCCGCCGGCACCAGGTCAGCCTGCAGCCAACTGGTGGTCCTGGGTAGTTGGTACTAACTGGCGCCATCCTGATGGCCCCGATAGCAACATTGCAGGCAAGGACAATTACCCGGTTATTCATATCGCCTTCGAAGATGCAGAAGCTTATGCGACGTGGGCAGGACGATCGTTGCCTACTGAAGCACAGTTTGAGCTGGCAGCTCGTAACAAACGCGATAGCCGGTTTGCCTGGAGCGACAATGAACTCGCCCCCAACGGACACCACCGTGCCAACACCTGGCAGGGTTCATTTCCTGTGGAGAATAAACCTGAAGATGGCCATGTGGGCCTGGCGCCGGTGGGCTGTTTCGAGGCAAATACTTACGGCGTTTATGATTTAATCGGTAATGTTTGGGAATGGACTTCGAACTGGTACTTCCCCAAACACAATCCTGCCGACGCTCTGAATCCAATCGGGCCCACTCAGCAAGAAAGCTACAGCGCTAATCACGGCGAGGCTATTGTTCGAGTCATTAAGGGCGGCTCCTATTTGTGCGCCGAAAACTACTGCGTTCGTTTTAGACCTGCAGCTAGAGAAGCACAAGACAGCGGTCTTGGCACTAGTCATATTGGCTTCAGAACGGTCTTAAATTCAAACTAGAAATTCGAACATGTGCACGCGAATCAGCAAGGATCAAAGTACGAAACCAATCTCGAAGCGGACAAAACTTTTTTGGGGGTTGCTACTCTCTGGGCGTCTGGTCTGGGCACAACAGCCACAGCCCAGAGCGAAGATCCATCATTTCCTGTTTTGTTGGAGGCAGCTGCGCCACTAAGAGACATGGCGCAAAACTGGCCAAGAGCAGAAGCCTTCTGGTGCGCCCATTAGAATCATTTGGGAAATCGGGTCTGTTGCATCGAAACACATACCACCATATACTTTTGGTAAGAAACCATCCAGGTTGAAATCCATGAAAAAAGCACCTTTCAAACTTGTAGCCGCCCTGATTCCTCTCGTATTCATTCACCCCCTAGTAATCGCCCAGGACAGCTACCCGCGCATGCCATCAGGCAAACCGGACTTCAGCGGGAATTGGGATGTTTCAACCCTGACCCCGCTTCAGCGCCCGGCCGAATTCGGTGATCGCCTGATCGCCACCCCGGAAGAAGCTCAGGCGCTGAGGGATCGGGACAGGGTGCGCCGTGAGGCCGGGGCCGTGCAGACACTGGAATTCTCTGCACCGGAGGCTGGGGGCCCAGTCGGAGGCCCCGATGAATTTGGTAATGTCCGGGGCCACAATGACTTCTGGAACAATCGGGGAGATGACGGCCATATTATTGACGGTGAGTACCGAACCTCCGTCCTGACGTACCCTGAAAATGGACGCATGCCTGCGCGTACTCCAGAGGGCCAGGCCATAGCAGACGCGGCACCGAAATCCGCGTGGCCAGATCGAGATGGGGCCAGATGGCTGGAGACTGGTGATCAGCCCTACGATGGCCCTGAAACTTTTCCTCTGAATAATCGCTGCATCTTCTCGCGAGGCACGACGATTCCCATCGGGTCCTCAAACTATAACAACCTGAAAACCATCGTGCAGACCGATGACTACTTATTGCTGTACATCGAATGGATGCACTGGGCGCGGATAATCCGCATCAATGATAAGGAGCACAAGCCTGCCGAGTTAGCGACATTAGATGGGGATTCTATTGCCTGGTGGGAAGGAGACACTCTTGTTGTCGAATCAGTTAACTTCCTGAATGAGCCTCAGCAACCGGCTGACCGTCGCATAATCGAACGCTTCAGGCCCCACACTGATGGGGGCCTGGTGTACAGCTATACGGTGGAAGACACTGATTTTACCGATTCCTATGCCGGTGAAACGGTCTGGGTGAGAACAGACGAGATCCCCTATGAGTATGCCTGCCATGAAGGCAACTATTCCATGGGAAATATGCTGAGGGGTGCGCGTTTAGCGGAGGCGGAACACCGCGCGCAGAAAGCTTTGGAAGACTAGGGAACCCTGATCAATCAGGACAAGTTTTTGCTTGAGTCTGTAAGCTCCTGCTACAAGACCGCCCGCGGGTAGTAGCGAGCACGCCACAAAAAAACACATGGCTCCTCCCAATAATCAGGTGCATTCACTGGAGAACTCTGGCAACAAGCTCCCTGATAAGGGGAGCTTGTTGGTCATGGATAAAGCGGAATCTGGGGATGAATAAATTGCTTGTGCCCTGCGGGTACAGCAGTTGCTGAGGGAGCGTGCTCGGCAGTGACAATCCTCAAGACCAGGGTCAATGATCGCCAGGACCCCAGGCTTTGGCATTGCCCCGCTGGCGAGGCTAACTGAGGCACCAAACTGAGGATTTAACTGTTATGAGGGTTTTCATGAGACGATTTAAGATCGCAGCATTTGGGTTGGTTCTAGTCCTGACCGGCTGTGAACAGGGCGTGGACCCAAGAGCGGAGGCCGGCGGACTGGCCCTGGTCGGAGCCCAGTTGATTGACGGCACCGGAACGGCCCCCGTGGCGGATTCGGTCATCGTGATCCGTGATGGACGGATTACGGCGGCCGGGTCACGGGAGACCACTTCTGTCCCTGCCGGTGCGGAGGTGATTGACGTTACCGGCAAGTCGATCATTCCCGGTCTGGTGAATTTGCACGTGCACTATCCTGGCGGGCCGGCTGGCATTGAGCGTCAGTTCGGGACACAGCTCTACTACGGCGTGACGACTGCGCGAAGTATCGGCAGTGACTCGCCGGAGGCCGTCGCGTTCCTGCTCGAGGCCCACGCTGGTCGCCCGGACTTCCCGCGCGCGTATACCGCTGGCCTCGGCTTCTCACACCCTAATGGTTTCAACGCGGCCGGACGCAACGCGCCGACGACAGAAGACGAGGCGCGGGCGATGGTCCGAAACCAGGCCGCGCTTGGCGTGCAGTTTATCAAGATGTGGGTCGACAGGCGGCCACCCGGGTTGAAGATCACGCCACAGATGCGGACGGTGATTGTCGATGAGGCGATTCGCAACGGCGTCGTGCCGGTCGCCCACATCGATGACGAAGCCGATGCCATCCAGCTGATCCGGGCTGGTCTGCGGGACTTTCTCCACACCACCGTGTTGAGCCTCGGGCCCGGGATCGTCGACGCCGGCGCTCCCGTTGACGACCCCACACCGTCGCTGGGGTTCCTGCAGCTGGCAGCCGAGCATGATGTTGTGTTCACCCCCACATTATCGATCGTACAGAACCGCTGGCATTTCGCTGAGCATCCCGAACTGCTGGATGACCCGGACTTGCGGGCCGCTTTCAATCCCGACGCATTAGCTCGGTGGGATCGTCCGGAGAGTCGGGCGGAAGTGGTGGACGCCCCTGACTTCGAGGATCGCAAGGCATCGTTCCGGCAGGTTCAGGACTTCGTCAAGACCATAAACGAAGCCGGCATTCAGGTCGCTCTCGGTACCGATGCTGGCACCCCGAACGTGCCGTTTGGATGGGGCATGCACCATGAGATGGAATTGTATGTCGAGGCCGGCCTGACACCGATGCAGACCATCGTTGCGGCGACAGCCACGGGCGCCGCGCAGATTTCTTCCCCGGGAGAGGCCGACTTCGGGATCCTTGAGGTTGGCAAGGTAGCAGATCTGATCGTCCTCGATGCCGATCCGCTGGTGGATATCCGGAACACGCTGGAGATCGATCGGGTGATGCGGCTTGGCGAGTGGATTGACCGTACCCGGTTGCTACCGCCGAATTAGACGAAATGGTGAGTAGGCGCCGAGAGTGCCGGCTCACTTTGCCACGCGCGTCGCTCCCCCTGACGGTATATCCGATGAACTTTATGATTTGGAACCATTGGTCTTTTCTTAGGCAATAAAAAACCCCAATTAAGGGGCACTTATAGGTTTTGATTTATTTGCGGAGCTAATCAGGACGCGCTACCTCAATAACACGACCGGTTGGTTTAATCGTGCCATCTTCCCTAATAATTACAGTTGCCAACCCCATACTTAAAAGCTAATTTCAAGAAAATTCTAATTCTGGAAGGCAAGCATGAAGAAACTACTAACAATAATCACCCTACTCTTCGGGGCAGGCAAAATTGGCATAAATACTGGAAGGGACGAGGAATGATTTCTTTTTTAAGAGTGTTTGCTTACATTTGCATTTGGACAACTCCTTTCCAGATGGCATTCATATTGTGGGGTATCGGCATTGTTGCCGTTACCGATTATAGTATTTTGTCACTATCAAATATCGAGTTTATTAGAAACTATCTT
>CAUZJQ010000063.1:0-17869 GCA_963580095.1 Lentisphaeria bacterium | reverse complement strand
CCAAGGCATCGCCCATTGCCAGGCTGGCGGTTGTACTTGCCGTCGGCGCTAAGCCCAGCGGGCAAGCTTCCTGCTTCGTACCGGTGTCTATAACCACATCGCTGTAACGCGCCAGTGTCGACTGGGAGTTTCCCGTTAGTGCTATAAGCACCGCACCGATCTTTTTGATCAATGGCAGGAGCCGGGTGATTTCATCCGTCTCACCGCTGTTCGAGAGGGCAATGACCACGTCCCCTTCGTGGATCATCCCGAGATCGCCATGTACTGCTTCCGCTGGGTGCAAAAATAGCGTTGGCGTCCCGGTGCTGGCCATCGTCGCGGCGATTTTTCGTGCCACTATGCCAGCCTTGCCCATGCCGGTTAGCACAACTCTTCCCTGACAATCAGCAAGCGCTGTCAGTGCATCAATGAACGCCTCTCCGATGCCGTCGACCAACGACAAAATAGCCTCCGCCTCAACCGTAAGGACTTGTCTGGCAATGTCTTGCCAGTGTTTATTGTCGGTTTTGACGCTCATGTGCGTTTGGGCCTCACGATATTGTCTATCTGGATAAGTTGCTCAAGCAGTGGCGGCAAATCAGTCATTTTCAAACTGTTTGGGCCGTCCGACAGCGCCTTGTCCGGGTCCGGATGCACTTCTATAAAGACGCCGTCGCAGCCTGCCCCGACAGCCGCGCGCGCCAGGCAGGGAACCATCTCGCGGCGCCCGCCGGAGGCAGTGCCGAGACCCCCTGGTGATTGGGCGCAGTGCGTTGCATCGAAAATTACCGGGTACCCGAGCGCGCGCATCGTGGGCAGTGCCGTCATGTCCGCAACGAGCTGGTTATAGCCTAAGCTGTAGCCGCGCTCCGTCAGCAGGATGTTCTGGGCCCCAGCCTTTTCTGCTTTTGACACGACATTCTTCATGTCGTGCGGTGCGAGGAACTGTCCTTTTTTGATATTGATTGCCTTCGCCTGCTTTGCCACGGCGACGATCAGATCTGTTTGCCTGCAAAGGAATGCCGGGATTTGCACGATATCGACAACTTCAGAAACCGGACCGACTTGTTCTTCCCCATGCACGTCTGTGAGTAGTGGCACTCCGAGTGCCTGCTTAACTGCGGCCAGGATTCGCAGTCCTTCCGTCATCCCTGGCCCGCGATATGAGTCAATCGACGATCGATTTGCCTTATCATATGACGCTTTGAAAACAAACGGAATCGCTAAACTTTGGGTGAGTTCCTGCAGTTCCCGCGCGATCTCCAGCGTTTCGTTTTCCGTCGCGATCACGCACGGTCCGGCAATCAGCATGAGTCCTTTATCGGTACCCGGAATATCGAGATTATTCTGCATACCATCATGGTACCCGCGACCAGCCGAATTTCAATAACCCCTTGGCACTGGGGACTCTTTAAAAGACAGGTCATTTGAGAAATAAAAAAATGCCGCGACCGGGTCGACAGGCTGTCGTGGTCCGGCCGCGGCAGGAATGCACGCCGCTGTAAACGGCAGGCATCGCCGTCTACGCGGCTTTACTCCCTAAATAGATGTCCATGATCACCTCCTTTTCTCTGCGTGTTGCTGTTGCCGCGAGAACAGGTGCCTACGCTGTTGTCGCAAACACAGCCCGCCCATCGTCCCGGCTGCGAGAGCCGGTTTTTGCCTGATGCGCCAGGCTGTCCGAGTTTGTCGTGCCCCAATCAACTATTAGGCAGGCACGCTAACAGTACTTTACTACAAATCACACAGAGGCGCAAGCCCCGGCCAGGTGAATATGGACCGCTTGATTGGCGTTTCTGGCGAATTAGTTTAAGACCGTAACGATTTTTTCATTTCAACCGTCACCTTCACCACAGGATGCATTATGAACACTGTCCGCACGATCACCGCATGTTTCGCTGTCATGGCCGTCACGCTCCTCTGCAGTTGTAAAACGTATGTAGCTACGGATGGCGACGCGCTGATCATGAAGCGCGGCCCGAACTACTGGGAAGTCAATGTTGGGGGCAAAGTCAAGGACGTATATCGTGCTGCGCTCGCCGGGATCAGCGATCTCGAACTGAAAGTTGTCCATGAGCAGGCCGATAATGTGACCGGCATGATTGACGGGGCGTTCGCTGACTTGTCTGAGTTCCAGATAAATTTCTTTCAGGCTTCGCCTGCCAGTACGCGGGTTCGCATCTACGTGGGGCTGACTGCGAACAAGGGTCGTTCGGAACAGCTCGCGGCTGCGATGCAGGATAACCTGTAGGACTACAGGCCCGTCACTTGGTTTCCTGGTTCAGTGCTGCGAATTCGTGGCGCTGAATGCTCGCCAGGGCGAATCCGATAAGCGCGCCGCTGAAGTGGGCCAGGAAACTGACGTTTGGCGTGACGACGTCGAAGATCATTTGTATGATGATGATCAGAAGCACCAGTACCAACTGGGCGTGGGCGACGTGAGCCCGATCGCGTCGCCAGCCACGCATATAAACCGCGGCGATTGCCCCGACTATACCCATAACGCCACCTGATGCCCCCAGAACCGGCACCAGTTCGCTGTGGGTCAGCGGACTCAGCAGCACAATCGCCAGCATCGAGCCGAAGCCGGCGACGATGTATGTGGTGATGTAGCGCAGTGGCCCCAACGCGAATTCCAGATATGGGCCGAGTGCCAGTAAGCCCAGCATGTTCATCATCAGGTGTAACGCTCCGTAATGCAGAAACGTCGCCACCGCGATGCGCCACCATTGGCCGTCCATGACCCAGGCAGGGACAACTGCACCGAGAGTTGTCAGGGTTTTTAGATCGGTGGCGCCGCCGGCAGACATTTCGATTCCGAACACAATGAGGTTGACGAAGATCAGCGACAGCGTGACGACCGCCTTCGACCGCTTTACAGACGGCCGGAAGCCGTAGCGTTCGTCGTGGTCGAGCTGGAGTTCCTCGTCGTCCAGGATACGCCGTGACGGGGCGGACAAGCCATCTGCAGGTGCCGGCGGATTGTCGAAGCGCCAAGCGACTTCATGCTGCGTCAGTCGGTCGTCACTTGATTGGATTGCTTCGTATTCCTTTCTGGCGTTTTCCTCGTTGCGGCGGGCCAGCCACGCGGTTGCGAGCCAGTAGCTCTGTACTTGCGGGGGAAAGACCGCCAGCCTGGTGCGGAACAGCCGTTCCAGGGTTTCGGTGCGGCCGCTGAATGCAAACACGAAAAGACGGCAGAGGTTGCGCAGGTCGCCGTCGCGCCGACCGAAACCCGACCTCATTTCTGCGAACTGCGCAACCATCTCGTTGAGTCTGCCGGTTTCGCCGATGGCGCGGATGTAATAGATGGCGGGGTCGAGCTCATTCCCGGTGATTTTACCGGATTCGAACCAGTCGATGAATGCCTGCCAGTCGTGGTTGAGGCGATAGATATAGGCACGGGCGATCCGGCCGAACCAGTGGTGGTCGTCGCGGTACTGCTCGAGGCTGACGCAGGCTTCGTCGATCCGGCCATCGTGCGCCATTCCCAGGGCCCGGCAGAGCGCGGGATGGTGTCGCCAGCCGTCGGCAGGGTGAAAAACCGCGGCGATTCGGGCGAACCAGACAGCGGCATGGTATCGCTTCTTGATCGACAGATAGTGAACGATCTGAATGGCAACAAAGGGCAGAACAACGAGGATCAACCAGGCAACGCCGGCGGCGTAGCCGGCGACCTGCGGGGTCCGCAGCATGCCGGTGCCGAGCAATATGAGGACGACGGTATAGACGCAGATCCAGCCGATGTTGCCAGTTGGTTGGCGCAGGCTGCCAATGAACTGCAGCGCGACAGTGCCGCCGACAATCCAGACAAGGATGTAGTTGGGATCCATGGCGACAACGTCAGCCGCTTTGCGGTTGGCGGCCTGGGATCAGCGGTTTTTTTTGACAGCCTGGTAGAGGTTGTCGAACAGTTCCTCGAGCAAGTCATACGGCGTCGCGGAGAACGCGACGCGAATGACCCCGGAGGCGGCGATCACCCCCGTGGAATATTCTTCGAGCAGGATTCTGCGCACCTGCTCCGGGTCAGCGGATTTGAGTGCGACGCACATAAAGTAGCCGGAATTGAACGGCAACGCTTCGAAGGCTTCGGCGTATTCCGGATGGCTGGCGAGGATTTCCTTGACTTTCTCGGCGCGGGCTTTGAGGGTGTTGAATTTCTCGGTTTTCTGAGCTGCGTAGTCGCTGGAGGTGTATGCCTTCAGCATGATCGACTGTGACACCGCGGGGCCGTTCGAGATGTTGCCGCGGATGGCGCCGGCTGTTTTCGCTTCCAGCGCCTTGTAGACGTCCACTGTGCCGCCCTTGACGGCGTATGTGATGAAGCCGACGCGGAAGCCCCAGACGTAATCCTCCTTGGTCGCCCCGTCGATTTTGACGGCGAGCAGGCGTTCGTGCGCATTGGCCAGGCGTCCGAAGACGGATTCGGTGAGGATGCCGTCTTCGAAAACCAGCCCGAAGTAGGCGTCATCGATCAGTGCGACGACCTGGTTGCCGGCTTCGGCGACTTCGACCAGGACATCACGTATCCGATCGGCCTCGGCCGGTGTAACCGTGTAGCCGGTCGGGTTGTTGGGAAAGTTGAGGAGGACGATGCGTTTGCCGGTCGGTCCCTCGAGCAGTATCTCGCGCAACGCTTCGACGTCGTACCCACCGTCAACGAACGTGTTGTGGGTGGTTATTTTGAGGCCGTAGGCATTCTCGAACAACAGCTTGTAGTTACCCCAGTAGAGGTCGGGCATGCAGATCTTGTCGTTCTCGTCTCCGAACATGTAGGCACACATGCTGAGTGCATGGGTGAGGGCGCAGGTGACGACCGGGTTGCTGATCTCGATGCCGTCGACGGTGGGATTCTTGCGATAAATACCGTTGCGCCATACTTTACGCAGTTCTGCATTGCCGTAACTCGGTGCGTACGGAAAGGCCTCGGCCGGGGTCAATTTGATCATGTCCTCGACACAGCCCAGGCGCATGGGGGTGCCGTCGTCTTCGAGGGCGATGCCAATCGTGGCGTTTATTTTTTTGCCTTTGGCTTCGGCGGACTGGCCGAGGATGCCCTTGGCGGGAAAAAAGATTGCTTTGCCGCGCGCTGACAGCATTTCTAGAATGTTCGGACAGTTGTCGGCAAGGGTCTGGTTGAGAACTTCGGCCTGTGGATTCAACGCCATGATGATCACCTACGTTTTTTTCGTGGCGCGAAATTTTCCGCACCGTATAGTGTCTAACGTCTTCGATGCGGCGGATTTTGCATATCGCATCTGCAGCTGGTAACAATCATGTTTCGTTCGCAAAAATCAACTGCGAATGGGGAATTGTGGGTATTGAATCTCGATCATCTGAATCCTGAGCAGCAGGAAGCGGTTCGCACGACGGAGGGGCCGCTGCTGGTGCTGGCGGGCGCTGGTACGGGCAAGACATCGGTGATTACGTACCGTGTGGCGTGGATGTTGAATCATGGGGTTGCCGCCGAGAATATTTTGGCGGTCACGTTCACCAACAAGGCGGCGAATGAGATGCGCGAGCGTCTCGAGAACCTTTTGCCTCAGGTCGATCACAAGGTCATGTCGGTGTCGACCTTTCACTCCTTTTGCTGCCGCGTACTGCGGGCGGACGTTCATCACCTGGGATACACCCGCCGTTTTGGCATCGCCGACGCCAGCGACGGGGAAGGATTGATCAAGCAGGTCATGGGGGAAATGGGTATCCGCAAGGGCGATCTGGATGTCGATTTCTTCAAGAACGGTGTCAGCCATGCGAAGAATAATCTGCAGACGCCGGAGGATATTCGCAGCAACAGCAAGCGTGACTGGGCCGCGACGCTGGCGGAGTTGTACGAGCGCTACCAGCGGCACCTGCGCAACATGAACCTGCTTGATTTCGACGACCTTCTGTTGCAGACGCTGAATCTGTGGAAGCAGTACAGCGATGTGCTTGCCAAGTACCAGGACCGGTACCGGTATATCCTGGTGGATGAGTATCAGGACACCAACAAGGTACAGTCGGAGCTTATGCGTACACTGGCGGGCGACCGTCGCAATATCTGCGTTGTCGGTGACGATGACCAGTCGATCTATGGCTGGCGCGGTGCGGACATTGCGAACATCCTGGAATTTCCGGACATTTTCGAAGGGACCCGGGTCGTGACGCTGGAGCAGAACTACCGCTCGACCAATGTCATTCTGAAAGCCGCCGGTCATGTCATAAATCGCAATGAAAGCCGCCATGCCAAACAGTTGTGGTCAACCAGAGGCGAGGGCGATCCTATTCGCGTTTTCGAGGCCGACAACGAGACCGAAGAAGCGCGGTTGATCGCTCGGATGATCACCCAGTTGACGTACGAGCAGCGTAGCGACTATGGGGACATGGCGATTCTGTTCCGCTCCAACTTCCAGACGCGCCCGTTCGAGCAGAGCCTGCGCGATGCCAAGGTTCCCTATTGTATCGTCGGCGCGAAGTCGTTCTATGAACGCCGCGAGATCAAGGACGCTGTCGCCTATCTGCGGCTCGTGCACAATCCGCGCGACGACTTGGCGCTGCTGCGTGTCCTCAACACACCGCCGCGCGGTATCGGTGACAAATCGATCGACAATCTGAAACAGTATCAAACGATCACCGGCAAGCCGATCCTCGAGTTGATGCACAGTGAGGATGTGCTCAAGGACATGCAGCCGGCGGCGGCGGAGAGTCTGCGCTGTTTCGCGAGCACTTCCGACGATGCTGCGAAAACATTTTCAGAAGTCGGAGGGCTGGCCGAGAAGATCCATCGTTACCTCGATAACATGGGCTACCT
The DNA here is from genome assembly GCA_963580095.1 of Lentisphaeria bacterium. GTDB lineage: Bacteria > Verrucomicrobiota > Lentisphaeria > JABSQK01 > CAJWLW01 > CAJWLW01. The sequence continues at coordinate 11,100 of CAUZJQ010000063.1, read as the reverse complement.
CGACGGGCTCGGCCGTATCTATAAGGGCCATGAAGAGGGCGTGGCGCGGCTGGAAAACGTCATCGAGTTTGTCAACTCGGCGGCGGGATACGAGGCGCGCATCGGCGGTACGGCGACATTGCAGATGTTTCTCGAAGCGTTTTCGCTGACCGACGACAGCGAGCGTATCGATGACCAGAGCGAGGAAGGCACGGGCGTGACGCTGCTGACTGTGCATGCCGCCAAGGGGTTGGAGTTCTCCTACATCTTTATCGTCGGCATGGAACAAAACCTGTTCCCGCACGAGCGCTCGATCCGGGATTACATGGTCGATGAAGAGCGACGACTTTTTTATGTCGCAGTGACGCGAGCGAAAAACAACCTGATCATGACACGGGCAAGGCAGCGTCAGAAATATGACAAGCGCTATCCTACCCGCCTGTCGCAATTCATTCATGAGCTGCCGAAGGAGCTCGTGGAGTTTCCGGATGCCGAGGAGTTTTTCTCGCCGGCGACGGGGAATCAGGTGGACGACGTGTTCTCGAAACTACGGACACGCTTTTCGTGATGCCGGATGCTTCGTCAGCCATCGCCCAGGCAGGTGCCTGCGTAGCGGGCAGACTGGATCCATGAATGATCGAGGGGCACCAGGTTTTTCTTGTCGGCGGTGTCTTCAATGGGTGCCGGTTCGAGCTTGTTGCCGTGGACGTCGATCATGACCCCGCGCTTCCTGGCCGGTCGTTCTTCGAGGAGCGCGGTCAGGCGTACGGTGTCGTCGATGTGATGATTGTGGAAGACATCCACTTTGGCGGAGATTTCGTTACGCTCTGATTGCGATTCGGAAGCGTTTTTCTGCGTCCCGCCGCCGCCGAGGCAGACGAGGGCATCGAGGTGATGGCGCTGATAGGTGTCGGGGATGTCGCTGGTCATGTCCAACGTTTTACCGCCCATTTGCATAAGGTACGGTTTGTCGCGACTGGTGCCCAAATTGTTCCCGCCGTCGGTCAGCATGAAGAGCGCGTGTTCGGGAAACTTCGTACTACTGATCAGTCAAATTGTTCCCGCAGTTCTTTGAGACCGGGGGATTCGCCGATCACCGTGACACGGTCATTTTCATTCAGAACAGTGTTGCCGTGCGGCACGATCATGCTGTCACGACGGTGGATGGCGGCGATGAGGCAGTCATCCGGGAGTTGAATGTCTTTGATCGCACGGCCGATCCATCCGGCGGTCTTGTCGCCAGGTTTTAGGCGGAATGTGATGCAATTGCCCGTGCGCATGAAGATCCCCTTCAGTTCCTGCGCGTTGGACGCCGCCAGCCATTCACTGATGAAGGTGTCGGTATCTGCTTGCCCGGCGATGTTGGCGAGGATGCGCAGGTGCTGGCCGGAGTCGTTGTCGGGACTGACGAGAAAGAAGATTGCGAATACTGGAGAGTCTTCCGGGTCGTCCGCGTTTCCGGCGACATTCACACCGTGCAGGGCGCGGGCCATGACGAGGATCGGTCGCTGGAGATCATGCAGGCGGAAATGGGGCAGCGCGACGCCATTGGAAACAGGCGTTACACCACGGTCGCTCTGTAGAAAATGCTGCAACAACAGGTCGCGATCGACATCGAGCTGGTCCGTGATGTGGTCGACCGCGAGGTGGACGATCTGCTCGTAATCGGCTTCTTCATCGTCGATGACACAGGCTTGTGCTATCAAGACGTCGAATGGGTCATCGGCACGCAGACCTTTCTCCGAGAGGATGCCGCGCAGTTCACGTTCGAGTCCGTCGGAGCGCCGTTCTCCAAGCCGCGCGAACAAATGGAGGATTGCACTGCCGGGGTTCGAAACCTTTCCTTTGGCATAACTGAAGTACCAGGCCCCACCGAGTGCCACCAGGCCGATGATGAACAGAATGGACCAGATCCCGAGCATCGTGATCAACCACAGCGGCCCGATCATGCCGATGATCTGGGTCCACGGGTACAAGGGTGAGCGGAACCCCGGGTCATAGGACTCGATCCGGCTTTCGCGCATGATGACCACGGCGAGACAACCAAGGGCGAAGAGAAACAGTTGAAAGGCACTTGCCAGTTTGGCGATCTTCAACGGATCGAAACACACCAGGCACAGCACTGTGAGCATGACTGTGAGGCAGATGGCGGCAACGGGCGTACCGTCTTTGAGGTCCCGAAACATGGCCGGAATCAATCGATCGCGGCTCATTGCGAGCGGATACCGGGAGGCGCTGAGTATGCCGGCATTGGCGACGGAAAAGAAAGCGAGTACCGCGGCGATCGTCATTATGATTGCCCCGGGACTCCCGGCTATGTGCCGGGCGGTGGTGGCGACCGGTGTTAGGTCGGGCTTGCCGTTAGCGCCGGTAGCCAACAATTCGCTGCCCAGCACGCCCACCATGACGTAGGTGCCGAGACCATAGACGATGACGGCTGTGCCCAGTGAGAGGCACATGGCGATTGGTAGATTACGCTCCGGATTCTTGACCTCTTCCGAGACGCTGGCGATCTTGGTGATCCCGACGTAGCTGATGAACACCATGGCGGCGGTGGTGAAGATGCTGTCCAGGCCCGTGGCGTTGATGTCGGCAAAATAGGATGTGTCTGTGTGAACGATACCGAGGGTTATAAACCATGCCAGGATGGCGAGCAGCGAGAAAACCAGGATGATTTGCAAACCGCCGGTTTTCTTGGCGCCAAAGAGATTGATGGTGCCAAAGATGAGGGCGAAAATTACGGCACACCATTTTATTGGTAGTCCCGGAAGGAACAGTGTGATATAGGCGCCCATGCCGACCAGGGCGAAGGCGGCCTTGAGAATGAGTGCGATCCAGGTGCCGAAGCCGCCGATCGTTCCCATCAAAGGTCCCATGCTGCGATCGAGAAAAAAGTACACGCCGCCGGCGCGCGGCATGGCGGTGCACAGTTCGGCGATGCTCAACATGGCGGGGACAAGCAGCAAGGCAGCAAACAAGTAAGCCAGCGTTATGGCGGAACCAGCCTGGCTGGCGGCGAGTCCGGGAAGCAGGAAAAAGCCGGAACTCAATGTTGCGCCAGTGGCAATGGCGTAGACGTTGAGCAGTGACAGTTCCTTAGGCAGGCGCTTGGATTTCGATAGTGTGGACATATCGTCGGTTGCTTGATGATCAGGTTCGCGAGTTGCTTCGCTCCGTATGGTAACCCAAAGTGGCAAAGCCGCAAGGTTGCATGGGGTGCAAAAGTCCAAGAGGTTGGAGATTCGCTCTATTCCACCGTGATTGTATCTGCGGCGCAACGGAAGCCGACGTCGTTGCAAGTGACCTCCAGGCCTTCGAATCCCTTATAACTGCTGCGCGCTTGGAACGGGCTGTAACCGTGGGCGCCGCCTTTGAGGACGCCGCGCTCGGGCCCCCAGGGCACGACGCCGAACCAGCGGTCCTGATGTACGTCCGCCACCCATTCCCAGACGTTGCCGGCCATGTCGTAGCAACCGTAGGCACTGACGCCGTCCGGGAACGAACCGACCGGCAGTTTGCCGGCGCTTTGCTCGCCGTGGCGGCGCACGTTGGCACGGCTGTAGTCGAACTCGTCACCCCAGGGGTAGCGGCGGCCGTCGGCGCTGCGGGCTGTTTTTTCCCACTCGGCGTTGGTCGGCAGTCGTTTTTCGACGGCGTCCGCATAGGCCACGGCAGCCGATTTTAGAATGCGGGTGACCGGTAGATCTTCGGCGCCTTCTGGAAAGTTTCGGTCGGGTTTGACGCGGCGATACTCGCGGTTGGTCACCTCATGCGTATCGATGTAAAACGCTGGCAGCCAGGCCTGGTGCAGGCCGCGCTCATCCGCTTTGACCGCCTTGTCATTACTGCCGACGATTGCTGGACCGGCGGGTACCAGCACCATGCCAGGTGGCGGTGGTTCGCAGTCGGCAGCAGAAAGACGGAAACGATGCCAGGCGTGCCGGCTGAGGCACAGGCCGCTGGCAATAATCAGCAGGATTGCGGTGATCGCAATTAGCCGTCGCCGGTCTTTCCGCGCGCTGGACAAAATCGTCACTGGCTGCGATCGGCGATGCGAGAAAGGGCCACCTTCAGCATGTCCGCAACCGTCTCGCGGTCGGCACCGGCGCGACTCAGTACGACGATGCCCTGGGCACTGCCAATTAGAAATCGCGCCAGGGCCCGTGTATCGGTGTGGGCCGCTATTTGCCCGGTGTCCTGGGCGCGAATGAGGGCGTTGCAGATCGAGTCTTCCATGTGCAGCAGGGCTTTCCGAACGGCGTCGCCGATGTTTTCATCGTGGGGTGCCAACTCGATCGCGGTATTGGTGACCAGGCAGCCGCGTAGGCGTCCGTCGGTGGCAGTCGCTGCCAGGCTGCACAGCCACTGGCGCACGCCTTCGAGTGGGGACTCTGCGGCCTCCAGCGTGCGCAGTTGCGATTCCGTCACCGTCTTGCCGTAATGCTCAACAGTGGCGCAGAAAAAGGCGCGTTTGTCACCGAATGTGTCGTACATGCTGGCGCGATTTATGCCGACATTATCGACGAGGTCCTGAATCGATGTTGCCTCGAAGCCGCGGTCCCAAAACAGGTCCATGGCTTTGTTCAGCGCTTCTTCAGGGTTGAAATTTTTCGGTCGTCCGCGCATTGCGATCCTTTGCCGAGTCGTACGCCAGAAAGTATATGAATATACCGACAGAAGAGGGAAATATGAATCTTTCGCAATCACGCCACTCAATGGTCGCTTGCTTGCCAGTGGTATTCGCCAACGATATAGTCCGTCCATGTTGAGAATCGCGCGTCACTCCCTTGTCGTGTCGACAAACTCTGCGCACAAGACAGACTATGGCCAATTCCGTGGAACTTCAGAAAATCGTCATCGAAGGCACTGCTTCCGGCCCGCACATGCTGATTACCGGCGGTGTGCACGGTGACGAATACGAGTCGATGGCAGCGATCCGACGGCTTGCCGCGGAGCTTTGCGCCGATCAGCTCAGCGGCCGGCTGACGCTGGTGCCGGTCGTCAACGAGAGCGCCTATGTCCTGAAACAGCGTTGCGGCGCCGACGATCTGGACCTGGCCCGCGTCTGCCCGGGCAAGGCTGACGGCAGTATCACCGAGCGCACAGCGCACGCGTTGAGCGAGTTGATCGAGGCAGCAGACTATTACATCGACCTGCACACTGGCGGGCAGATTTGCCAGGTCTTGCCTTTTGCCGGCTATTCCCTGCATGCTGATGCGAAAATTCTCGAGATTCAGCGTCAGATGGCGCGGGCTTTCAACCTGCCGTTCATCTGGGGCACGGTGGCGGGGCTCAAGGGACGTTCTCTTTCGGTCGCCCACGATGCCGGCATCCCGGCGATCTATGCGGAGTACCTTGGCAGCGGGGGCTGTTCGGAAGCCGGCGTCGGCGCCTATACCGAGGGATGTTTGAATGTGATGTCGATGCTGGGGATGATTGATCGCCCCCATCTTGACTCATACATCGAATACATTGTCGAGGATGAGCGTCCGAATGCCGGACACATGCAACTCCACAATCCGTCACCGATCGCCGGCTTCTTCGAGCCGTCGGTGACGCTCGGACAGCTTGTGCGTGAGGGCGTCGAACTGGGCACGGTATCTGATGCTACCGGCAAGGATGTACGCAAGGTTACCTGCGCGCACAACGGTATCGTTCTCACCCTGCGCACCCGTCCCCGAGTCGAAGAGGGTGAGTTCCTGGCCGTCATTGTCGACGTTGATCGACCGCTCAACGGCTGACCAGGCGGAACGTCAGATTGACCCGCGTGCCGACCGACCTGGTGGTGCGCGGCACGTGGTGCTGCCAATTGTACTGCGTGGCGCCGCGCATGATCAGCACCGAACCATGACCGAGAGCGAGCTCGACGCGATCGATGTCGCCGCGGGTCTTGTGTCGCATGATGAAGCGCCGGGCATCGCCGAAACTGACCGAAGCAATCACCGGGTTCGTGCCAAGTTCCGGCTCGTCGTCGCTGTGCCAGCCCATGCTGTCTTTGCCGTCACGGTATTGATTCAGCAGGACGGTATTGAACGAGGCGCCGGCAGCGGCTTCGACCTGGCTGCGGATGTCCTGCAGTTCAGGGGTCCAGGGGCGTGCTTCGAGCGTCAGTCCTGAATAGGTGTAGCGCATCCCTTCGTCACCGTACCAGGCGGACAGCCGGGGCGCGGGATGTGTGCGGCCGTAAACCCGAACGAGGTGCTGCTCCCAGAGCAATGACGAGAGCAGTGCCGACAGCAACCGCTCGGCATCGGAGGCAGAGAAAAAGGCTACATCGAACACGACGTCGCCGTCGATCACTGGAATAGTCATCGGGATGCGTTTCACAGGATGTTCTCTATCTTGGTTCATCCGACCGCGTTCATCTCCACAACGATCCGAGTAACTATGACAACTATATCCTTTTTCGCCGCCACCGGTACGGTCACGGGCTCACGGTTTCTTCTCGAATCGGAAGGCAAGCGTGTCCTCATCGATTGCGGCATATTCCAGGGGATTAGGGAAATCCGCCAGGAGAACTGGGAACCGTTTCCAGTCGGACCGGGATTTGGCTATGTTGCAGAAATCGAGTAGCGGCTCACCGGCTGACGACCATTTTTCGTGTTGCCCGGCCATACCCCGGTATGAAGATCTCGTTCGATCTCGACGATACTTTGCTGTTTCGCGAGGATTCGTGGAGAGGCGAGCCAGACCTGCCCCCGCTGCAGCAGGGTATTTCCAACGAGTGCCTGGGCGCCGGTGTTTGCGAGCTTTTCCGTGAGCCTATCGCGCTGGAGTGCGAGATTTGGATCTATGCCAAGTTTTCTGCCGTGGCCGAGATGATACGGCTGCACGTTTTGGCTTCGATGGCATCTAGGTGGCGCCGGCTGGTCGATGCGTGGGTGCAGACGGTCCTGCAAGGTGTCCGGCAGCGATTCGGCGGGTGAAGATAGTGAATTTCTTCACCGTTTGTGTTTTCTTCTATTCCTGCTCTTCCCGGGGCGCTGCCAGCGTCGCTTTCTCCGTCAGGTCGATCAGGTCGGCCATAATCCGCATGGCTTCGTCCAGCCGCCAGTCGGTACCCTTATTGGTGCCCTCATCTTTCAGGAGCTTGGCGTATTTTCCAACCCTCTTTGACCAGTCGCGTGAATCCTGGCGGACGGCGCGACGTTCATCGATCTGCAGCGGCACACTCTTGCGGTTGGCGCGCTCGGCGGCCTCTGCCACGTCGGCAACGAAGTCGTCATACGACGGCTTGATGGTGACGCGTGCCTGCGATTGTCCGCGCAGCAGCGGAATATGCGGTGTGACGTCGATGCGGATGTCATACTGGGCTTGGTCGATGGTGTCCCACTCCATGCCGAACGCCAAATGTGTATCGCCGATTTTTTTGTGATCGTTGAAGGAGGGAAATACGATGTCCGGCGTCACGCCGCGTCGTTGTGTGGAGCCGCCATTGACTCGGTAAAACTTGCCTGTAGTCAGGCGCAACGTTCCGCCCGCCCGCTCGCGGAACGGTTCTTTGTGACGCAGGAAGCGCTGCAGCGAATTGAGTGTCTGGAGCGTTCCTTTGCCGTGTGTCTTCCAGTCACCCATGATGACGCCGCGCTTGTAGTCCTGGACCGCCGCGGCAAAGATCTCAGTTGATGAGGCGCTGTAATGGTTGACCATGACCAGCAACGGGCCGTCCCAGTGGCAGGCCGGATCGGTGTCGTTCCGATTCTTGACTCGCCGACTGGCGGAGCGTTGCAGCACCATCGGTCCTGCGTCGACGAACAAACCGGCGAGTGTGATCGCCTCGTCCATGCTGCCGCCCTTGTTGCGCCGGAAATCGAGAATCATGCCATCGACATTTTCCTGCTTTGCTTCGGCAAGCAGGCGCTGAACGTCCATCGTCGCGCTGTTGTAGACTTTTTTCTTCTTCTTGTCGAAGTCCGTGTAGAACGTCGGCAGGCGAATCACGCCGACTTTCCTGGGCGCCGCGGCGTCGCTGCCATCTTCGTCGGTATCGTCGGGTGTGGTGTAGTAGCTGATCTTTGCTTTGCGATCGTCGAGCTGGACGGTGTCGCGGATAATGCCGATCTCGATCGGCTTGCTGTCGATATCGTCGTCGGCCGGAACAACGGATAGATAGGCCGTGGAGCCCTTCTGGCCGCGGATCATTCTCACGGCGAGGCGCAGTGGCATATCGACGACGCTGACGGGTTCCTGATTCTCCTGCCGCACGGCAACGATGCGGTCGCCGGCCTGTAGCCGCCCTTCTTTCGCTGCCGGACCGCCGTCGATAATCGACACGACAAGGATATAGCCGTTCTCTGACTTGAGTCGGGCGCCGATGCCCTCGAGCGACAGGCGCATCTTGATATCGAAGTCCTCACGGGTGCGCGGTGCCATGTAGGCCGAATGCGGATCGTAAACTTTGGCGACCGACGAGAGATACATCTCGAGCACGTCGATGCTTTCTCTGCCCTCCTGTTTTTCAAGGAATTTTTTGTAGGTGTCGATGATGCTGTCCGCCCATTCCTGGCGCTGTTCCTCGTCGGTTAACGGCGGTTCCGGTTCAGCATCGACGGTGGTATCTTCATCCGGGTCGACTTGCTGCTCAGCAGTTGCTTTCCGAGAGGCTTCTTCGGCCGCCGGCTTACCCGTCTCGTCATTCTCCGGATTTGCTTGACGTTTCTCATCCGCGGCCGCCTGGCGTTCCTTCTCTTCTTCAGCGGCGAGCTTGCGGGTAAGCAGGGCGCTCTTGATGCGCCGCCGCCAGATTTCGTCGCGTTCGGCCTCAGTGGTGCACCAGGGTGCTTTTTTGCGGTCGCTCGTGAATGACTCTTGAATCGAGAAATCGAACGCTTGCCGGGCGCGCGCCTCGACATACTCGACGCGTTCACGCACTCGCTCGACAAAAAGGGCGTAGACTTCGTACGCAAAGTCTACGTTGCCGTCCCTCAACTCGTCGTCGATTGTGAGCCGATGCGTCTCGAAATGCTCGATATCGGAAAGGAGGAAGTAGCGCCGGCTGAAGTCGAGGCGTTCCAGGAACTTGTCAAAGGCGGCGGCAGACTTGTCGTCGTCGAAAGCTTCGTGGTTGTAATGCCATTTGGGCAGGATATCGGCGATGAGCCGTGCAATCTCCTGCTCATAAGCGCCTGGTTTCGGCGGTACCCAGTCGGCCCGGGCAACCGTGAATGTGAGTAGAAGAAGGCTGGGAAGTATAAAGAATCGCATGTAGCTCACGCTTGGCAATTGAGGGTTTGAAAATTTCGTGTGTGTGTGTTGGATATTTTCCGGGTACTGTTTGTTCGGTGCATCAGTAGACCTTCATCGAAGGGTGTGCGACAGAATATAGCCACCATCGGGCGTAATCGTGGCGCCAGTGAAGTAGTCGGCCTCACTACTGCACAGATACAATATGCTGGATGCGATCTCCTGTACAGTCCCGAGACGTTTCCAAAGGAGCGACTGTGCCCATTTCGCCATTTCTTCTTTGGACGTAAATGCGATCTCGCCGGGGGTGTTGATCCAGCCTGGCTGGAGGTTGTTGACGTTGATCCGGTACTCGGCGAGCTCTGTAGCCATGGTGCGGCCCAGGTGATTGATCGAGCGCTTGGCCATGTCATAGGCGGCGCTGGTGTATTGGATACGCTCAGCGTGCACGGAACTGATGATCAGGATCTTGCCGCCGACCCGGCCGGAATGAAACTGCCGGACCATTTGCTGTGCTGCCAGTTGGCAAGTGTGAAAGACGCCGTACTGCGTCACCTCCAGGACGCGCCGGAAGTCGTCCCAATCCATGCCCAGCAGCGGCTGGCGCACACTGTAGGCGGCGTTGGCAACGACGATGTCGAGTGTGCCCATGGTCTCCACAGCTTTGGCGAACATTGCTTCCATACTGGCCCGGTCCGCAACGTTGCACTGCACGACCATGGCGCGGCGGCCTTCCTGGCGTATGCGGTCCGCCACTTCCTCGGCCTCGTCGGTATGGGAGCGGTAGTTGACAATGACATCAGCGCCGGCTTCGGCAAAGGTGATGGCAGCCTGGCGCCCGATGCCGCGTGAAGCGCCGGTGACCAGGGCGACTTTTCCATGCAGATCGAATTGCGGTTTCACGAATTCTCCTCCGGAAGATGCAGCGCCAGGGCCGGCAGCATCGCGCCATCGGCACGGATGCAGGCACCGGTCATGTACGAAACATTGTCACCGACCAGGAACTGCACGATGCCGGCGATCTCCTCAGGCCGGCCCAGTCGCTGCCAGGGAATGGCGCGGGCGCCGTCGACGAGACTTTCTTCGGAGAATTTCCGGTGTTCGTTCGGCGTGTCGATCCAGCCGGGATTGATCGTATTCACGTTGATATGATATGGTGCCAGTTCGAGCGCCAGATGCTCGCAGAACTGGTTGATTGCGACCTTCGCCATGTTGTACGGGGCGGCGCCGGAGAATGGTACTTCAGCATGTACCGATCCGATAATGACGATACGCCCGGGCGCCCGCCCGTCCTCGACCTGTTGGACCATGCGCATTGCCGCGAGCTGGCAGGTATGCACGACACCGTTTTGACAGACGTCGATTGTCCGATGCGCCTCTTCCCAGGTCAGGTCGATAACCTTTCGGCTGGAGCTGACCGCTGCACAGGCGACTATGATATCGACGTTGCCATAAGCCGTGACAACGTCGGCGTACATCTGCTCGACTGCGGCCCGGTCGGTGACGTCGATGAGTACAGCCATTGCCCGGCGCCCGAGGCTCTCGACCTGTTCCACGACACGCGCTGCTTCGTCGGGTACACCGCAGTCACAGACCACCACGTCGGCACCGGCCTGTGCCAGCTTCATGACGATTGCTGCGCCAATGCCGCCGGCACCGCCGGTGACCACGGCCACCTTTCCTTTCAACTCACTCATACGTGCAACCCGTTCCAATCCCTGCTGGCTCCCGAAGAGCTAGCCCCTTCGCCTCAGCCTGATCCCCAATCGACTCCATGCGCATAACTGTCTTTCTTATCCTCTATTGTCTCTGCTGGCCTGTTCTGCAGGCTTCCGACAGCCTGCCGACTCCCGTCGGCGAGGGCACAATGATACCACGTCACTCGCGTGACAACAACCGCAGCGTGATGCTGTTTTCGATCTGACTGCACCATCGATA
>CAUZJQ010000062.1:0-18181 GCA_963580095.1 Lentisphaeria bacterium | reverse complement strand
GGTGACATCAGTAGCCTCGCGGAATTGGCCAAGTTGATCGCGACCGCAACCTGCCAGTACGCCAAACGACAACGAACCTGGTTTCGCAATCAGCACCCTGGCGCTACACCGTTAGTCTCGGACCAGCCGATTGATCCGGCAGCAATAAGCGGCGAAATTATCCAAGCACAGTCACATGAAAAATGACCGAAACATCCTGAGCATACACTGGCTATACCTGTCCTGCGCGGCGACCGTGCTGCTGGCTGGCGGTTGCGGCGACCGACAGGCACCGAAGTACGAGCGTCTGAACAAGCGGATCATTGCCGATCTGTTCGAGGCCGTCGAGCAACGGGACCATGAACTGGCACTGCGCAAGCTCGAACGGCTGGCAACCATGCGACCGGATGTCGAACTCACCTACTACCTGGAGCGCGAGCTGCAGGACGATCGATCTCTGATAGCCGCCAACGATCTCTTACGCCACGGAAAATTCGAGGACGCCCACGCCGCCCTGAAAGCAGCAATCCGTGACACCGGCGAGAGCGACCGGCTGGTTGCCGCCCTGGCACAGCTCGACGGTCTCCTGGCAATCAGCAATTACCGGGCCGCCATGCCCTACGACGACCCGATGACCGCGGCCCGAGCCGTTGCCGATCTGCCACCGCGACGCCTTTTCGAGCACCAGAGCTACAACGCTTGGCAAAAAGCACAGACTAAACATGTGGCCGCGCTCGTCCAGCGTAAGCGTCTCCGCTTGCAGCAGGAGCTGCTGGCCGAGATCGATCTGGCTCTGAGCCGTGACAGCACCCGCGTACCGACACCGCTTGCCCAGTATGCCGCCGTCGCGATCGACCCGGCACCTATCGAACTGTGGCGCCAATCACGCAACGGTTCGCTGCCGATCTCCGCAACGATGGAAATTGAGGACAACCGCTGGGCCGACCTTCTGCTGTACAACCTCTACATGTCCGGAAACAACGCACAGCGGAAGAAGATCCAGGCAACAATCGCAGACCAGGCACCGGTGACCTACTGCGGCATGCAACTCGAGGTACACGCCGCGTTTGCCGAGCAGTCGTACACCGAGGGCTTCCTCCTTTTGAAACGTCTGTTGACCGAGATTCCGGAACTGGACACAGCGCCAATACTACACACGTTAAGAAAAGTCCGCTTCACCGACCAATCACCGGTTCTGAACTTTACGGATGTGCTATGGCACATCTATCGTGTCGACAAATGAAGACATTGACTATACGAGCTTTCCTGCTGCTCTTGGCGACGATCACTTTCGCCCCCGGCCAGTCGATCACCATCGACGCCGACACACCCCTACCGCCGCGCCTTGCACCAATCGAGGACCTCAATGCGCCAACGTCACAGACCCCGAGCCTGCAGAAATTGCTGGGATTCCTGCCGGAGGTCCTGGTGACCTACGATGGCGATACGCATCTTACCCGCGCCCAGGTCGCGGAGGAATTGGGCGTCGGCTTGAATTTTGCACTGCAACAGGGCCGTCAATTCAACGAAGACGACTTGCGTGAAATCGTTCGACGCAGCGTCCAGTCGACGCTCGGTCGAACGGTGTTGCTCGACGTCGCCGGCCGCCACGGATTCAAACCGGACGCGGACCTGGCACGTGCCAAACTGGGGGAACAAGGAGGCAACGACCTGCTTGACGCCATGCAACCGTACGGCGTCTCGAAGGAAAAAGTGATCACGCGCATCAGCGAGCAACTGGCGATCGATCACTGGGTCGATGCCCGCGTGCGCGGCCAGTTGGGGGTTGAGATGCAGGAAGTTCAGAAATTTTACGAACAAAACAAGGCGCACTTCAAACAGCCGGAACAACGCCACATTTCACACATCATGCTGACGATCGACCCCGGGGCCAGCCCGGAAACCGCAGACGAACGCCGCAGCCAGTTAAAAACGGCGCGGGAGCGTGTCAGTGCCGGTGCGGACTTTGCAGAAGTGGCTCGCGAAATCAGCGAGTGCCCGGTGAGCAAGTCGAAGGGTGGCGACCTCGGCCTGATCACCAGTGGCACGATGAATGAGGCATTTGAACGCGCGGCCTTCGCCCTGGAGTCGGGGGTAGTCAGCGATATAGTCGTCACCGGAATCGGCCTGCATCTGATCAAGGTAGACGAGGTCAAAGGGGGAGGACCGGTCGAACTCGAAGGCATCCGCAAACAGGTCGAGGAATTAATCATGAATCAGAAGGTAAACATTGCGGTGCAGAAAATTGTCGAGCACGAACTGCAGGCGCGCAATGTCGAATACCTTTTCTGAAAATCCTTGGGTATCGCGGAATTGACAACTATTGTGAGTCCAGGCGTAAAACCCGATGTACATAGCGGGCAAGGTTCAAACCACCTGCTTTTTTCCAACACAACAGGCAGTAATCATGAGTGACAACGACAAAAATAAAGACGAATTCCGTTCGGAAATTCAGTCGATGTTTCGCAATCTTAACGCCGGAAATATCTTCTCGACATTCGGCCAGGGTGAGGCGCAGGGCGAACCGGAAGAACCGGACTTCGACGAGGATAACAAGTTCCTGCAACGCATTCGCGAGTTCAACCTGCGCCCGCGCGAGGTCCGGGATTACCTCGACCGCTTCGTCATCAAACAGCAGGAAGCCAAGAAGGTGCTGTCGGTCGCGATCTGCGACCACTACAACCATGTGCGCGAATGCCTGGCAAAGCCAAACCGCGAGGAGGACGAGTACACCAAGCAGAACATCCTCCTGCTCGGGCCCACCGGTGTCGGCAAGACGTACCTCATGCGTTGCATTGCCAAGCTGGTCGGCGTGCCGTTCGTCAAGGCGGACGCCACGAAATTCTCCGAGACCGGTTACGTCGGTCATGACGTCGATGACATTGTCCGCGACCTGATCCGCGTCGCGGACAATGACCTGGAGCTGGCGCAATACGGCATTGTCTATGTCGACGAGATCGACAAGATCGCGACGAAAAAGTCTGGCGGCAACCGTGACGTCTCCGGCCGCGGCGTGCAGATCAACCTGCTCAAGCTCATGGAGGATACTGAAGTCAGCATCCAGAGCCAGGCCGACCTCGCCGGACAGATGGAAGCGATGATGGAGATGATGCACGGCGGCAACAAAAAGAAGCGAACGATCAACACGCGCCACATCCTGTTCATCGTCAGCGGCGCCTTCGACGGCCTGGCGGAAGAGGTCAAGAAGCGGGTCCAGGGCGGCCAGATCGGATTTGGCCACACACAGCAGGAACTCGACGATACGGCCTATCTCAAAGAGGTACACTCGAAGGACTTGATCGACTACGGCTTCGAACCGGAATTTGTCGGACGTCTACCGGTGCGCGAAGTCTGCGAACCGTTGTCGGCGGACGATCTCGAAGCAGTGCTGTTGCGGTCGGAAGGGAGTATCCTGTCCCAGTACCGCAGTGATTTCACCGGGTATGGCATCGACTTCGCGATGGCGCCGGAGGCAATTACGCGGATTGCCGAGCTCGCCAGCAAAGAGAACACCGGCGCCCGCGGGTTGATGACCATCCTCGAACGCCTGTTCCGCGACTACAAATTCGAGCTGCCATCGACCCCGATCCAGCTTTTCGAAATCTCCGCCGAGACGATCGACGACCCGGCAACATCGCTACGTGAACTGCTGCACGGCAACCAGGACGCACAGCGCAAGGTCCTGCGCAATGAGGTCGATGCATTCACCGCGAGATTCAAAGACGAGGTAGGCCTCGAACTCGAATTCGAAGAGGCCGCCATCGACAAGCTGGTCGACTTGAGCATCGAAACCGACAAGACCATGCGGGCGATCTGCTTCGAGAAGTTCCACGACTTCAAATACGGCCTGCCGCTGATCGCCAAATCCAGTGACACCAAAAAATTTGTGATCGCTGTCGCCGTTGTCGACAACCCGGACGAGGAACTGTCGCGTTGGGTTGTCGAAAGCTTCGAAAACCGCAACGCGGAATCGGCCGACGCCGAGCCGGAATAAAATGCTGCGAATCCCGCCGGCTCACCCGGCGCGCTGGATGGCACGGCGGCGGTAGAGAAACTCGAACAGATTGCCTTCGTGCGGCTGATCCCACTCGACACGGTTCGTAGGAATACTCCCGATATTGAGCCGGTCGATCTGCGCACAGTTGACCAGCGCTTCGATCAGCGACGAATCTTCCGTGATCGCAGACACCGCCAGCGACGGGCCGATTTCCTCCAGCACACTTTCGCGGCGCGATTCGACGACCGAAACGTACGGGAAAAGGAATTCACGGTTGCTCAAGGGATGCGTGAAGTCGTCACAACGCACGACTGTCGGTCGCATGAAAACGCTGCCGTCCAGCTCGCAACGTCGCGGCGATTCGCCGGCAGTCAACTCCACCGCGCCCGGCACCTTCAGGCCATCCTCGATCTGAGCATCTATGTAGTCTGCCATCAGCGGATTGGCGAAGGCCGAAAGCTGCGCCTGCGGATCGTCCAACGGCCGCGGCGTGATCGCACTCAGCCGCGTCGCCAAGGCTTCCGCCAGTTCGTCGGCCGGCCCCAGGCAGACGATGGTCGATGCATTGATGCAACTGCGGCCGCCATTGGCAGACACCGAATCGACCAGGACATCGATGAATTCGCAATAGCGCGAAAGTTCCCGATTATCAATGATGACTTTGCTGTGGCCTGGACCGTGAATATTGACGTGCGGACGGTGGGCATAACGTTCGGCAACCGCGCGATCGCCGAAAACGATGGACGCGCCGCAGGTCTGCACGATGTCGTCGGCACCGGCGTGTGACGTCGGGTAATAGGAAAAAGCTTCGGCTGGGCAGCCGGCAGCGATCAGCGCCTGGATAATGCGCCACGGCGTCCACGGCTCCTCACTGCCCGGTTTGATGACGATCGGGATCTTCATGGCGACAGCCGGAATCCACAGGGAGTTGACTCCCGGCGAGTTGCTCGGCAGCACGGCACCGAGGGCATCGGCGACCGGACAGTAGCACACGTTCTTGCCGTGCACCGTTGCCAGCCCGGCGTCGAAGATATCGGCCGGCAGACCGCGGGTGAGCCCGGCAAGGATTTTTGGCATCTGCCGCAGGACCTCACAGATCTTGCCCATATTGGCACGACAAAGCGTATGTGGCAGGCCGCTGGTGGCGGATAGCACGGCGATGTAGTCGTCGACCGACTGGGGTTCGTTGCCCAGCGGCAGCTCGGCCGATTCGAACAGGTCGGCGGCGCGCCCACAAACATCGAGAAGGTCGTTGTGGGGCACTGCCTGCAAAGCCCGGCGCGCTGTCTCGATCCGTTTCAGGTCGCGCCGAATCAGGCCCGGATTGGCCTGACTGGTGACGGCTACGACCGTTTCGTTGCGATGATCGAAAACCTCCTGGCGATCGAGGCTATCGTAGACTTCACCAAGACGGAGTATCGGAATGTGTCGCATCGACTGCTCCCGGACCCGTGCGCTGAACGCACTGTCGACATGAATCCCTGGTACTTTGCGAAACTACGATGAGGCGGCACAGCCCTGAAACGCTTCCCCGGCAGGCGGGTCGGCAAAAAAAGGGCAGTTTGTTTTTTTTCGACTGCGCAAAAACGCCACAACTCTTTGAACTACAATCACACCACCACGCCATGGGCTGGCACTTAATCGAAAAATAGAGAACATCAGTACACACCCTCGACGATCTTTTTCCCGGCACTCTCAAAGGGGCGCACTTCGCCGACACCGTCCCAGGGGAATGCGTCGCACGGAGCGCGCCGCATCGCTTCGTCGCGTTCGAGAAAGCGCGGCATGAAAAATTCGCGCGTCAGCGTCGTCAACTCGACGCGTCCCCACTCGCCACTATCGACGGACCGGGCGGTGTCATCCGGCTTGACTACACGCAGGAAGGCGCGCGGCTGCGGCGCGTAGTAGGTGACGCTGTAGTTGTCCTCAGGTTGCAACGGCACGCTGCAGGCCAGCCCCATCAGCGTGTTGCCGTAGGTCGGCACGAACTGTACCCGTTGCTCCAGCACTTCCTCGACAAGAAACCGAACCATCTGCGGTGTCATCGTCGTGCCGCCGCAAAACACCCCCTTGATACCGCAATCGGGAGGCGACACACGTTCTCCAATGGCTTCCAGCAAAAGTGGCGTGGTAAACAGGCATTCGATATCGCGGCCCTTGAGAATCGTAACCGCCTGATCGACGACGTGCGTCTTGTACGCCCGTGCCTGGTCGGATTGGCCGGTGCTGATCAACCGCTTCACCCAGCGCGGGTCGAGATCGACGAAGTAACAACTGCCGCCACGGATATTAGCGAGGTGCTCGATGCCGAGCCGCAGCCGACGCGGACCACTCGGCCCAACCATCAGCCAGTTGCTGTTCTTTGGAAAGTGCTCGTCGCTCAGCGTGGCCGAGAACTCGGTGTAATCGAGCAGGTGATCCTCCCAGCTCAGCCGCTGCTTCGGCATGCCGGTAGTGCCGCCGGTTTCAAAGACGCAGAACGGCTTGCCACCGTAAGCGGCCGGAATCAAACATTCGGGCGGCAGATCGCGCAGGACGCTGTCGTCGAAGTTGGGAAACATGCCGATCAGATCGTCAAGGGTCTGAATCTGCGTGATCGGATCGACACCCGCCTCGCGAGCCCAATCGATCCAGTACGGTGTGCCGGTGTCTGGGGAAAAATGCCACGCCACCATCTCGCGAATGTGCGCATCGAGAGCGACACGGGCCGACTGTATGACAGTCTGGTCAGCCATCAGCTATCGCTTGCTCGGGAAGAATTGATCGACGGCGTCGGCATCGGGCGGGCGGGTGAAAAGCGAGACGACAAACATCGTCAGGGCGCACACTGCGAAGATGACTGCAACGGGCATGATGCCGTCGTGAGTGTCGCCAAAGGCGTTGGTGAACAGCAAATACTCACCGCCGTAATCAGACTTTGCGAAGAGAACAAGCCATGTCGCTGCAGCCGCAATCACCGCAGCGATGGCACCGGCGCGTGTCGCCCGCCGCCAATAGATCGCCGCCAGGACGAGCGGAAAAAGACCGCCGAAACCGCTGAAACACCAGACGCCCAGATCGAAAATTCCCTTGTTCCAGACCAGCGACAGCAGGTACGTCACGACGACGATGGCCAGTACGAACAACCGGCCAGTCATCAACTTCCTGCGGTCGGACCATTCGGCGTTACCTTTCAGGCGCATGGCGACGTCGTTGGTGAACATCGAGCCCATGCACATGAACTGGCTGTCCAGCGACGACATGATCGCCGCGAGAATGCCAGCGGTCAACAGACCGCTCAGCCAGGGGGTGTGCAGAAGCTGGCCAACCATCTTGCCGAGGATGGCGTTGGCGTTGCCGCCCGGCGCCTCGATGCCCTTGCCGGCCGCCCAGATGCCCATCAGAATGCACGGCACCCAAACAATCATGATACAGATCGGATGCGCGATAACGCTGAGCCGGAAGGTCTTTGCGCTGCGCGCCGTCAACCAGTGCTGGAAAAGGTGCGGAAACATACCAACGGACAGCGGCACGAACAGGTACGTGAAAAACTGCCACTTGCCGATCATGCCTTCACGGATCAGGTGCTTCGGGGAGGTATCCGCTACGGCCTGCGAGGCAGCGGATGCCCCGCCAAGAGCATTGGCAATCAGGACGAACGCAATCACTCCGGTGATCATGAAAACGATGGTCTGGAACGTGTTGGCCCAGGCCGTGCTGCGGACGCCGCCCAAAAAAACATAGGTCAGGACGACGGCGCAGATAACCAATCCGGTCAGCCACGGGGGGATTGCGCCCGCGTGCAGCATCACGCCTTCCTTGACCGGGTGCGGGATGCCCGCAAACGCCTCGGTAAACATGCCGCCACTCAGGCCGCGGACAACCGCGCCGGCGCCAACGATGCCAATGAGCAGGTACGGAATGATCAGCGCCACCAGAACCGGAAACAGCAGAAACCCCAGTGTCGGCGATTGGAAGCGGTCGCGAAAGAACTGGCATTGGGTGACGTACCCATATTTCTTGCCAATCGCCCACAGCCGAATACCAACGAAAAAGAACACGGCGGAATGGATCAGGCCCGACCACGATGCCATCAATCCATACACACCAATGCCGCTGGTGTATGCTTTCCCGGTCGAACCGACCAGCGCGAAGGCGGTCATTGTCGTGCCGAACAGGCTCATCAGCAGCATGAACGGCCCGATACTGCGGCTGGCAACGAAATAATCGGCACTGGTACCGCGAAAGAAATGCTGGCTCGCTAAACCGACAAAGAGCAGCAGGACCAAGTACCCGATGATGACGTAGAGTGCAACGACACTCATGAACTGCCCTCCACCGGTATTGCGACATCGGCGGTGACATTCTCGCCGGCATCATCAGTTACGCCGGCCCAGGCCTCGATATCGCTGGGCCAGGCGAACTTCACGGCCAGCGCCCAGACGACACCGGCAAGAATTGAAAACAGCGCGTGGTACGCCAAGCCGATCGGCACGAAGCCAAGGACCAGCTCGCCGTCTGCCCACAACCACCAGTCCTGGTGCAGGATGAACAGGGCAATCGCCAGAATGAACACCAGTTTTCTCATCTCAATTCCCCACAGCGAAGAGGTGGCTTTGAGTCGCTATATACAACGTGTCGTTGGCAGCGACCGGACTGGAGTACAGCGGTGCGTAAAAATCGATCTCCGCCAGCTTCTTTTTCTTCTTGCCGGTCGCCAGCACGGTCAGGTAACCGTCCTCGTTGCCGATGAATACTTTACCATCGGCCACCAGCGACGACGACCAGACGTTGCTGGCAGTGTCATGAACCCAATAAACCTTGCCGCTACCGGCGTCAAGACAATGCAGGCGGCCGGTGTAATCGGCGGCGTACACCAGGCCATCGGCAATTGCCACCGTCGAGATCGAGCGGTGCAGGTCCGTGTACTGCCAGACAATCCCGGACTTCGAAATATCACCCGAACCAGAGGCGTCGATACAACTGAGCGCACCCACGCCCTGGCCATGCTCCGGGTCCTGCCCGGTGGCAATGTAGACGCGTTGATTATAGATCACCGGCGTGGCAATGATTTCGCTCGGCCCTTTCCCGGCAGAGGCGTACTTGACCGGTTTACCGTCCTCGCCAGTGCGGTATGACGCCGGGTTGCAGTCGAAGCGCCAGGCCTCCGGCAGAATATCGAAGCCGTCTTCCTTCACCGGTTGCGGATCGAAGCCGTAGCAAAACCCGTCGCCGGCGCCGAAAACCACCAGCGGCCGGTCACCAAACGAACCGTACGCCGGTGACGACCAGTTGCAGTGGAACAGGCGCTTGCTGATACCCGACGCTTCTTCGCCGATAAGTTTACCCGTATCCCTCTCCAGCACGATCAGGCAGGGCGCCTGCGGGGCGGGAATGTTGACATGCGACCAGTCCTGACCATTGGATGTGGTCACGTACAGGCGATTGCCTGCAACCAGCACGGAGCTGCTTGCTATGTTGTGCGGGAAAACACCAAGCTCACTGCGCATGTCATAGGTCCAGATGATGTCGGCATCCTGTTCACCGACCGCCATCGCCGGTTTACCCGGCCCGGCCATGTATGAACCCTCGTCCTGGACTCCCTGATTGCCGTTGGCCAGGCCTTCGACATCCATGCACACAACTTCACAACGATTGGTCACGACGTACACGCGGTTGCCGGACACCGCCGGCGAAGAGCAGATGCCCAGGTACTCCCAATCACTCACTTTGCCGGCACCGAGCTTGGGCGTGGTCAACTGCCAGAGGAAGTCACCGGTCTTCTCATCGATGCACATAACAACTCCCCGGTCGCCCTTGTGCGCCGCCACCCGCGGCGACTCGTTGTTCGTGCCGAAGAACACGCGGCCATCGGCGATGGTCGCGTTGCCGTAACTCTGGGATCCGAGTTTGAAGATCCATCGGATATTAACGGATTTCGTCTGGTCAATCTCTTCGGTGTTGTAGTTGATCGGCCCCGGCTTGAACGTGTCGGGTAACGAAATATCCGTCGCCGCCATGTTGCGGCTGGCGTCACGCCCCCACATCGGCCAGTCGGCGGCAGTGGCAACGGAAGTGGCAACGGAAGCGGCAACGCAAAGCAACAAAATAAAAATACGTCCAGTCATCGGTGTGTCCTTGGGGAAAGTAGGTGTAATCCGATCAGTTAGGCGTCACGGAAATGTTGTCGACGTACACGCGTTTCTGGCTCTGCGGCGAGAAACCGAAGAGTCCGGGAGATCCCTGCTTGTGGGCACGCGCATGGGGTACTTCAATGGTCCAGTCAATCGGCTCTTCGGTGCCGCGCGCCCAGGCCTTGGCGCGGATGACACCGGTGCCGGCTTCATCGACATCGACGCGTGTCTTCATCGTGAACCAGGTATTGGCTTTCCACTTGAAAGGCACTGCGACCTTGAGCCGGTCATGGTTCGAACTGACTTCGAGCTGCTGCCAGTTACCCTTGAGCGCGATGATGTAGCGCTGGTGCACCAGGCCGACCGTCGACATGACACGGCGATTACCGTCCGTCATCACATCTGCCGTCATCGTATAGTTGGTCGAGTGCGGATGGCCGATGAACGTCATCGCCCGCTGGAACAGCAGACGATCCAGGGTTTTTGCCAGCACTTTGCTGCCGTCGCGCTCGCGCACCTCCCACTTGAACCGGGCACCGATCCACGGCAACGGCGGATACGCAAAGTTGACATCCTTCTCCTGCTTGTGCGGCACCGTCAACTTGTAGCCTTCAAAATCCGCGCTGTACGGAGGTATCGGCAGGATGCGGCCGCGCGTTGTCCCCTGCAGGCCGCCACCGGTGACCTTGAACATGCCGGCCGACGGTGCATTGATATCGTCAGCACGGATGATATTGCCGTCCTTCGGTGTGGCGTTGAGCTTGATTTTTACCTTGGCGGCGGGCGGAATGAACTTCTCCCACGATGCTGCCGCGGCAATATCTTGTTCGACCACGCGCCCGTCTGCATCCAGGGCCTGCAGCTGCATGGCTGCCTCCTCACCGGGCCGCAGCATCAGTTCGGCGGGTATCGGCCGCAGGCGAACTGGCTTGCCCGCAGCAACATCGGCTTGTGGCTTTGCAGGCGGCACGCCGGATGTGTCACGTTCCTTGCCGAAGCAATAGATTTTCTCGGTTGTGTGCACGAAAATCCTGCCGCTCCAGACCGCCGGCGCGCCAAGACAGGTGCCCTCGAGCTGGACCTTTGCCAGTTCCTCCGCCCCGGTATCGGACGGACGCAGGATGTAAAAGGTTCCGTCCTTCATCGGCACGTACAGCTTGCCGTCGGCGTACAGCGGTGAGGCGTGCAGCTGTGAATTGCTCAGCTTTCTCGACCACAGGATCTCTCCTGTATCGGCGTTGACACAGGCCAGCTCACCGGTGTGCGTGGTCTGGTAAACACGGCCGTTCGCCAGAACCGGGGAGCTGGTAAAGATGCCCAGCTTGTTGCGCCACACTTCGGCTTCCGGTCCGAAAACCAGCGGTGTCTTGTCATCGGGTCCTGGCATCCTGTCCATGCGCACAGCGACCATCCGGCCGATCTCGCTAGTGTCCAGGTTCTCCTTGCCGTGAATCGCAATGACCAGGTCCTTATGCAGCACAACCGAAGAGTTGACGCCACCGCGCAGCAGTTGAAAACGTGACAGCGGCGCGCCGGTACGCGCATCGACACAGACAATGTTGCCGCAACCGGTGCCGGCATAGAACACGCGTTTGCCGGCGCGATCCGCGAACAACGGCGTGGAGAACGAACTGTCGGTCGGCCGCACGCCCGGCGTCGAAGCCCATACCAGGTTGCCGGAAGTCTTGTCGAACGCATAGAAGCGGTCACGCGCCGGTCCCTGTTTCCCCCAGAAGGCGGTAATACCGCGGACAATAACCAACTCGCCGTCGATGACCGGTGAGCCCGTTCGCCCGTTCGGAAACGTCAACCGCCCGAACTCCTCCAGCATCGAATGCTGCCACAGGATGTTGCCGTCGGTGTCGAGCGCCACGAAAAGGCCGGGTGAGGTCATCAGGTAGATGTTGCCGGTATCCGGATCGACGGTCGGACTGCCAATGGAATAGCGGTTGTAGATAATGTCGCTGATGAAATCCGTGAAGCTCGCCTCCCAGATCTTCTTACCCGTGGTCGCATTGAGACAGGCCAGGATCTCCTGCTGGTCCTGGCCCTCGCCCCTATAGCCCCAGGCATAGACCCGGCCCCGGTCAATCACCGGCGTGCCGCGACCGGGCAAGTCGTAAGTCCAGCGATGATTCTCGCCGCCAACCGTCCAGCTGTCGACTAGTCCGGTCGCAGCGGAAGCCCCCATCTGCCCCGGGCCGCGCCAATTGTGCCAGCCCATCGCTTGACCGTCGAGGTTGGTCGCCTGGCCGGATTGCGGGTCCACGGCAGGATCAGTTTTGCGGTCTCCACATGAGCCGCAAACGAACGCAATCAGTAAGATAAGAACGGTCGATCGCATTAATTACTCCAAAGCTGGCGAGTGTAAAAAGTTAGTGGTCCTAAATATAGCACTACGGTGCTGCTATGCCATTCTCCGGCGTGCGCCTCGTATCGGCATTGCGGCAGGATGGAGCCGATGGTATGTTATGAGGCATTGTTCGATGGGCGAATCAAGCACCCCCTACCCAAAACCCACCGCTGTCAATATGAATTATCGACTCATGTCAATACTGGTCGGTGTCAGCATCCTGCTCGGAGGATGTGAATTACTGAAAAACCATAAGAAAGTCGTCAAGCTCGAAGTCAGGCGAGTCGGAATCATGATCAAGGACGGCAAGTGGGACGCGGTCAAGAAGAAAATGGCCAGGGGCTTCATCTGGGAAACCAGTGACGGTGCCAAGTTTGGCCGGACAAAAAAAGGCCAAGAAGTCGGGAAATACCTGTTTATCAAATCCCTGCGGGACGTACCCAAACATCGTCGCTTCGAGTTCGTTGTCGAGGAAGTCGGGAAGATCGACAAGGCCACCTACATCGCGCGTTGTGAAGCGCGCCTGCGCGTAAACAAGGGGACCGATCGCTCCGATACCATCATCTGGCAGATGGCACAGACCTGGAAACAATCGGCGAAGGACAAAACCTGGCGACTGGCCAAGATCAAGGACAATGGACCGAAAAAAGGTTACAAAGGCCAGACCTACAACACCAACCCTTCCCGCAAACAGTGAAAGACCCCCGTTCCGGGACGCCGCGCTTTTTGCCGTTTGGCCAGGGTAAGAAGCAACTCGGCACCAACTGGGTTAGCAGCTGCGATGACGGCGGCCGGCAAAAGACAACGAATAAGAGCTCGACTTCCAGCCGCTTATTGACTGCTGTTGCCCGGCCGGCACAGCGCTAAGGTTGGCCGCTACGCCATCGCTCTTTCGATATCGATACGCCCTGAATCGATCAGATGCCGGAAATGCGCCACCGACTCCGCCACGCCCTCCGGCAGCGTTCGCCAGTGTACGCCGGGGATCGCCCGGTTCAGTTCGCTGTCGTCAAACTCGCCCGGCAACGGGATCGGCGCAGCGGCAATCGTAATCGTTCCCGCGGCTTCAGGCAGCACGTCCTCGATGGCTGCGACGAATTCCGGCATGTCCGCAACAGCCCCCCCCATGTTGAAAACCGGCGCCCCGGCGAGCTCGGTCCGCGCGGCCAGGATCAGGCAGTTCGCAACGTCCGGCGCATACTGATACGTCCAGACGCCCGACAACGTGATCTCGTAAGGGCGCCCGACGATGGCGGCAAGCACAGCTTTCGTCGGTGTCGAGGAAATACCCTGGTCACGCCCCGGCCCATAAACCGTGTATGGGCGGAAGCCGATGCTGCGCACCTGATGGTCCTGCCAGTAAATCCTGGCCGTGTCTTCATTGGCAACTTTGCTGACGCCGTAAATCGTATTCGGCAGCAGCGCTGCGTCATGAGC
The DNA here is from genome assembly GCA_963580095.1 of Lentisphaeria bacterium. Lineage (GTDB taxonomy): Bacteria > Verrucomicrobiota > Lentisphaeria > JABSQK01 > CAJWLW01 > CAJWLW01. Next base: position 4,302 of record CAUZJQ010000062.1, on the reverse strand, counting down.
CAGCGGCCCTGCCGGATACTTGTCTACCGTGCCGTACACCGCCACTGAACTGCAATAGACGAACCCCTGGATCTGTGCCGCGTGGCGCTTGATCGTCTCCAGGATCACCGTGGTGCCGACAACGTTCACCCCCATTCCAAGCACCGGATCAGCGCGGCAGAATGGCACCTGCAGCGCCGCAAGATGAATGATATGGGTGATGCCGTTGTCGACAACCACACGCTCGAACTGCTCGAAATCCGTGATGTCGCCCTGGACGAAATTGACCTTGTCGATGTCCGGGTCACCCATCACCAGCCGCAGACGATACGGGTTATCAACCAGATCAAACGTCGTAACGGCAGCGCCTTCATCCAGCAACTGCTTGATCGTCCAGGCGCCGATGCAGCCCATGGCGCCGGTTACAAGAAAGTGTTCACTCATTTTATCACTGTTCGCGGGTTTCAGGTTGCAGGTTTCGCGATAGGGTATTCCACAATCGATCCGCAATGTACCGCAATTCTCTAAAACCCCATCACCATTCATGCCCGATCCACGACAATTCATCGGTCAACCGATCGAAGAGCTCGACACCCCCTCACTCCTGCTGGACTGGCCGGCATCACAGAAGAACATCCGGTATCTGGCCGAATACTTCAGCGACCGCCCCTGCCGGCTGCGGCCCCATGTCAAGAACCACAAATGCACGACTTTGGCACGCAAGCAGTTGCAGGCTGGCAATTGTGTCGGCTTCACATGCGCCAAGGTCAGCGAGGCCGAAGTCATGGCAGCGGCCGGCTTCGACGATCTGCTGATTGCGAACCAGATCGTCGGCAAAGCCAAAGTCGCGCGCTTAGTCGCGATCGCCAGACAATGCAACATCGCGGTCGCCGTCGATCACGTCGACCAGATCGATGAACTGTCGGCCGCCGCGACAGCCAACAGCGTCACCATAGGTGTCTTGGTCGAAGTCGATATTGGCATGGGGCGTTGCGGCGTCGCGCCGGGACTCCCGGCAGTCAATCTGGCGCGCCTGGTCGCCGCGGCCCCGGGGCTGGACTACCGCGGATTGCAGGCCTTCGAAGGGCACCTGATCTATATCAACGATTTCGACGAGCGCTCACGATTAACCCACGAGAGCATGACCAAGGCCGTCGAAACGAAAACCTTGATCGAGGCCGACGGCATCCCGTCACCGACGATCAGCGGCGGTTCGTCCGCGACCTACATGGTTTCCGGCGTCATGGACGGTGTCACGGAGCTGCAGGCCGGAACTTACCCGACCATGGACTGGCGCTATCACGAAATGGTACCCGAGTTTGAGATCGCCATGACGATACTTGTCCGCGTCATCAGCCGGCGACCGGGCGAGGCCGTTGTCGACATTGGTGTCAAAGGCGCCGGCGGCGAGTTCGGAGAGCCCCTGGTCGCAGGCTATCCCGACATCGAGGTACCGTTCTTCAAGTCGGAGGAGCACCTGCTGCTGCGCAACGCACCAGACACCTGGCGCATAGGCGAACCGCTGCACCTGATCTCCAGTCACGCCTGCACGACTTGCAACCTCCACCGTAACCTGTTCGTGCATGAGGCAGGTAAAGTCGTCGATGTCTGGCCAATCGAAGCCGCCGGACGTTTGAGTTGACGTTGGCGGTGTGCTTTCCTGTTTCCACCGGAGCGCCCTAATGTTTTATTTGTGAGTTGTTTTTGCCGGAAGCAGAGGGGTATAGTAGCCCCGGCTTTTCCGAAGCGGGCGTGGGTTCTATCGGCAATTCGGAAAATTCTCAACCAACATGATACTCATAACCCACGACCCGACTTAACTCGTTGAAGTTCGAATCGTCAGTGCGTACGCAACACCCCGAATATGATGAGTATCTATAGGCATGTCGACGCCTTGAACCAACCTTCACTTCGAGCTATTCATTGAATCGACGTCGAGCATGGCGGGACGGTTGGCGGCAACGGCACAATCCTTTCAAACGACGAACGGCAGAGAAAGTTGGCGTATGTTACCAAGCCCTGTAAGAGCCAAGCTGCTGCTTGAGAATGTCGACCCCGTCGTGGTCGATGGTCGCCGGCAAAGGGCATAACACCTGAAACCTTCCACTGCCCTATTTCCCTCTCCCCCATATTCTCCGTCAGTCAGTTCACCACCTGGCATCAGACATTTGAGCAGGACGTGGCCCTCTATGCCGAACTGGGCGTGAAAGGCATCGAGATCTGTGAGAGAAAGCTTTCCACCGATGCCGCCCGAGCGCGCGAACAACTGGCCATGGTGCACGAGGCCGGCCTGGTGGTCACCAGTGTTCAGCCTCGGGTGCACGCTCTCTTCAAGGATTTCATGTGCCCTGATCTGGAGGACCCGGTCCGGAGACTCGGCCACTACCGCCAGACAATCGATCTTTTCGCGGAGGTTTTTCCAGGGATCGAACTGCCCCTGGTGACGATCACGGGGCAGGCCCCGGACATGAATTTCAATCTCGCCCATCGAACGGCCCGGCGCCTTTATCCGGATCTGGCGGATTATGCCGCGGATCGGGGATTGAGAATCATGTTCGAGCCCCTCAGCCCCATTCTCATGAACAATGACACATTCATCTGCACCCTGGAAGAATCCATTCAACTGATTGAGGCCGTGAATCGTCCGAATTTCGGCCTCATGCTCGACATCTGGCACCTCTGGCGCGAGCCTTCGATCTTTGAGCGCATCGTGGAGTTGAAAGACATGATTTTCGGCGTTCACATCAGCGACTGGCCCGCGGACGAACCCCGAAGCCCCGGTGACCGCCGCATCTGCGGTGAAGGATGTATTGATCTGTCAAAAATGTTCGCCGCAACCGAGGCATCTGGATACAAAGGGGCATATTGTCTGGAAATCTTTTCGATTGATGAGCTTCCCGATTCTTTGTGGAAGGCTGACCCGGCCGACGTCATAGAGCGAAGCCGGACTGGATTCGAACGCGCATGGGAGCAAAGGCAATGAACCTGAAAGACAAAGCAATCATCGTGACGGGAAGTACAACGGGCATCGGGGAGGCTGTCGCACGACGGTGTGTGGCTGAGGGCGCTCACGTGCTCGTGCACGGTCGGGATGCTGAACGCGGGGCTGCCGTGGCGGCCGAGCTTGGGCCGAATGCGGTGTTTCACCAGGACGATCTGTCCGACCTCGATGCCCCGGAACGACTCGCCGAAGCGGCACGGTCGGCTTTCGGGCGGATCGACGGGATTGTCAACAACGCGGCCTGGGTGATCAGGAGCAATCTTGACACGACCGATGCCGCCCTGTTCGATCGGGCCGTGGCCGTGAATCTCCGGGCACCGCTTCTGCTCATTCGAGCTTCGATCGAGGACCTCAAAAAGAGCCGTGGCTGTGTGGTGAATGTCGGGTCGGTGAACGGATATTCCGGTGAATCAAAGCAATTGGCCTACAGCATCACCAAGGGCGGCCTTCAGACTATGACCAAGAACCTCGCGGATGCATTCAGCGCCGATCATGTCCGCTTCGTGCACCTGGCAGTGGGATGGGTGCTCACCCCCAATGAGCAACAATTGAAAATCGCCGAGGGACGGCCTCCTGACTGGTATGAGCATCCCCCACCAACCATGGTCCCCACGGGGCGCATGACACGACCGGAGGAGGTGGCGGCTGTGACCGCATTCTGGCTCAGCGATCAGAGCCGGCCCTTCAGTGGAGCCGTGCTGGAACTAGAGCAATACCCCTTCGACGGGCGCCATCCGAAAATGGTCGGCGAGGACGAGTCACCCGTGCAATTTAATCAGTGAACATGAATGATAATGTTTGCCTTTGACCCTCAACCTTGACTGCCGACCCCCTGGAACTACCCGACCTTACTTTGGACCAACTCGAGGTGTCCGCTGACAACCTCGATATCGGGAAAGCCGCCGGCATCTACAATGCGTTCGTCAAGTGGGTGCCGATCTGCCCGGAAGTCGAGATCGGCATGGGTACACCGCGCGAAACGATCCGGCTCGAGGGCAGTGTCGATGACCCTCCTCTGATAGCAACGAAGTCCGGTGTTGACCACACAAACGCAATGAAGCGCTGGTCAAAACAGCGGATGAAGGCACTGGACGAGCTCGATCTGCATGGTTTTGTCCTCAAGCGCGCCTCACCCAGTTGCGGTGCGTTTCGCGTTAAGGTTCATCCGGAAAACGGCGGCACACCGCTCAACCGTGGTCAGGGCGTTTTTGCCCGGGCCTTGGCGCAACGATGCCCGCCTGAACGACGTCGGGTTGCGTGAAAACTTCATCGATCGCCGCCTGGTACCGCTGGCAGCAGTTCCTGACAGACAAACCGACGAA
>CAUZJQ010000061.1:0-18285 GCA_963580095.1 Lentisphaeria bacterium | reverse complement strand
CCGGCGAACCAGGCCTTGAGTTTTTTGCGGTCGGTGCCGACTTCACCGACCGCAGCCAGCGCCATCCCAACAGCGTCATAGGTGAGCGCCGCCCAGGTGTCCGGAGCAGTTTCGTACTTCTTCTCAAACTTCTCGAGAAACATCTTGGCCGCCTCCGAATCATTGCCGGTGTTGAACAGAAATGGCGTTGATACGTACATGCCCTCCGCCGCCGGGCCAGCGAGCTTGATCAGTTCTGGACTCATCACGCCGTCGCCGCCGAGGAGCGCCACTTTCAGGCCGAGGTCCGTTACCGTAGTCTTGGCAATCAACGCCGCTTCATTGTGCAGGCCGGATACAAAGATACCATCGATACCGGCATCCTTGACTCGCGAAACCAGCGGCTTGAAATCCTGCGTCCGCTCGCGCATGTACGCGACCGACTCGACGATCGACAGCCCGATCTCCTCGGCCCTTTTCTTGAAGGACTGCATCAGCCCCTTGCCGTAATCATCGTCGTCGTAAAAGATCGCAACCTTCTGCAGCCCGAGAACGCTCTGCGCATACTCAGCCAGGAACGTGCCCTGATAATCGTCGCGATAAAGATTGCGAAACGTCCACGGACTGCCGGCACAGACGCTGACATTGGTCGAACCCGGCGAGAACTGTATGACACCCTTCCGGTTGTACTCGCTCTTGGCGGTGTTCGAGCAGGCCGAGTTGAAATGACCGATCACCAGGCAGACGCTTTGATCCGCCGCCACCTTGCGGGCGACACTGGCAGCCTCGGAAGGGGCGCCTTTGTCGTCTTCGATCGACAGCACAACCTTACGACCGCCAATACCGCCGGCCGCATTTATTTCGTCGGCCTTGAGCCGGGCGCCCATTTTGATCATCTCGCCAAATGCTGCACCGCTGCCAGTCATCGGCCCGCACACGGCAAACTTGACCTCGCCGGCGGCGTCGTCGCCGCCGGAGCCGGTGTCACCACCCGTCTTACCGCAAGCCACAGTGAAAGCGAGAGCGAACACAATAATAGCGCAGGAAAGGATCGAGATGAGGCGTTTCATTGGCAGGTTTTCCGGGTTGTGCTGGGTGTTGTATGACTATGAAAATTCATTTACTGAAAGCTTCGCAAACGTAGCCGGGACACCGATAATTTCAAGCCCAAGACGAAGCGCGGGATGCCCTCGCCGGCGGCTGATATCGGTATTATCAGTCGATGCGCTCGAGATTGCTGATCAGGTCAACGAAAGCCTGACCCCAACCTTGGCTGTGCCGCCGATGAAGAGGAGTGCAAAGTGGGCACGGCACAACTATTGGCCTATAGTCTGGAGCGGCTCAAAAGGATTCCGTATCTTTTCGGCAGCACGTCGTTTTTTCTACGCCGACCCTCAGTCCACTTCTCTTTATCCATTCCAACCCGACGGAGCCCGCCACATGTTCCTTAAATCAGCTGCCATCACCGGGCTGTCCCTGCTGCTATTCGTTACATGCCTTCCCACAATAGCTGCCGACGTCACATTCGAGGACGTCACGGAAGCCGCTGGCCTGGCTGAACTCGGCGGTGACATGGCTGCCTGGGCAGACTACGACAACGACGGCGACCCCGATGTCATCGCCGACCATCTCTTCCGGAACAACGGCGACGGCACATTCACCAAGGCCGACGAAGCGGGTATCTCCGGCAGCGGCTGTTGGGGCGATTTCGACAACGATGGTGATCTCGATTTTTATGATCGCACCGGCGGCGGGACCCTCTCTCGAAACCTCGGCAACGGCATGTTCGAGAGCGTCGCGATTCCAGCCAATCCGGGCAATCGTGCCCGCTCCGCCGCCTGGGGCGACGTCGACGGTGACGGCTTGATCGACCTGTTCGTCCCGAATCATGAGGATTGGCTCACCGACAAGAATCACTGGCGCGCCTACCCAGACTACCTGTACCGCAACAACGGCGACGACACCTTCTCCATCGTGTGGGCATCGCCCCACAAAAAGCAATACTGCGGTCGCGGCGTAAACTTCGCCGACTTCGATTATGACGGTGATCAAGACGCCTACATATCGAACTATCGGCTGATGCCGAATGTGTTCTGGATCAACGACGGCAACGGCAACTTCACCGACGAAGCGGAAGCCCGTGGTGTGGTCGGCGATGCAGACGGTCCAGATATCCCGGCCGTACCCGGTTCACCACCGTTCAAATGCCACGGGCACACCATCGGTTCCTGCTGGGGCGACGTGAACAACGACGGATACTTCGATCTGGTCGTCGTCAATTTCGCGCATGGCGCCGGCTACCAGGATCGCTGCAAAGTGCTGCTCAATTCCGGACCGCCAAACTACACCTTTGCACCTGGCCCGTCCGGCGCCCAAGCCGGCATCTATTACCAGGAATCCTACGCCAAGGGCACCCTCGGCGACTACGACAACGACGGCGATCTCGACCTGTTTATTTCCACGGTGTACGGCCACAACCACTGCGAGCTCTACGAAAACGACGGCACCGGCAGCTTCAAACCGGTGGGCGAAGGCACGGGCGTGCAGTTACGCAACACGTATCAAGCTGCCTGGACGGACTACGACAACGATGGCAATCTGGATCTGACGACCGGCGAACGCCTCTTTCGCAATAGCGGCAGCGGCAACAGCTGGATCAAAGTAAAAGTTGTCGGCGATGCCGGCACCAATCGCGCCGGTATCGGCACACGCGTGCAGGTGACAGCCGGAGACAAGGTGCAAATCCGCCAGGTGTCCGGCGGCAATTCCGGCAACCAGAATCCTCTGGTACTTCATTACGGACTGGGCGCGTTCGATGGCCCCATTACAGTCACGGCATTTTTCCCGTCCGGACGCCAGGGAAACTGGGAGACGGCACCCGGAACGACGCTGGTCATCAAGGAATCCGAAGCCAACGACCGCTGGCTATAGGAAATCTGGTACGGATCACCCGGCAAACCGTGAGAGATGAAACGCGTCGATCACGCAGGTCACGTCCCGGCCGGCGATCCGATCTGCGATCAGTTTGCCGCTGTACGGCCCGAGCATGATGCCGTTCGCCCCATGTGCCGTCGAAACATATGCATTCTCGATTCCCGGGACGTCCCCGATGACCGGCAGTCCGTCCGGCGCCATGGGCCGCAAACCAGCGCGTGTCTCGATAATCTCCGCATCGATCAACCCCGGCGCGATCCGCAGTGCATCATCCAGGACTTTCTGAACGCCGCCGACGGTCACCCTGGCGGAGAATCCCGCATCATCTTCATGGGTCGCACCTACCACGACGCGTGAGCCTTCAAACGGCACCAGATAGTTCTCACTCACAACCGAAACAACCGGCCAATTCGCGGTGGACTGACCTATCGGTGCCAGATGAATAATCTGTCCACGCTGCGGCCGCACCGGAATCTCGACGCCGAGTTGTTCGCCAAAGTCTCGGGACCAGGCGCCGCCGGCGATCACCACATTGTCCGCCTGGTAAACCGCGTCCCCGATGCCAACGCCGGTCAAGCGACTCCCGTCGCGAATCAGTTCTGTCGCAGAATCCCGGCGGATAGTGAGTCCGCCGCGGATCGCCACTTTTTCCATGGCATCAGTGATCACTCTGGCCTCGACGCGTCCGGCGTTTCCATGAAAGAGCACGCGCGACATTTCGCCTAATGGCGGGAACAACTCGCGGGCTCGTGCCGGTGTAATCTCGCGGAATTCATCCGAGCCGAATTCGACACGCCCCTTCATCCGGTCAACGATGCGGGCAAGGACCCGCTCAAAGCGCTGTACGAGTTCGGGTGTCGGCGCCACCATCAGCATGCCGCACGTCGCGTATCCCGAGTCACAACCCGCCTGGCGCAGCGCCGTTGCCAGTACGCCATAATAGGCGTACGCCTCGATCCCGAGGCGATACCGCGCCAGTGAGTCACCGGCAAAGGTGTCGCCCGACAAGATGCCGGCACCCGCATCCGTCGCACGTCCCGGATCCCGTCGGTCGAGGAGAAGCGTCTTTGCACCATCCCGTACGAGATGGTATGCGGTCGACATGCCCACGATGCCGCCGCCAATTACTATCGCGTCGTACATGCAAGATTAAGTTGGCAGCAAAGCAGCCGCTGCGCAACGATTTTGTGACCAAGTCGCATGAGGAACACCGGCAACTGCGCAGCCTGGCAGACCGCAGCGGATGCAGGTCAGTAGTTAAACAACTCTGCCATGGCAAACTCTTCGCCAGTGGCTCGCATCAGCGCGTCGAGAATTTTGCATTGTACGTTCGGCCGCAGCCTCCTGCCTTTGCACGCTCGAGCTACCATCTTGTGAGTAAGTTGCTCGGTCGAGGCAGCTACGAGGTCCCGTGCCCCGAGGCCATGGTCCAACATGATTTGTGCGATGGGTTGCTCGCCAAGATTGCGTTCAATCTCATCATTCATTGCCTGTGACTCCGATCAGGATTTCAAGATGGAACACCTAGGTGGCGTACTCCGGGCATTCACGCGCAAGGATCCGGTGGATCGCGGCAAGGTGGTATTGGGCATAAGACGAGTCCTCGACAAACTGATCTCGAGTTCTCCGCGCAATCTCATCGCTGACAATCCTTAAAGGCTGCCCGGTTGATTGCGCAAGGACCTGCACTTCGCAGGCGCGCTCGAGATAATACAGATCATCAAACGCGCAGGCCAGATTCTGCCCGGTCACGACAACGCCATGATTGGCCAGAAAAAGGATGCGCTTGCCCTGTAATTGCAGACAGATCCTGTCGCCTTCCGAACTGTCGAGCGCCAGCCCCTGATAATCATTGTCGTAGGCGACAGCCTCGTAATACCGCAAGGCGTTCTGACTGCACATCGCCAAGCGGCCGTTGTCGAGCGACGCGATCGCTGTCGCATACGGCATATGGGTGTGCAGCACGCAACGGGCCTGCGGCAGTCCACAGTGGATACGACAGTGGATGAACAATGCCGTGGGCTCGACCTCTCCCGACCCATCAACGACGTTGCCGTCATGATCTACAAGCAACATGTCACTGGCCCTGGATTCCGACCAGTGCTGACCAAACGGGTTGACCATGAAATGTGCATCATCGACGGCAACCGAATAATGATTGCAGATGCCTTCGGACAAGCCCAGCCGGCTGGACCAGCGAAAGGTCGCCGCCAGATCCCGTCGCACCTCTTCATATCGATTGTCTCTCTCCTGCATTCGGGAATCTGACGCGCAAGTCCTGATAAATCAACCGCACAGTCACACGGGGCCGGTCGCGGCATACAAGGCGTCCCGTGACGAATCGGCGCGGTACTGCCCGGTGTTCCTGATTGAAGGCAACAACGCTGCCCACAACCGCATTGGCAAACCATCAGCGCGCTATGTATCGGCAGGGGCGCGGGCATACGTCGATCCGGATCGGCCAGGGATCTATTGACAACGACAGTCATTCACAACGGCCCGAGACACCTACACAAACGAAATCTATCGTGTGCACCTCGAGCAGGTCCCCCTCCGCTGGCACCTGACCGGCGACCGCAACGGCGGGTTCCTGGTAACCGCGACGTTCAACTCGAAATCGCAACCGGTGCTGATTGCCAGCGTGCATACGTGCGGGTGTTTTCTGGCAGTCGTGCCAATCAGTTTTCTACCGGCCGATGCACGGCTGGCGGACTGGAATGACGATACCTGCGAGGTCTACGGCGAGACTCTGCCGGGATTGATCGACTGCGATTGTACCATGCGATGACCGGGCGCCCAAGGCGTTCGAAGCCAGCAACGCCATGGAGTTGATGCGCCGGCACTTCACCGACACAGCGAAGCCGATCAGCGAGATTCGCTTCGACATACCGGCGGCCTGGGATCATCTGATCGATCGACCGGGGCATGGCAAAGCAACCGGAAGACCGGCCGTTTCGATGCAGTCGGTCATCGAGTCAGTGGATGCGCTGCTGCAAAGGTCTTGAAAAGCAGAGATACATGTATATGTTCACTGCCCTTGCCTCACCCACATGTATGCTCGGGTGGCGGAACTGGCAGACGCGCTAGGTTGAGGGCCTAGTGGGGTAAAACCCGTGCGGGTTCGAATCCCGCTTCGAGCACCATTATCCCCCCGATTGCGGACTCCGCATTGCCGTAATCACAGCAGTACGCCGGTCATACACGGACCGTCGTCGTCGCTCCCTTCCAGACGCACCGGCAGCAGTTGGTTGGTCAGATCCTGCTCCGAGGCCACCGACACACGAATGTAGTTGTCCGTCAGGCCGGTCCAGCGTTGGCGCTTCTCCTGTTCAAACAGAACACGGACTTCGCGACCAGAAAATCTCTCGAAGAAAACCTGACGCTTACGGTTGCTCAACTCACGCAGCACCCGACTGCGCGCGGCGATCGTCGTCCTCTCAACCTGGTTGTCGAAAATCTGGCTCTTGGCCCGTTCCCGTTCGGAATAGCTGAATACATGGAAATAGGTCAGCGGCAGATGCCGCAGCAGTTCGACGGTCTCATCGAAATGCGCATCGCTCTCGCCGGGATAACCAACGATCACATCGGTGCCGAGGCACAAGTCGGGCACCCTTTGGTAAGCCAATTCCACGAATTCCCTGTACTGGGATACGCTGTAGCGACGGTTCATGCGATACAGCACGTCGTCGCTACCGCTCTGCAGCGGAATATGCAGGTAGCGGCAGAGAGCCGTTCCGGCCGCCATACGCTCAAATAGCTCGGTCGGAATCGTCGTCGGCTCGATCGAAGAAATGCGCAGGCGATCGAGCCCGGGCTGAGCGATCAAGGCATCAACCACATCGAGAAACGCCTTGGAGCCGTCTTCGTAGGTACCGATGTTGACACCGGTGAGAACAATTTCGCGATGGCCGGCATCGACGAGGGCGGCAGCCTCGCGCAACAGGTCGTCGAACTGCCGGCTGCGGGCATGGCCGCGGGTATACGGAATCACGCAAAAGAAGCAATAGAAATCACAGCCGTCCTGGATCTTCAAATTGGCCCGGGTATGCCGGTAATCAACAGCGGCTGTCGGGCTCGTGAAGTTTTCAGCCGGAATCTCACGGACGTCGACAAACGGCTGGTCAGTTACCGCAGCCGATTCGACAATGTCGGCGAGCACCATCTTGCGGGCATTGCCGACGACCCACGACACGTTTGGCATCTGCCGCAGTGTCGCTGCCTGTACTTGCGCCTGGCAGCCGATCAGAGCAATGCGCGCGTCGGGGTTGCAGCGGTTGATACGATTGACCAGACGTCGAGTATCCGCATCGCCATTCTCAGTGACGGTACAGGTGTTGACGACAACGATATCGGCGTCGGTATCGGCAGCGACGATATCGAAATCTCGGCTCTCGAACGAGCGGGTGATGGCCGCGGTTTCGGCCTGGTTCAAGCGACAGCCGAGGGTATGAAATGAAACGCTTCGTGTCATAGCTCTCACAACGGGGACAAGTGAAGTTGCGAAGCTACAATCTGTCACGGCCAAGGTCAAGTGTAATCACCCTTTTGGACTGCCGGCGGTTACTCGTTCCAATACTCGAAGCGTTCGATAGTGAAACCGTTGGTGAAGCCGTCACGACGCATGACGGCAAGAAACTTCTGTTCGGCCTGGATCCGTCAATCCCCACGTCGAACTGGCCGAGAGTGCCGGCCAGTGAGCCGGTCGGAAAATCCTTGACAACCTGTGAAACAATGATGCCGGTGAAATAGTTGGGTCGGACAGTGGTGATATTGGTGACCTTGCCGATAATCTCTTCGCGTTGACGATCGGTGGACATGGTGATCACGGAATTGTCGTAGAGCCTGGATACGTTGGCTATCATGCCGCGCTCTTCGAAAGTACTGCTGCCGAGGATCGGGTTGTTTGCGTACAGGAACCCGCCCGTGCCAACCGAAGCGATCGTGCGGCAATGGCAGCAGCATCAGCCTCAGTTACTGTAGTGCCGGTGCTCGCCGGAGAAGCGTAGGTACCGCCGAGGGGCACGCCGGCAAGCAGAGCCTTGACGACCTTCGGCGAATAGGTGTCGATGTTGACGCGCCCGTAAACCACCGTGTCACTGCCCATCTTCACCTGTGACAGGATTTTGGCAGCGCAATTGTCAATGAGATTGGCCATGACCGCTTACTTGCAGGGTGATGACCCGTAGGCCAACCAGGGGATCCCACCGGTATTGGGCACAACCGTGTCACCAGCCCAGAATGCAGCCGCTCCGCTATCGACGACGGCGGTTGTAACGGTGTTGTTGTAAGCGTTTCAGTCGGTGTTGGCCAGGTCGAATCGGTGGCGGTTGATGTGTCCGTCGTGATAGGCTTCGATATCGTAGCTGTGCGGGAAAATCATCCGTACCATTTCGTCGATGTTGGCAGTACTCGAAGCCGCAACGCTGTTGCGCCGCAGAATATTGAATCGCGAGAGCCACGGCAATCCCGCGGGCAGCTCGCCGTCCCCTACGCCGACCGGCTGAAAGTGCTCGGACATGGCATCACTGTCGAGCGCTGCGCTAAGGTCGAGCCCCGACGTCGTACGACCGATGCGCACATCGCTTTCGTTGCCCTCGGCCACGCTGGCACCGATCGCATAGGTCGGATCGATGAGGCCGGACTCGTCAATGATGAGATTCGCGAATTATCCGGATTCAGTCTGCCCGCCGTTTGCGTTGCGTGCCGAGTTGCCCCGGCAGGGGCTGCGTACCGAAAATCTGCCGGGGGGGCCTTCCCGCCCCTGACCAAATTACCGTCCCGCGGTATGAGGTTCTCCAGCTTGATGACTGGACGCTTTCGTTGCCTTTTGCCTTTTTTCTTCATATTTCCGGTACCACCCTCTCGACCGTGGTTGCGGACTTTTTGATTCCACGTCCCTGTCAGCAGTTTCGCAGACCCGATGCCAACGGCAGAGTGCCACACGCAAGCTTTTATCAAAAAAAATGTTACATATCAAGAAGAAAAACAGACGTGGCTGTGATCGGCCGCTGTTGGTGCCGAATTGCCGCTTGATTGGTCTCGAAATAAGGCAATTACGGCCAATCGAAACCGCCAGGCCGCCTATAATCCAAAGTCCAGTATCCGGACGAACGGTCCACCGTCAAGTGCCTGTCGGCACTATAGTATTATCAGTCTTGATACTGAACTCCGAACTCCGGCTGAGATGACAATCGATACCATCAATGCGGCGGCGGCAGCACACCGACCTGTGATAGCCACTCCGACTGGGCGGCAATGGCAGGCTGCGGTAGCCCTTGTGGCCTGTCCCGGCCGGTTCGGACCTGAACTCCTGTTCATCGAGCGCGCCCGCAACAATGGCGATCCGTGGTCCGGGCATCTGGCATTCCCCGGCGGTCGTACCGAACCGGCGGACCAGGATCTCGAACATACAGCCAGGCGTGAGACGCATGAAGAACTTGGTATTCACCTGGAATTGAACCGCGCCTGCGGCAGGCTCGACGACCTGGTCGCGGTAAATCTTCCGGTCGTTGTATCGGCCTTCGTCTATACGCTGCAGGCGCACCCAGTCCTGCAGCCAAACGCCGAGGTTGAGCATGCCTTTTCCATGCCGCTGCAACATCTGGTCGAACCTGAACGCCGATGCCGATACCGCTGGCGGCACGAAGATTGCGTTCAACTCTACCCGGCACTGGACCTACTAGGTCCCGATCGACCGGTGCTATGGGGCATGACCTATCGACTCACTGCACAACTACTCGAGCTCTGCAGACTACCCAGGTTGCCGTAGTGACGGGCGCTCCGCTTGCGCAGTTGCGATTGCCCCTTATAGTTTTTAGTCTTCTCGTAGATCAGTGACCCCCAGCCACTTGCTGTTGTCTATTTCACAAATCCTCCCTTCTCCACCGTCATGACTATGATTCGACCCCTGACAATCCTACTGCTGGCGATGCTTCTCCCAATCGCTGCCGACAGTGTCGAAGACAAAGGCAAACTCCTGGCTATCATCAATGGCATATCGGTATACGAAGCCGACGTGTTCTTCCTCGAAGAACTGAATAAGCTGGATGAACATGGTCGCAACGAGTACGTCAAAATGAACATTGACCCCATTGTCGAACAGGAACTCTTATATCAGGAAGCGATGGCGCGAGACATTAAGAATACCGAGGAATACCGGCGCAGACTAAAGAACGAGGAAAAGAACACGGTAAATCGTCGATTAAACGGTATCATCTGGTTGTTCGAGAAGGAAAACGAAAGGCTCAAACGCGCCCGCGACCCGATGATCGTGCCTGACGTCGCCGTGGACCCCTTGGCGACGGTGAGATGGTTCCTTGACGATCACACGCCGGTCGCCGACATCATCAAACGCGTCCGACGCGAACTGCTGGTGCGACGCTACGAGAAGGAACGATTGAAATGGCTGATAGACACGATCACAAGGTTCCCTGTCTCGGTCAACGACGTTGTGATCGACGAGGAAGCCCTGCGCACGGCAGCCGCCTTGTGGGGAGATAAGAAAACGGAAAAACCCAAGGAAGGTGAGATGGCACCGCTCTGGGAGTTGCTCCTCAAAGCCGCGGATATTGATCCGGCAGGTGTGCTCGAACTGGAGGGCGAAGCGCTCGCCGAGTTCCGTACAAAACTGGCAACATCCACCATGCGTGTCGGCGAGAGGACCTATCCGCTGTCTGATCTGCCGCAATTCGCTACGCTGATCAACAGACAGTCAACCAGATCCATCTTCACGTACCCGATCATTCCCTTTCAAGTCATCAAGCTCTGTGTTTTTTACAATGCCGCGATGGAAGACGGAATTGGCGAATCGCCGGAACAGCAGGCCATGCTCGAGCACTACTTGACGTACGGTCCGAAGCCACGCATCTCGCGCGGTTTGTCTCCTGACCGGCGGTTGGCAATCGGTACCCTGAGGCATCAATACGCCGACATAAAACAATATCAGATCACACCGCAGGAGATTACGGAATTCTATGAAAAGAACAAATCAAAGTTCAATCCGGACTTAGACGATGATGAGCTGCGCCAAGAACTCATCAGTCATTTGCAGCAGCAGAGAGCGCGGGGCTCCAGGGCTCAGTTGCTCAAAGAACTGACCGAAAAAGCAACCATAGAAATATTCCACAATTGACTGCCGGCCAACTCCAAGCCGAGACTCGCGTTCTGGTTGCCGGCGCCACCGGTTTTATCGGGCGCAACCTCACAGCCGCACTGGTTGCCCGTGGCTGCCACGTCACCGTGCTCGTCCGCGACCCGGCAGGACTCGATACGGACGGTGCCCGGGTCGTGACCGGTGACCTGGCTGACCCCGATTCTTTTGGATGTTTCGATGCACCCTTCGACGTCGTGTTCAACTGCGCCGGATTGCTCGGCACCTGGGGCACCACCGCAACCGAAATGCAGGCAGTCAACGCCAACGGTCCCGTGACCCTCGCCCACAAACTGTCGCAGCCGCCGCATTGCTTCGTCCATGTCAGCACCGTCGGCGTCTCCGGTCCGCTCACCGACCTGGCCGACGAAGATACGCCGTGCCATCCCGTTGGATCCTATCAGGTAACCAAGCTGGCAGGTGAACAGCAACTGCTGGAAGAAGCCACCGGCAGCGGACTGCCTCTGGTCATCGCCCGCCCGTCGTTCACCTACGGTCCGGGGGACACACACAAGCTGGCCCTGTTTCGGGCGGTGAAGAAAAAGCGATTCGCTTTTGTTGGCGGCGGCAGGGGCATCCTGCATCCGCTCTTCATCGACGACCTGGTCGCTGGCATACAGCTCTGCGCCGTCGTCGGGCAAGCCGGACAGGTATACATCCTCGGGGGCGAACGGCCGGTGACCGTGCGGGAGCTGGTCAACGAAATTGCCGACGCCGTCGATGTGCTGCGACCGCGACTCTCGTTGCCCGTGCCCCTGGCTCGACTGGCTGCCACCGTTTTTGAACTGGCTGGACGTCTGACCAATCGGCCGCCGCCACTCACCCAGTCGCGGGTCACTTTGATGTCAAGCAATTACGGCTATTCCATCGACAAAGCCCGATCACAGCTCGGCTATGCACCGTCCGTCGATCTCGCCACCGGCATCCGCCGGACCGCCGCTGCATACCAGGCATCTGGCTTGATGCAATGAGCGGATAAAACGCGATTCGGCCAGTGGTCAAGGCGAAATCTGTATCGCCTGCTTCGAAGGCACGTGTTGAGCGTTGAAAGTTCAGATTTCCAGGTGGCTGTACTTTTCATTCATACGCCGGGACGGCGGCATCTATGAACGACAAGCAATTCCCGGAGTACACGGGTGAACTTGCCAATCCCGTGCCTGACCAATTTTTCGAAATTCCTTCGCCAGATGCCTG
The DNA here is from genome assembly GCA_963580095.1 of Lentisphaeria bacterium. Classification (GTDB taxonomy): domain Bacteria; phylum Verrucomicrobiota; class Lentisphaeria; order JABSQK01; family CAJWLW01; genus CAJWLW01. The sequence continues at coordinate 6,029 of CAUZJQ010000061.1, read as the reverse complement.
CCGGTTAAATATCGTTCCCTGCATCCCCGCCTGGCCAGGGCCGGTCGTTGCGAATGTAACGATCGACCTCGTCGCGATCGAAAAAGAAAGGAACAAGCGGATGCAGCACTTCCCCCGGCGTACCGTTCGTCAAGCTGCTTTGCGCCGCGTAGGTGACGGCATCGGCGCCATGCACAAGAACGTGGTACCAGGGCTGGTCACGATCCGGTTGGGTACGGTTGTGTAGGTACCAGTCCGTGTCGGCCTGGCATGTCAGATCAACAGCAACGACCACACCGCGATAGCCGTAGCGCACGTGCTCCACAAGGTCACCGGCCACGAACATTGAGCCGCCGTCGGTTGCCCTCGACCAATTGCTCACCGCATCCACGACCGCCCGGCGCTGTTTACCGGAAAGTTGTGAACAGACCCTGCACAGTTCCGTTTCCAGCGTCGTGCCAAACGCCGCCAGTTCGGCGAACACCGGGTCACGGATCTCGGGTGATTCATCGTCCATTAGCGCAATGAGATGCGTCAGTTGTTGCGCGTCCGGCATAACGTCCCCCCTCAAAGCTCGGCCGTTGTCAGTCCCTTCCGTCAATGTGAGGTCTTTCACCACTGTGTCAAGCTTGCAAAGGCCGACAACGCCCACAACATTAGAGCCATGAATGAAGCAAACCACCAACGTTGGCCTGTGGTCAGCATCCTTATTGCGATGGCCGTTCTCATGCTGCTGGGCACCATGTTCACGCAGCGCGAATATCCAGTCATCAAGCCGGCGCCGCCGCCTTCGCAGATTCAGCAGGCCCAGACACCCGCGGCACTGACGGGGCCACGCCCCGAGTTGACGCCACAGGATGTCGTGCGGCTTGTCATCGAGGCTCTACAGCATAACTCGGAGACGCCGTACGACGAGGGCATACGTGTCACGTTCAACTTCGCCTCGCCCACCAACAGACACGCAACCGGCCCGCTGCAGCGTTTCATCGAAATGGTCAAGAGCCCCCAGTACCGGCTTATGCTGGGACATCATCGTGCCGAATACGGTGATATCGAGATACAGGGAAAGTCCGCCAGACAGCGTATCACCTTGTATGATAAAGCCGACGTTCCTACCGTATACGTCTTCCTTCTGTCGTGCCAGACCGACACTCCGCATGCCGGTTGCTGGATGACTGATGCCGTGCTCATCCAACCCAACAATTTGCAGCCGTGGATCTAAGCGATACTGCATGACCACTTGAATACCTGACCAACGGATCCAGCGTGAACAACTCATCCGACTACACCTACATCGGAAAACCGCGAAAATCGATCGATGGCGGTCGAAAGGTCACCGGGGGCGAACCCTACACAAGCGACCTGGTCATTGCCGGCATGCACCACGCGCGCCCGGTGCTGAGCCCTTACGCGCACGCCCTCATTCGCGCTGTCGACAAGTCCGAAGCACTGACAGTACCGGGCGTCACCCACGTCCTCACAGCCACCGACCTGCTGACCCGCGACGCCGTGATCAAGTCACGCAGCACCTGCACCCTGGCCGGCGACCGTGTCGTCTTTACCGGTCAACCCGTCGCAGTCGTCATCGCGAGGTCCGCAGAAGCAGCAGAGGCCGGTGCCGAGTTGGTCCATATCGAATACGACATGCAGCCGGTCGCCGCCAATTTCATGACCGCCAGCGGTCCCGACGCACCCGACATCTGGCCTGACGGCTTGCCGGGGGACCAGTCAATCGCCGAGGGCCACGCCACCGTCGACGAGACCGCCGCAACGAAAGAAATCGAGAAACCCAAAAACGTTCATCAGATCCACCGCCACGAACGCGGGGATGCCAAGAAAGCCCTGGCCGAATCCGATGTCGTCGTCCGTCGTAACTACCGGACAGCCCGGGTGCACCAGGGGTACCTGGAGCCGATAGTTTCGACAGCCATCCCCGACCCTGTGGGCGGCGGCATCACCATTTACCTGCCCTGTCAGACGCCGGTGTGGACGCGCGACGCCATTGCTGAACTTCTGGGACTCGAGAAACGACAGGTGCGCCTCATTAACATGACGGTGGGCGGCGGCTTCGGATCGAAAAACGGCATCCTCGATCCGCTGGTAGCCGCCTGCGCACTGGCTGTCGGCCGGCCGGTTTCCATGGTCTTGACGCGCACCGAAGATTTCCTCACGACAACACCATCGGCCGGTGGTGACTGGGATATCGAAATCGGCGCCGACAAGAGCGGTGCGATTACTGCATTGCGCGCGGACATTCGCTCAGATGCCGGTGCCTTCGCTTCCGGATTGGGCAGCCTGCTGGCCATACTGGTCGGCAGCTACTACAAATTTCCCAACCTGCTCATCGAGATCGCCGAGATCAATACGAATACGCCGCACTGCGGCCCTTACCGCGCCCCCGGCGCGCCACAAGCGATCTTTGCCCTGGAATCGACCATCGATGATCTCGCTCACGAGTTGCAGATTGATCCGCTCGAGTTCCGCCTGCAGAATTGCGTCGAAACCGGCGACCTCACCGTCAGCGATTCGCCCTGGCCGAACATCGGTTTGAAAGCATGCCTGGAACAACTGCACGAGCACCCGGCATGGCGCGACCGCAATTGTGCGGCGGACGAAGGTGTCGGCATCGCCCTCGCTATCTGGCCCGGCGGTGCCTGCCCGTCGTCGACTATATGTCGGGTGTCCGGGGATGGCGTGGTAACTGTTCACATCGGCTCACCCGACATCTCCGGCACCCACAGCGGTCTCGTCCTGGTCGCAGCGGAAATGCTGACAGTGTCGCCGGACCAGGTTGAGATCGTCACCGGCGACAGCGATACCAATCCACATAGCGTCGGCGCTGCCGGCAGTATGGTGACCTACAGCGTGACCGGAGCCGTGCTGGCAGCAACAGCCGGCGTGAAAACGAAACTGCTGGAAGCGGCGGCGGAGAAACTGGAAGCGCACGTCGACGACCTGTTGCTTGAAAACGGCGCCGTGCATGTCAAAGGTGTACCCGATCGCCGCTTCACGATTGCCGAACTCGCCGCCGAAGCCGAAACCAACGGCGGCGGATCCGGTCCGATCATAGCAGACGGCCAGGCCGCTGTACCGATCAATGCGCCGGCTGCCGCCGTGCAATTGGTAAAGGTTCACGTTGATCATGAAACCGGCGAGGTGACGCCGCTGCACATGGTCGCCGTGCAGGACGTCGGCAGAGCGCTCAATCCGCTGATGGTCGAAGGCCAAATGCACGGCGGTGCCGTGCAGGGCCTCGGCTTCGCGCTGCACGAGCGCATGGTGTACGACGACGACGGCCAATTGCTCAACGCCTCGTTCCTGGATTATGATCTGCCGAAGGCACGTCAGGTTCCCACCATCGAAGCCGTCATCGTGGAAACCCCGTCTCCGGAAGGTCCTTTGGGCGTCCGGGGCGTCGGCGAACCGCCGATCATTCCCGGTGCCGCAGCCGTCGGCAACGCAATTCGTGACGCAACCGGCGTCCGGATCAACGAGCTGCCCATGCGACCGGAAGTTGTATGGCGCGCAATCGAAAAGGTCCATGGCGCTCACTCCTGATCAATTCCGTCGCTACCATCGACACGTCATCCTACCGGAGTTCGGCGATGCCGGCCAGGAAAAACTACTGGCAGCAAAAGTCCTGATCGTCGGCGCCGGGGGTCTCGGTTGCCCTGCCGCTCTCTACCTTGCTGCTGCCGGTGTCGGCACCCTCGGGCTCGTTGACTTCGACGTCGTCGACGAATCCAACCTGCAGCGACAAATTCTGTTCACAACAGCCGACATCGGTGCGCCGAAAGTAGATGTCGCTGCGGCTCGACTGCGCGATGCCAACCCAGACGTCCGGGTCCGCACCCACAATCTGCGGCTGGCGGCGGACAACGCTCTCGAGATCATCGACCAGTATGATCTGGTGCTTGACGGTACGGATAACTTTCCGACCCGGTACCTGGTCAATGACGCCTGCGTGATGACCGGCAAGCCGAACATTTACGGCAGCATCTACCGGTTCGAGGGTCAACTCTCGCTGTTTGGCACGCCCGCCGGGCCATGCTATCGTTGCCTGTTCCCCGAACCACCGCCGCCGGAGGCAATTCCGAACTGCGCCGAAGCAGGCGTACTCGGCGTCCTCCCCGGAACCATCGCCACAGCGCAGGCAACAGAAGCGATCAAACACATCACTGGCATCGGCGAATCGCTGGCCGGCCGGTTTCTGTTGTATGATGCCCTCGCCATGACCTGGCGCCAATTGACCGTGGCAAAACAGGCAGACTGCCCCGTCTGTACCGCCAACCCCACGATTACCGAGCTGCGTGAAACCGAAACAACCCGCCCAAATGAGACTTCGGCTATGATTGAAGAGATTTCCGTGACCGAACTGTACGACCAGATGGCCGCCCGCACCGACCTCATGCTGCTCGACGTACGTGAGCAGAACGAGTACGACTACGCCCATATCGACGGTGCCATCCTGCTGCCGCTCAGCGAGCTCATGACGCGTTATACCGAACTGGAGCCGCACCGCGACAAATTGATCGTCGCCCATTGCCACCACGGCACGCGCAGCGCGCAGGCGATCGGCTTCCTGCAGTCCAACGGCTTCACCAAGCTCAAGAATCTGGCTGGCGGTATCGACGCCTGGTCCAACGAGGTCGATCCCACCGTGCCCATGTACTGATCGTTCACCGAGCTCGCGGAATGAATCTGGCACCCAACATCACTCGCGGCTGGCTGTACAGCGTCATCGAAGAGTACGAGGATATTCGCGAATCAACCCCGGCCCTCGCCACATTGCAGACACCTGGACTGGTGATCGAAGACCATCTGACTCGCACCCTCGGCTATTGGAACCGCGACCGACGCCAGATCATTCTTGCCGGATTGCTATTCCAACGCGGCTGCTGGAGCGATATTGTTGCCGTGCTGAAACACGAGATGGCGCACCAGATCGTCGATGAAGTTTTTGTGATCACCAGCGAAACGGATCACGGATCGGCATTCAAACGTGCCTGCGCACTGCTCGACATCGAGCCGGGCGCCACCATGCAGTTGGCCGACCAGCCGGAAGCCGTCGACTCTATGCGACGCAAGATCGAAAAACTGCTCGCACTCGGGCAGTCGACGAATCACCACGAAGCGGAAAGAGCCCTGGCCAAGGCGCATGAACTGGCGTTGCGCTACAACGTCCGGATGATCGAGTCGGCAGCAACACGCACCCACCGCTTCCGCAAGGTCGGATCAATGTACAAGCGCATCCCGGCACATGTCTGGGCGGTAGCCAACCTGGTGAGTGATTTCTACTTCGTTCATTACGTCGCCCATGTTTACTGCGGACAACACGAAATGCTGCAGGACGGCAATCGGCAGATCGAACTGTACGGCACGGAACAGAACCTGGACATGGCAGAATACGTTTTTTACTTTCTCCTGCGACAAGGCGAGCATGAGTGGCGGGTGTTCAAGGAGAGCCGCCCAAACGCCAAAGGGCGCCGCGACAAAGCGTCATTTCTGCGCGGCGTCTACGCCGGCTTCCGCAGCAAGCTCGACGCCGAGCGCCACGCGCTGGCAACCGAGAAAGCGCTGGTTTGGACCGGTGACCCGAGCCTGGACGCCTTCTTCAAGGCGCACAACCCGCACGTCTCGACCCGAACCGTCGGCAGCACTGTCAATCCGCACGTCCACGACGCCGGCGTCGCTGTCGGCGAAAAGCTCAAGGTGCATCGACCGATCAAAAGTGGATCGAGCGACGCATCCGGGCGCTTGCTCACATAGCCTGCGAATTCGCAGCGCTGCGGCTATGTCTGGTGACATAAGCGATAGTTCCAGTCCCGTATATTGGCGCGCCGGCCTTTATTTCTGGGTAAGAATCCGGCGCCCATAACACCCCCCAACCGAACCGGACGTGCATACGCCTGCATAGCGTCTGTGCAGGCAATGGAACTATTTGCAATCACCTAAATCCGGTATATATGATACGTACCCATCGGCACGTTTTCCCGATTCATCTTTCATTTAATTACTTTCGCGCGTTTGGCTCATGTACTGGTATGCCA
>CAUZJQ010000060.1:0-18596 GCA_963580095.1 Lentisphaeria bacterium | reverse complement strand
CGAAGAAAGCGCTACCGGTCGTGCCTTCGACGATATCGGCGATCGCATTCATGAAAAACATCTTGAATCGGTGCGCCGGATCGGTCTCCATGGGGTCGAGCATGACGGTCGCGCAATGGGCCGTTTCTCCGCCGAAACCGAGACCCATGACAATGTTGGTATTCGCGCCGTCTATCTGGACGATGTCCATTTCCGGCTTTTCCCAGGTGACACCGTCGGCGCTTTGGGCGTAGCACACACCCGAACAGGCTTCACTGTGTACGTCGACTATGATCTTGCCGTCGCTCCCACGGAATTGATACGGCATGTCGTGGGCGCTATCGAGCATCCAGTTTTCGTACCAGCACTTAAACAAACCATCCTCCGGATCATGGATGACGTTCCATGTGTTGCAGCTGATGTAGATTGTCTTTTCCCACGGTTGGTCCCGATGGATCATCGGTGCGTCGCCGACCTTCTGCGGCTTGTGGTGTCGACGGGTCATGTCCTGGGCGCTTTCGATTACCAGGTCATCAATGAAAAACTGGGGCCTGGAGCCGATTTGGAGGAAGCTGGAGTCAAGCATTGTTATGATCAGGGGGACAGTGTTTAAGTTTGAAGAGTCGTTTAGACCATTGATGCCAGTTGCCAGGCATCGAGTTGTTGCAGCGTTGCGGTGCCGACAGCGAAGGCTGCGATACCTTGACTGTCGTCACGGGTCGGGTAGATACGGGTTGTCAGGCACAGCCTGTCATTGGCAAAAACTTCGATAACGGACCGGTCAAGGAAGATCTGCAATTTGAGATTCTCTCCAGGTGCCAGGGGCAGCGGTTCCCCTTTCGGATAGGTGTATTGTTCCGGATCTTTTGTCGAATGAAAGCGATCGATGCTCAGTGTTGCGTCTTGTTTCCGGTAGATCAGCCGCGTTTCCTCTTCACCGTCTGGAGAGCGGCGCAACGACAGCCCGCACTCACTGGCATCGCCGGGTTCGAACTCGGCAACAAGTTCGAGGCAATCGCCGCTTACCGGATCGAGCGGCACCGTGCCGTCTTTGACTTTGACGTCTGCCAGGGCCGTGTGAGCTCGGCGCAGGACCTGCAGTTCTTCCGGCACCCTGTAACGCATCGTTCCGTCCCCGGAGATGTTGATAATTCGCGGTAGCGAAATGACACTCGCCCAACCTGCTTTCTGCCACGCGGCAGTCGACCGCGCTTCCCAGACCCAGCCAAATATCAGACGTCGACCTTTGTCATCAAGCATCGTCTTGGCCGCGTAAAAATGACCACCAGCATCGAAATTGCCGGAGGTCTCCGGCGTGAATTGCTGGTTTTTGTAGGTGCCGATATCATAAAAAGTCGACATCAAAACACGGCAGTGATCGACGCTGCCATACGCAAGGTGGGGCGATTTCCGGGATGTCGCCAGGACGTGTCGCCCATCGAGCTCGAAGAAGTCGGGACATTCCCAACACTGGTTCGTGATGTCCGGCGCATCTGTGCATAATTCGTGCAGGTAGGTCCATTTCACCAGGTCCGGTGACTTGTACATCGTTGCCGTGGCGCCTTCGTTGGTAATGCCGGCGCCGACCAGCATGTACCAGTCATCCCCTTCCTTCCAGAAACATGGATCGCGGAAATCCGGGGAATTTTCAGGCCCGATGACCAGGGGATTATCCGGATGCTTGGTCCAGGTCGTCAGGTCGTCGCTGCCGGTTGCCAGACACACGACTTGTTTCCATGTTCGCGGTTGGTCTTTCGGCGGAAAGTCGACGCCGCTGTACAGGATGACCGGCGTCCCGTCCATGTCACCGGCGGATCCGGACCAGCAGCCGCCTTCGTCGCCCCCCCCGGGGGTTCGCTCGAGAGCCGCCGGCAGATGCCGCCAATGCACCAGGTCGGGTGATACGGAATGGGCCCAGCTGGCGGAATTCTGATAGAACAGGTGATACTCGTCGTTCCACATCATTGCGCCGCACGGATCGTTGATGACTGCCTCAGGCTGCAGATGGTACAGTGGAAAGTGCGGGTCGGTATCCGCTAATGACATGGGAGGGATTCCATTTATGATGATTTCCTTGTATGATCAGCTTTTTCCGGCGTCGGCTCGACAACCCACTGGCGGCCGTCGCAGATATCCTGCAGACCCACGGCAATTAGTGGTTCATGGCCGTTTTTGCACATCTTGAATCTCGTTTTCGCTGCCGACTTCCACATCGATGCCGAGAATCGTCACGCTCATGTTTTCACTGCGTACAATCACTTCGTTCTTACCGTCGCGGATGACGGCGGCCGGGACATGGAAGAGGGCAATCTTGCTTTGGCGGCAGGATGGCTGCTGGTCGTTGTCGTAGAGCCAAACGCGCCCGGGATCGTTCGGATCTCCCTCGGGCCCCGGCCCGACTTCAACTGCCTGGGCGCTGTAACGACCAATCCGCAGCCACAGGTCCGCGGCCGCGTTGTCGCCGTCGAAGCAGACATGGACTACAACGGGCAGTGGTTCGGGCACGGCACCCAGCAGTATCTCGAATCGCCGTTCTGAATGCTTGGCGATTGTCACCGGCACCTGGTCGGGCAGGTCGAACTCGGCCGTCCAGTAGCCGGTGCCCAGGAGATGCAGGCGCGGTTTGGCACGGATCTCCTCCAGCGATCGCATCTCGCGCAGGCGCCCGAAGAATTCCTCGGCACTCGCCACCGGTTTGGCTTTGCGCTGCAGGAAGTAATTGAACAGTTCGACACCATCGGCACCGGCCGCGTAGTAGCCGGCGGCGAAGCCGCGGAGCATTTCGCAGCTGCCGGGCAGGTATCGCAGCGGAATGCCGTCGCGCTTGTCGGCGGTTACTTCGGCAGCGGCGTAGATAGCGATGTCCGGACCGGTCAACTGCCGGAACTTGTCGATCGGCATGGTCCAGGCGGTTGTCACCATCGAGGTCACGACGATGCCGTCGACGATGCCGTCGCGGGCCCAGGCTTCGACATCGAATCCGAGTGCGTAGGCAGCATCGGGATCGGCAGCGATACGGGGGATCAGATGGATGTGGCGATCCGCCTTTGCCAGGCAGTTTCGCACCTCAGCGATAAATGCCGTCATGATCGCGCAATGCCGCTCTGAATCGCCGCGATCGAAATAGTACGTGAAGCGGCTGAAATCCAGTTCGAGAACGTCGAAGTCGTAGTCGTCGACAAATTCGCGAATCAGTGACAGAAAATATTCGCGCACTTCGGCGTGTTCGTAATTGAATCCCTCGGCGCCCCAGTCTCGGGCGTTGATTGGCGGCAGGTGTAACTGCGGATTGTCCTTGTAGAAGCGGCTGAAGTAGTGCGAGTCCGGCCAGGGGATATCATGCATGTCATTCATGCGCATCGAGATGCCAGGCGTCATCGACTGCTGTCTCGAGTGCGCCAGGGCCGTCGCCAGGTAGTCGCATTGTTCTGCCAGTTGCGCCATCTGGCTGACCATGCGTTCGCGGGCCGGCAGCGTGCTGTCCGGGATGCTGCCGAAAAAATTACGATCCCCTTCCCGATAACCGTCCCAATACGTTTGCCATACTTTGCTCGGGTAGTTCACGTTTTGCGCGTTTGGATTGATCAGGATCACATCGGCGCCGTGGGCGACCTCTTCGACCATGCGTTCGACATGTGCCGCCGTCAGCGATTCGGTCGAATTGCGAAAGAGATCGCTGCAGTCGAAGTTGTAGAGGACACGGTATTGGGGTTTCTGGGGCATTGTCGTATTCAGTGTTCAGTGTTCGGCCCGGTGCGCCGGGAATCTATTCTGTATCGCACGCTTAAGCGTCCTTGATTTATCTCGGATCGAGGATGTGGCTACGATGTCGAGTTGTATTCATATCCCCACCTCGAAACACAGTTCACCGGCTTGCAGGCGACGTTTGGTTTCTTCGTGAAAGTAGTGGGTCAGGTCCGGCGCGCTGTCGTCGGGATCGTCCACGTCGTGAAACAGAAAACAAGGGTCTTGGTCACGGATGATTGCCATCGACGTATCGATCATGTTGCGGATCATGAATACCTGTGCCATGGCCGGACCGATGCAGCCGTCTTCGACAATACCGTACTGGCGAAACAATACCTCGCTCTTCGTGACTTTATCCGAGTTGCGATAGAATTCGCGCCGTCCGATCGGCTGTCGTTGATACCGGATGACGCGGGTGTTGCCGTTGTCAGCCTCGATCAGGTGGTCGACTGGCTGCATGCTCGGCAGGCCGACCCAGTCCTCGACGGCGTGCAGGCAGGAGTTCGGGCCCAAGCCACAGCCGAGCATCAGCACTTTGGCGTCGAGCTCATACAGTTTGCCGAAGGCGCCGTCGCGGCCGTATGCTTCCATGGTCACGTCGTCGCTGGTAAGAAACTCTGCCTGCCGCCCGATCGCTGCGATCGAGTGACTGGCCGAGGTGCTGCGGCGCACACCGGGGCGCCGCCAGAATGTATCGGGTATGATGCCGACATCGCAGGCGGTTCGTCGCGGGTGATACGGTGGCCCGCCGGCTCCGGGAATAGCTATTTCCTTGCTGTAGGTGAAGGCCGGCATCACCAAGGTGCCTTGCGGGCCGACCGCATCGCGCAGTGCATCGATCACCGCGTCGCTGCCGCCGGTCACGTATCCGAGGCTGGCGAGGGCGCTGTGGACGAAGAGCACATCGCCGCGGCCGATACCGAGGTGCCGCAGCTCAGTCGCGATCTGTCGACGGGTCAAAGGCTTTTTCCAGCGAAGCGACACGTAACCATAGCGCTCGAGGCGTCGCAGAAACCACAGAAAACCGGGGGCGAGAGGCTTACCGGTTTCATGCGTAACGAGCCGGTCGATTTCCTGCAGGTTACGCTTGCCGTCCATCCAGAAAAACGCCTGCAGATTGAGGAATCGCATGCTCTGTTTTGCTTCGTTGGCGGGTAGGCGCGACAGCCAGAACGGCGAGCCGTAATCGGCGTTCCGGGTAGGGGTGACTTGCGGGAACAGCAAGAGGCCGGGCTGCGGCTGCAAGCGTCCGACATCATTCATCGAGCTTGGCGCCTGCCAGTCGTCCGCGGTGGTGCGTTGGGGGAGGGCGACCGGTAGGGTGTTATCCAGTGATTGTCGTTCTGTGGCCAGCCAGCGGTCCAGGCGCTCGACCAGGCCCCCTGTGTGTTGCTTGGCTTTCGCCGAGCGCGGCGCCAGCCGGGAGACGCTGCGGATGGCTTCACGCTGTCGCTCGGCCAGATAATCGACGGCGTCGACACAGGGCGTCTTGCTCAACGGCTCCGTACCGTTGAGCTTGCCGACCAGTGACTTGATCGCTCGGGCATATGCAATGTCTGCAAGGGGGCCGGTGTCATCCGCATCCGCGGATGCCAGCGTGTACAGAAAGGCGCCGGCGGTGGCGGCGAAGATGCGATACATCTCCGGATCGTGCATGGCTGCGACATCCCGGCTGTTGTGGCAGAGTCGTCCGACTGTGGCGTACGGAAAGACTGTGGGGATGCCGTACACGGGGTCGCAGAACTGAGTGTCGCTCGGGCGGCCGTATCGGGTTTCCCGTGCCTCGACGGTTGTTGATCGCAGCCGCGCGTAACGATCCCACAGGTCGAGCATCAAGGCGTCTGTGAACGAACTTTTCGCGTGTGGGTTGACGAGCAACTGTACCGGTTGCCCGGTAGCGGCGCGCGGCAGCCCGACACAATCGAGATTGAGTGTGGCCACCACATTGTGAAGTTCGCGTTTTCGGTCGTCGAGATAGACGGAAGAACCGATCCATTCCCAGCCGGCGATGTGCCGGATCGACCGGCGCAGGGACGGCAGCCGGCGTTCCCTGATCAGTCGTCCCAGCGTGCCGAGAACTTCCTGTGCCAAAGCGGCGGCGGCCGCGTTGTCGTCAGCGCCGCACTCGAAAATGTGCGTGTACACCCACACTTCCTCTTGTGATTTGTCCCGGCCGCGGAGACGTCCGGTGATGGTGTCTGTCTCGCCCTCGTACAAGGTTGCGTCGACCTCGACGTGCAGTTGCACGGGGTGCCTGGATCCGGCCATGAGCTGGCGCAGCCAGCGACCGTCACACGGAGTGAGGACAAAAGCCCACAGGTTCGTTTCATTTGCAGTCGGGCCCCAGTGCTGATCGGTGGCAAAGACGTTGTGCCAGGGCACGGCTTGATCGTTGTCGAGATGCGGTACTGGCATCATGTCGCTGACAATCCCGACGGCGCCGTGCTCGACAGCCAGGGCCTTGGCTTCGCCGACGTAGCCGTTGATCAGGACAATCTTACCGGCGACATCAATTCCCGCATATGCTTTGGGATGGGCGCCGTCGCCGACATCGACGAGGTCGGCAGTGATGCCGCCCGGAGGTGTCGGAGCGCTCCAGCGGACCAGGTGATTGGGTTCGGCCAGGTAGTCGGCGAGGACCTTTCCCTGGTACTTGCGCGGGGCACGGATCGTGACGGTGCCGGCGCGGGCATCCCAGGCCAGCGGCATCAACCAATCACCAACGACCGTCTTACCATCGGCCGGCGTGGTGATTTTTCGGAGATCACGAAGCTTGTTGTCACGCATCAGGCCGAGCACGTAGTCGGCGGTCTCGTGATAACGGTCGTAGCTGCTCCAGCGGTCGGTGGTGTGGATGGCTTCGGCGTGATTGCGAATGCGTTCGACGTCGATCTCGGTGATCAGCAATTTAAGCAGTGCGTCGAGGTCCATCAGAATATTCCCAGGACCGGGTTGTTGCCGTCGGTGCGGGATGTAAGCAGTGCGAGGACGTCTTCGGGCAGTCCGAGGGCGGCGGGGGATCCGGGGGCCGGCAGGATCTCGATGCCGTCGGCTGAGTCGTTGATTTTTACGCGGAGCGCCCAGATTGCCTCGGTCCTGGCGTCATGCGCCGGGTGCCCGCCGGTATGCAGATAAACGATGTAAGCGGTACCGTCGGCCAAGACAATCGGGTGGCTGTAGCCGTAGACACTCGGATCGACGGCGTACCCATGCCGCTTGCCGGGGCCGTGCCAGGTGCGGCCGCCGTCCGGGCTGAGGATGACATACAACCCGCCGAAATCGTAGGAGCCGTGAAAACAGGCGAGTACCCCGTTGGGCATCAACAATAGGTGCGGGTCGAACAGATCGACGCCGACCGGCACCGGTTCGGTCCAGCTTCGTCCGCCGTCCGCCGACCAGTAAACGTCGCAATGACGGCGTGACGCTGCGACGATGCGTCCATCGGGCAGCTGGGCAATCGTTGTTTCGAAAAGATGGTGATCTGTGCCGATGACCGATCCCAGCTCAAAAGTTTCGCCGTGGTCGGAGGAGAGAAAGACACCGGTCGACCAGAATTCATCGCCGTCGAAAATTACCTGTGTTGCCCAGGCGACCGTGCCGTCGACGAGCTGGATGGCGCTGCCGTTGCCCATGCCGCCGGATTCCGGCTGGAGATATCGTGGCTCCGTCCAGGTCGCGCCGTTGTCGTGGCTAAGAATCCAGGCGGAGCGGCATTTCCTGGTGGCCGGCGCACAGAAGAAGGTGCAGAGGAGCGTACCGTCATCGAGCTCGACGATGGTCGGGTGCCGGTCGTCCATCTCGGTGTCGACCAGGGTTGTGGGTTTCGACCAGGTCAGGCCTTCATCGTCGGAGGACATGATGTGGGCGCGGCCGCCGCGCGGTGCATAGATGCGCGGGCAGGAGAGCCCGTCTTCGTTTTCCCAGCGTGCCTCGAAGGTTTTGCGGCACTCGGGGTCTGCGAGAATCTCCGGGGTCTGCGGCAGACTGCCGTGCCAGTAGCCGCTGGTGAAGGTAATCAGCCAGCGGCCGCTGCGCAACCGGGTGGCGCCGGCCCAGCCGACGAAGCCGTTGTAACCGACGTATTCTTCGGGCTGGTTGCACCACGGGCCGACCAGCATGCGTCGGCACATGCGGAAGCGTTCAGCCTCGGGGGGAGTGCCGGTTATCTTGAATTCACGGGCATCCGGCATGTGAGGGCCTCGTGGCGGACTCCCCCATGGCTTTATTGCCGTGGGGGGGTAGCCAGTATGTTCAATACGCTGCGTTTATTTTGTCGTGGCGCGGTTTCCAGTCGGCGAAGACGAGACTTCCGTTCGGGTCTGGGACCCATTTTGCACTGCCATCGAAGTATACCGCGTTGAAGCCATCTTCATGCGCCTCGTACATCCAGTCGTAATTGCAGACGAAGGCGTACTGTCCCGGCCACTCGGTCATGATCCGGCGTGGGGTACTGTCAGCGTCGTTGACGCCGCAACTGGCGACGGTAACCCCGTTCTGTCGAACAAACAGGCTGTGGTTATAATGTGAAAATGCGTTGCTGCCCATGGCCGGGCTGCCCCAAAGGGAAATGTTGTAATCCATGTCGAGGTTGGCCCCGTTGATATCACGTGTGCCTGATGAGATCCCGGTGCAGAATAAGGACTCCAGAGTCGGCAGATACGCCTCGCGATACAGATACCCACCGTCGACGGGGTGGCCACTTACCCAGACGTAAGTTTCACCGGTGGAACCCTTGCAGTAGCCCTCGAGATTGCCCGGGGCGAGCTGGGGCATAATCCATCCACCCCAGTCGTCGGCATACAAAAAGGTGGCAAGCATATTGTGGTGGTGATTGGCCATACACAGAATCTTTCTGGCCTTATTCTTGGCGCGACCGAGCACTGGCAACAGCATTGAGGCGAGAATCGCGATGATTGCGATGACGACGAGCAGTTCTATGAGTGTGAACATCCTACGGTCACGAAGCGGCTGAAGGACTGCTGATTCATTACTTTTCACGCATCACGTCCGATGTGGTATCGTGTTGTCGATGTCGGTTCGAGCCTCAGTCCTTTACGATAATGGCAAAGCTTGTTGCTTCATAGGTTCTTCTTTGCTATTTCTCCACCATCACGCTTATCGGCTTGTAGAGTCCGCCGGCGCCGGAATAGTTGTCGACCTTTACAGTCAGGCGGTGTTCGCCCTGGCTTTGGAGGGAGCCGGTGACGTCGAGGAGAAAGGGTTTGGACCAGGTAATGTCCGGGTAGGCGGTGTCGTACCAGGCGACGAGTTTGCCGTCGATATAGAGCCAGGCGCCTTCGTCGACGGCTTCAAAGAGTACGAAGACGCGTTTGCCGGGAGGCAGGTCTGGACAGGTATATTGCAGATTGTACCACCCCTCGCCCAACCCCTTGTAGCCCTGGTCGTCCCAGAACGCACCGATCTTGATTTCCGGCAGATCGGCGGTAGGAAAATCCGCTTTGAACCAGCCCTGCTCGACGCCGATTCCCTGTGGGTCGTCCTTGAACCGCCAGCCGTCTACCGGCAAGCGGGCGACGAGCTCGAGGTCGTGCATGAGCTGCAGGCAATCGGCTCCGTCGATGTAGTGAGCCTGTGCCGGCGGTGTCTTGCCGAAGGCCGATTGCTTTTCCGCGTCGGTGAACTTGCCGGCCTTGGTCAGTTCGCGAATTTCATTGGCCAGCGGTGCCGCCTTCGGTCCTAATTGTTCGAGACATTCGACGACGTGATTCCTGGTGTTGGCATTCGTGGCGGGGTGTTCGAGCAGGTCGACCAGATTGCGCAGGTCGGCATCGTCGTTGCGGATACAGATCAGCGCATAGTAGGAGTCTGCTTGCTTGGTGCCGGGATTGTCCCTGCCGGCGTACTGTTCCAGCGCCGGTACAGCAGGTGCCGCAGCCGGGCCGATGGCGGCCAGCGCGTAGATATAACTCGCGTCGCCCGGATTTTTTTCGTTTTGCCTGGCCAGTCTTGGTACCGCTGCAGCTGCAGTCGGCCCCAGCCGGGAGATGAGTTTGACAGCCGCGGCGCGTTTGCTTTTTTTCGGATTATTAAGCAACAGAACCGCGGTCGGAACGGCCGGTCGGGCAAGTGCGCCCATGACGCCGAGCATTTCGGCGGCGCGGTCGGAGACATCCTTGAAGTTATCGCCCAGTGCAATCGCCAGTGGTTCGATGACTGCGGCGGCGTTGGCGGAGGGTGACCGGACCCCGTCCGGTTCGCGCTTGTCCAGCGGACAGCCGATGGCGCCGAGAGTGAGCAGGGCGCCCATACGGACGTAAAAGTCCGGGTGCTCGAGTTGCTGGCCGATCATCGGGACGGCTTCATGCGCATCCGGTCCGATTGCTTCAAGGGCGTGGAGTGCCGGCATCCTGACGTCGGCATCGTTGAGAGCATTCGCGAGTGCGGACACGGCGGGGGCTGCCCCGGCGCCCATCTCGTACAGCGCCCAGGCCGCCGCGCGCCGAGTTGCGATATCGTCGCTGCGCAGTCCGGCGATACAGGCGTCCAGCGATTTTCCGCGGAAGGGTGCGGCCTCGTCCTTGACACGGGATGTCGGCTGCGGCTTCAGCGGGGGGGCGGCGGTGAGCTTTCCGAGGTATCCTGCTGCACGGTTACGAATTGCGTCGTACGCCTCGATTGCCAGGGGTGCACCGTCGGTGACGGTCAGCGGCATAATCGGCCTGAGCCGGGTCCTGAGCTTTGTCAGCCAGGCGCTGGCTTCCGCCGCAAGGGGGGTGTCGGGGTGTCCGGCCAGGGTGTCCTCGAGCATCTGCAGGTAACGGAAGTCGTCGACACCTTCACGGCGTGCTTCCCAACCGGTGAGCGGCATTGGTTCGTGGCTGCGCGGCGCGAACCAGGCGTGCCGGTGCTGGATGTGATGATAGGCCCACATCCAGTTGCCGCGCAGCTCGAGCGCCCAGGTATGCAGCCCGGCATAGTAGCGCTGCCGCAGCGGGTTGAAGCCCTCCCGCCACATAGTGTACGAGTAGGTGAGTATTTCGATATTCATCCGGTTTGCCTCAGCTATCACCTCTTCAGTAATGATCCCGTTGTTGATCGACTGGATATCGCAGAGGTTTGGCACCGAGTAGCCGTAGACTGCGGCGATGTTCGACTGATCGATGCTCATGCGCATGTCCAGCCCCTGCAGCGGAGCGCAGGCTCGTTTGATACCGGCGTCTTCGAGTGGGTAGTGCGGTTCGTCGGAAGCAAAGCCGGCGAACTCTGGCCAGCCGTTTTTTTCGCGTTGCGTCTTGAGCCAGGCAATCGAGGCTTCCAGCTGCTCTTGATCATTGTCACCGGCGATCCCGCCCAAAAGGAGGCTGAGAGCGTGTGGCTCCTCAAACAAGCCCGCCTTCTTGGCCAGCGGCAGCAGCCGGTTGATGACATGGTGGTTTTGCGGTGGCAGCGGGTGAAAATTTTCCGTCGGATAAAAGACGCAGGCGGTTTGGCCGTGTTCGACCATGTCCCGGTAGATTGCCAGGATCGTTTCCTGTGGTGCCGCCATGCCGCCGAGGCGCTTTGGCAGCATATCTTCACGAAACCACATGCCGAAGGACGCCCGTGGCCGTGGCAGCTCGAGAGACCGGACGTTGACCTCGAGGTCGACGACTGTCTCGGGTCTCCCGGCGGCCTTAATACGGATTTTTCCGGCATGCACGCTATCCGGCGTCTGACGATCAGCATGAAAAGTCAGCCAAAAGTTGACGCTGCGGTCTTTTTCGAGCGCCTTGAAGACGTTGCCGCGCTGCAGATGGATCTCGCTGAGCAGCCATCCCCTGACCTCGCCGGCTTCGGGCGAGGCGGCTTCCAGTTCCTCTTTGATCGCCGGTTCGATACGATGATAAATAGTCACGTCCAGGTCCGACTCTACCGCCACCTCGATTGCCTTGATACCGTCCGTCAGCGCGTGTACGCCGAACTGAATCGACTCGTACTCATTGCGAGCCAGTGTGCACGAGAGTTTCTCTGCGACGATCTCTCGCGACGGCACCAGTGCGGGCGACAGGCTTTTCATCGTCGAATATTCGAAAACCACGCAGCCTGCGTCCAACTCAGCTTGCGTCCATTCGCCGTGGACACCGGGGGCCAGTCCAATTGCCAGCAGGGCGAGAACCATTCCATGTCGTCGTATCATTTCAAACCTCATTGTAATGCGTAACGGGAAAAGGGGTTTTATCGATGCATAGGTGCGAATCGTTTGCGTGTTACTCTACCGTGTTCCTGTTGATTTTTTTGTCCGACTTGCTCAACACTTTCTGCATTGGCTGCGGCTTTATCGCGCGATTCTCCGTTATTTTTTCTGTTTACGGCAGCCTCAGTGGTTCATTTTTGAGAAATAGAAATTTCCGATTGTCCTGAAAAGGCTTGCTGTGTATGGGGCTTGGCGTTTTTCGGAGATGATTGTTTACGGCAACCGTATTTTTCGATATCTGGAGCTTTGAAGCGATACGAAAATTCATTATACAGTGAGACGCCGCAATAGGTTGATTCCGGAACTGCTTTTGCGTGCGGGTTCGTAGAGTTTTCGAACGCTCGCGTTCAAATCATATTTATTACGCCTAAGGGAGACTTTATCCCATGAAAATCGAGATACTCACATTCGTCGCTGCTTTTTGCCTCGGCATTAGTACCGTCCATTCCCAGATCACCAAGACGATCTCCTACCAAGGTGTGCTCAAGGATGCCAGCGGTCGCAGGGTCACCGGCACCGCAGCTCTGAACCTGAACATTTACGCGGCCAGTGGTGGCGGCTCACTATATAACGACAGCCATGGCAGCGTAGACGTTGTCAACGGTCTGTTTACCGTCGTTATCGGCACCGGTACCGGGCGGCCCGATCGGTTTGGCGTTTGACGAACCGTACGAACTTGGCGTCACGGTCAATTCTGGCACGGAATTGACGCCGCGCACACTCCTGACCGCCGAACCGTACGCGCTCAACAGTTGTGGCGTCTCGATTGCAGCAGGCGCGGAGGCTGGGGATGTGTTGACCTCCGATGCCAATGGTAAGGGGGCATGGGCCCCGCCGCCAGTCGGGGAGGCCCCCAAGTGGCAAGCCGCCGGACTTGCCCTCTTTCCAGTATCCGTATCCCAAAATGTTGGTATCGGTACGACAGCGCCCGTGGCAAAACTTCACGTCAACGACGGCAATGCTATTGTCGAACAGGCTGGTAACGCGATTGCCTCAATTACGGCAAAGGCCGCTACCGTTGAGGCACAGCTAATCGCCGATGATACTACTGGGGTTTCCCATCTGAACTTCACCTACTCGTTGAATATGAATCGCATCGGTGTTGGTACCCCGCGGCTACGGATCGACACCAACGGGCTGGTGGGACTCAACAATGGTTCGCCGGACGAGCGGCTGGATGTGGGCGGTAACATCAGATTATCGAACTCGACCCCGAGCCTGTTGATCAATGACTCTGCTGAATCTGCCAACGGCAGGTTGTGGTAAATTGCCTCGGACAACGGCTACCTGCGCTTTCAGGCATCGCGTGACGATAAAGGCGTTAATAATTCGTTTTTGGAACTGTATCGGAGTGGTCTGGCCGCGAGCAGGACGAATATTTCGACGAACCTCGGTGTCGGATTCCTCGGCCCATTCAGCGAGGCATTGGAGGTAGTCGGAAACGTCCAGGCGAGTGGTCATCTGCAGAGCAGCGTCTATCTGCGTCTTGACGGGAGCAATCCTGTCGGTGTGATTTCCACCGCGACCGGCGGTGGGTATGCGCTGGTGGTACAGAGTAACGGGGGCCGGGGCGATTTTGACACGGGTGCGCCGTTGCGGCTCAACCCCGCAGGCGATCCTGTCGGCATCGGCACCGGGGAGAATGCTGTTACGGAAATGCTGGTGGTCAATGGCAATGTGAAGGCGAACAGCTTTATCGCTGATTTTGCCACATATCCCGATTATGTCTTCGAGGACGGCTACAGCTTGATGCCGCTGGGCGAGCTCGAAGCGTTCATCGCTCGGGAAGGGCACCTGCCGAAGATCGCCAGCGAAGAAGAAACCAGAGAGCGTGGCGGTGTCAACCTTGGCCAATTACAGGTTCAACTGCTCGAGAAGATCGAGGAACTGACACTCCACACAATCGCGCTGGAGAAACGGATCAACATTTTAGAGTCCGAATAGTGGCGACACGCTGCTGAGATCCAGCAACTCAGCTATCCGGCCGGACATTTGTTTAGGTGCGATCAGACTCTGCAATCGTCTCATACGCCTGTGGCGTACCGCAACACCCACCCAGGCTTATCCGTAGGCTCCGTTGACAGCCTGTAATTGAATAATGCCGTTGGCTGCTTTAACTTATCACTTGCGTCAGCGGCTGAAATGGTGAACACAAACTCGAAGCGAGAACATTCCATGACGATCGACAGATCAATTTTATTGCGTCTTGTCTCCACTGCTGCCTTGCTGTGGTTCATGATTCCGGTACCCGTGGTACATGGTCAGGATGATGCCGAGTCGCCCATTGTCAAGGGCTTCGACAAGACGACCTGGGGACAGTCACTTGCAGACATTCAAGCAATCTGGCCTGACGGGAAAGTTCAGGTCCATCGAGAGATCTATACCACGTACGAAGTGACCGGTGACGGCGACGGACCGGTTACGAAAAAGATTCTGAGTTTCTTCGACGATCGGCTCCACCGCATCATCGTCGTATTTGAGTTACCCGACAGACCGGAGAACGGGGTCGATGAAGACGGCCTGGCGTTGTTTAAGGAGCTGATCACGGAAAAATACCACCCAACCGAGCAAGCCACAAGGCAGTTGCGAAGGGTGAATCGCATCATGGTTGAGGCGCGCTCTCGGCCAGACGGCAGTATTCAGGTTTCCTACGAAAATATCAAAATTATTGATGACGCCAGACGGGCGATGAAGGAACGAAAGGAACAGGAAGCAGCCGAACGGCGGGCTAAACGCGGACCACGCAACACGAAACTGAAAGAGTTGGGACTCGGGGAGATGCTCTGAATCGAGCGATCCCGGCATTCAGCGTTTGGCCTTCAGTGCCTGGGCGAGACATTTCGCTTGATCTAATCCTCAAGGCCTCATAGTGTGTGTGGTACCGGACTGGGAGTGTCTATCCTGTTTCGTGACGATTTTCCACGTGGAGTTCAAGCCCGGGCATTGCCACTTTCCCATTGCCGGACATCCCACGGTTCGTACGGCCGTACGAACGCCAGCCCGAGATGCTCATGAACAGCCTGGTCGATGACCGCTTTGTATATGGCGCTGAGCAACACGGGCAATATCTGAAGAACGGCTTTTGTATCTTCGATCACTTTCTGACCGACGACGGATTAGTTGGCTGCCGTCAGAACATCGATCGTATGTTCGAGCAACTGCACCCGGATATCGCCCCGGACGCAATCATTGCCACGCACCTGGCCGAGCGTTGGGTGTGGGAACTGGCAACGCATCCCGCCATCCTGGACATGATCGAAAAACAGATCGGCCCGAACATCACCTTCTGGTCGTCCCACCTCATTGCCAAGCCGCCGGGCACCGGGCGCCCGGTGCCCTGGCATCAGGACGGTGTCGAATGGACCAATGTCAACGGCAACTTCGGTGCATCCATCTGGATCGTCTTCGACGATGTCAACGAGGCATCGGGCACGATGGCGGTGATCCCGGGTGGCCATGCCAAGGGCGCCTTGCCTCGCATACAATGCGCCGACGAGCACGATGTCTTCAAGTGGGACATGGACCTGAGCGAGTTGCCAGAGAACCTCGATGAGATCAAGGTGTACTACAATCTGAAAGCCGGGCAGGCGGCGATTCATGATGTCATGATGCCGCATGAATCCGGCCCGAATGCGTCGGATCATTGGCGGCGCGCGATGGTTTTTCGCTATATTGCTCCGGACGGCGAGCTGGGCGGGTCGACCTACTACGACTATCGCACCAATGAGTCGATACCGCGGACGTTCTTTCTGGTGCGTGGCGAAGATTGTCCACGGACTCGGGTTGCCGCGTGATCCGTTCGATCATGTGTAGTATTTTACTCAGACTTTCATGCCTGGAAGCCCTGTCAACCGGCACCTTGACCTTGCCCATTCGCGGCACATAGTCTGTCAATCTGCAATGACAGGGCACGCCTTATGAAAATCACTGACATCCGCGTCATCAACGCCGATCAGCCGCGTTGCCAGGTTCCGCTGGTCGAGGTCGAGGCAGATACTGGGTTGATCGGTATCGGCGCTCATTGTCGTCATCGTGTTGCGGTGACGACGGCGACTGAGGGCATGATCGATGCCGCCTTTATAGAGGAGATGAAATCGAGCGCATACCTGATCGACTGCAGCGGCCGCTCGGTACTGTTCGATTATCCGGCCCTGGTCGCGGCGATCACTGGGCAAACGATCGCCGGCACCTTGCTGCAGCCGGGCGGGGCCAGTGCCGAGCTTCGCTGTCCGCCGGCCGGTGATCTGTTCTGGGAGCGGCCGAACATCATCGTCACACCGTGCCGGGGCACCTCGGTGCAGGCCAACGACAAGGCACGCAATTTGATACTTGACAACTTTCGGCGTATTGACACAGGTGAACCGTTGCTCCGGCTGGTCGACAAAGTCGCCGGGTACTGACACGGATACGGATTGGTTGCGGTTCGCCGCCTTGAAAAACGGAATGGATGAGAGGTACATATGTCCACACGACGTCCGAACATCCTGCTTATTCTGACCGATCAGCAGCGCCAGGATTCGCTGGGTTGCTACGGTAACGAGCAGATCAACACGCCGCGTCTCGACGCGCTGGCCCGCGACGGTGTCTGCCTCGACAGCCATTTTGTCAACAACGTCGTTTGCATGCCATCCCGAGCGAGCCTGTTCACCGGACGATATCCGAATCGACACCGTGTCAATTCCAACGGCTGCCCGCTGCCGTTGTCGGAGGTGACGATGGCCGAAGTCCTGCGCCGCAGCGGTTACCGCACTGCCGCTGCCGGCAAACTTCATTTCAGTTCGCTGCAGGCGGAACTGGACAAGGTCAATCCCGAGAGCCGCGCCTGGTGGGAGGCTGGCAAACGATTGCCACAACCCTATTACGGTTTCGAAAACGTTAAACTGACGAACGCCGACGGACCCGGGTGCTACACCGATTATCACCTCGATCTCTGTCGTCTGGATCCGGACTTGCCGGCACTGCTCACGCCGGAAAAAGCGCTGGCCAGCAGCGGCGCCCCGAGTTCCTGGAAGTCCGCTATTCCGGAGGAACACCACAGTACGACATGGATCGCCGATCGGGCCCTCGAGTTTCTCGATTCATTTGCCGATGATGACGATCCGTTTTTTCTCTGCGCCAGTTTCCCCGATCCGCATTTTCCGTTTAATCCGCCGGCACCGTATTGCGATATGTACGATCCCGCCACGGTGCCGATGCCGAACCGATCGCCGCGGGAAACGGAGAGTGCCTCCACCGAACTGCAGTGTCGTTGGAAACAGTTCGAGGAATGGCACGGGTATCACGCGCTGGACATGCCCGATGCGCACATTCGTGAAATCATCGCTCACACCTACGGAATGATTTCCCTGATCGACAAGAATGTCGGGCGTCTGCTGGACCACCTCGACACTGCCGGGTTGGCAGAGAACACGGTTGTGGTTTTCATGTCCGATCACGGCGAACACCTTGGGGATCATTATCTGATCTACAAGTGCCTGGTGCTCGACGAATTGATTCGTGTGCCGTCGATCTGGCGGTTGCCCGATCGCATCGCCGCCGGCCATCGGGTCAGTGGCTTTTCCAGCATGATCGATGTCATGCCGACACTGCTCGAATTCGCCGGTGTCGATGTACCGCCAGGGGTTCAGGGCGAATCGTTGCAGGCGCCATTGTCCGGAACAGATTGGGCAGGCCGAGGCTGGGCTTTGGTTGAGAATGACGACATCGGGCAATCGCCGGGCATGGCCGACCACAATTTCGGCCGCACGCTGCGCACGGAGCACTACAGCATCAACGTATATAGTAACCGTGACGACGGCGAGATGTACGACATGATCAAAGACCCGGGACAATTGTGCAATATCTGGTCCGATCCCGCCTATGCCGAAGCGAAGATGCAATTACTGGTTCAACTTGTGAAGTGTTCCGCCAGTGCTGCGTATGACGGCACCAACCCGAGGACCGGTGCGACGTGAACGCGGGGCATAATCACCACATCACGATCTCACCAGCAATCTTTCCACCGTGATCGCCATGGACTACCGGTAAGATCACGATGGTTGGTATGTTTCGCCTATGCCGACGACCCGGATCCTCTCACCAAGCCCCCCCCCAACTTCTCAAGCCAAAGGTTAGACATGAAAAAACGACTTCTCCTCGCACTGACCGTCATTCTCGTTGTCAATGCCGACGCCCAATGGAGCGAAGCCGAGCGTGCCGCTGGTTACGTCGTTTTCGAACGCGACGATCTGCTGGCGCTCAAGCGCACCGACGTGCCCGGACGCGACGCCGTCGTGTCGAAGGTCACCAGCACGCTAGCCCGGGACGAATACGAATCCGTGCAGCTCGGCGTGTTCGCGATTGGCGGTGGCCTCGAACAGGTCAAAGTAACCGTTGAATCCGATCTCGCGGTACAGATCTATCATCGCATCGACCTCGCCTTGAAGGGTCGGCTCGGCGATGCCGCTGTCTTCGGTGACCAGGGCGTCATCCACAACTGGGTTCCGGAAAATGTCCACTTGCAGCGCGGCGACCTCGTTCGCACGATTAGCGCCGGTGATAATGTCAGTCTGTGGTTGACGATTCATGCACCGGCCGATGCGGAACCGGGACTGCATCCCGGTAAGATACGTATTGAGCCCGCCGGCAAGCCCGCGACGGTGCTCGACCTCGAGATCAACGTGCGGCCCTTCAGGCT
>CAUZJQ010000059.1:0-18740 GCA_963580095.1 Lentisphaeria bacterium | reverse complement strand
CGGTGATGTTGATGGGGGCGTCGAGGTCGATGAGGTCGTCGAGGTCGTCGAGGATGTCGAGGATGTCGCCCAGGTCGCCGATGTCGATGTCGCCCAGGTCGCCGATGTCGATGTCGCCCAGGTCGCCCAGGTCGCCCAGGTCGCCCAGGTCGCCGATGTCGCCGATGTCGATGTCGCCCAGGTCGCCGATGTCGCCCAGGTCGCCGATGTCGATGTCGCCCAGGTCGCCGACGTCGATGTCGCCGATGTCGTTATCAGGCGGGACAACTTCGGCGTCAGGCGGCTCAACGCCGTCGTTAGGCGGCACAACGACGTCGTTAGGTGGCACAACGACGTCGTTAGGTGGCACAACGACGTCGTTAGGTGGCACAACGACGTCGTTAGGTGGCACAACGACGTCGTCACCGTCGTCACCGTCGTGGTCGTGGTCGTGGTCGTGGTCGTGGTCGTGGTCGTCAGATGGCCCATCGCCGTCGTCAGGTGGTGGGTGCGGGTCGTCGGGCCCGAATAGCCGACCGTGGTGATCGGGTTTCGGGCACCATACGCGTACTGATTCTGATACAACAAAACCGTAATCAGTCCCGTCATACGGGATACCAACACATTTAACAATATCTCTATCAACAAAATCCGATGGAGCAAGTACTGATCCGGTAACCCCAGTAACCATGAACCCATTCAGAAACCACTGATATAAAACCGTGACATCATCCCCATCTGCATCACTCACAGTAACTGATGCTACAATTGGGGTGTCACACGGGTCACTTGGAGTTAATATTAAAGTGTCGATGACCGGCTGGCTGTTTCCCGGTTCGGCAACGACGTCGTCAGGAGGCACAACGACAGTGTCAGGTGGTACAACGACAGTGTCAGGAGGCACAACGACAGTGTCAGCTGGCTCATCGACGTCGTCAGGTGGCACAACGACGGTGCCAGGTGGTATATACGGCGTTTCTGACCAGAAGACAGCTTTCTTTTTGTGAAACAAATAAACTTCCTGATCGATGACGCGCTGTATTTTTCTGGACACATCTTCAGGTACGCCCAGTTGTTCGGCTGCCTTGCTCAAAAGACCGTGGTATGCACTGCGGGCCCTTTGATTTTTATCATACAGATCACCGTGAGTGATCATCTGTATGACGTCATACAGGAGGACGCGTGCGATCGAGTCCCCGCCGCTTCCTATCATATGATCCTCTAAATTTGCCGTGCGGTGCTCGAAGGCGATGTATTCTTCAATAATGTCGCGCGGCACAGCCGACATATAGGCACGCTCCTTCAGCCAGCCCATCTGGCCGGGAGGTATTTCACCGTTTTGCAGATGTGACACCATGGCCATCAAGGCATAGACGTAATTGCTGTTCGCATCGATAGCAAGATAGTCGACGTCGAGAGCATATAATTGAGTATGACCGCCTACCACCAGGCGACCATCCACAGTCATATGGCCGCCTCCGGTGGTCCATTCCTCATCGGGCGTCGTGTCGATGACGATGGGTGGCGCATACGGCGTCTCTGCCCAGAAGATTTCTTTCTTGTTGCCAAGCACAGCAAGTTCCTCATCGACGATGTCCCGTATTTGTGCGGACACCTCTCCGGATATACCCAGTTGCTGGGCTGCCTGGTCAACAAGTGCGTCGTATGCCCTGTGTGACTTTGGACTTTCGTCGTAGAGGTGACCGTTAATGATCATCTGTGTGACGTCATAAAGGAGGACGCGCGCGATCGAGTCCCCGCCGCTTCCTATCATATGATCCTCTAGATTTGCCTTGCGGTGGTCGAAGGCCATGTATTCAGCAATAATGTCGATCGGCACAGCCGACATTATGGCGCGCTCGTAAAGCCAGCGCGTCTGGCCGGTAGATATTTCACCGTTTTGCAGATGTGACACCAGGGTCATCAGGGCGTAGACGTAGTTGCTGTTCGCATCGATATCGAGATAGTCTACCTCGAGGGCATATAATTGATCATGGCCGCCTGTGACCAGGCGCCCATCCAGAGTCATATGGCCTGTGTCGGCCCATTCCGGTTCCGGTTCTGGTTCCGGCTCGGGCTCCGAGCTTCCCTGTTCATCTTCATATCCGAGGACGTCGTCAAGCACCGCTGCTATCCGAACCAAACATTCCTCGTTCTCATTGGTGTTGCGAGAGGCTCCAGTGCCGTCATTGATGATGGGCGTAGCGGCCACGATCGACCGTGCGATCGCCTCGTAGTTTCCCTTAAGTTCCAGCACAGACGTCGTTAGCTTGTTGGTGGACAGGCAGAATGCATCAAATACGTCGATCGCAATCTCGTCACACGTGCGCGCCCCGGTCGCGGCCAGCAGCAGGCCTTTGATTGCCGCGCCCACGCCTTCTCCTGAATCGGGAATAACGCAGACCAGCGGTTCCCCGGGCTTGATGTCGATTCTCCCGTCGTCGTTGCAATCGCAGCCAATCGAAGTCGCCAATGCGCCGGTCATCCGGGCCATCCTTCGTAAATCTTCCAGTCCGCCGCCGCCGGATGACAACCCCAGGACCTTCGGCGGATCGAGTGCCAGAACGGCATTCACCGTCTGCTGAAACGTCGGCCCGGGATACGGGATAGTGCCGGCATCCCCGGGGTTGTGAAAGTCGGCATCGGTCCACAACAGGAAAATCTTTTTCACAGGCTGACCATTTCTGAAATCGTCGAAATTGGCATTCTGGTTCGCCGGAATGTCGGCCTGCGGGTGGCCTGGTATGACCTGGCCAACGCCGCTGGCAGCCTGGTAGAGGGCCGGCAGTTGACCTTCCGGCAGGTCCCCGCCGGAACGGAGGCTGAGACCATTGATGGTCGCCTTCACGTTGCTCGCATTGAGAGTCAGATCGATGTTCCGGCGATAGGCAACGTCACCGGAACCGGCCCAGCCGAAAGGCGAGATGGGATAATCCTCATAGGAACCCACACCAAACTTGAAATCCGGGTTGATCGCCAACAAGTCGTCAATGATACCGCCCGTGCCGGCAACTTCGCTCTTAAAAAGCGGCAGATCGTCGTAAAAACTTCCCGACAAGTCTACGAGGAAGTAAACGTCAACCGGACCGGAGTTTAAGGAGCCTTGTGGTGTGACCGTGACCGGGAACGTGATCGATTGCGTGATGCCGCCAAGGAACGGCGCATTTGGATCCGGATTGAGCAGCTCGACGTCTTTCAACGTACAGTTGACATACGTTGTTCCGGTCAAAAAGAATGAACCCGATGCCGGCGTGCAGAATTGCACGGTTCCTTCCGCTGGCGTCGCGGGGATTTCCATGGCGGTCTCCGGATAGTAGACCGTCGCACCCAGGGGGGTGTCAGCCGGGACGGTGATGGCGCCACCCGGTTTTCCCAATTGAGTCAGCTGCCATAATTCATGCAATTTCGTCAGCATCCAGTGAAATCGATGAAAAATCGGATCTGCCGGCGTCGTGTCTATCCGCCAAAAATCGCCGACGTGACACAACAGGCTGTGGTGTTCATTGTGATATATTTTGACACTGGCTGACAATGCATTCTCATTGGCGAAATCCTCGAGCTTCATGGTGCCGTCGCCAGTCAGCGTGAATCGGTCCGGCAACGTATAAATAGCGCCCGGAATGTTAGGACGAGATTGGATGACGACCCCGCTTCCCCCACCCACAGTGCCCACGTGGTCCGATGTGTAGGTGGCTGTGTTCTCCGGCAGATAACCTGGGGCAGTCGCGTACACTTTCACCGGCCCATAGCCGAAGATGGCACGGAAGCAATTGCCCTTCTGAATGAAACCACGATGAAAACGAAAAAACTCTCCAGCCGGCAAGGAGGACTCAATCGTGTGCCACCAACGATGTTCGGACATCGTATTGTCCCGAACCTGACCCGGGTCCGAGCCCGGATTGTTCCCAAATCCCGTCACCCAGAAGATTTCGGCTTTCGGGTTCCGGCGCACCTCGAAATCCTTCGTTGCCACAAGTGGGGTGCCGCCGACAGTGGCGTTCAATGTAACCGTACGCGATCCGGTATCTTTCCACAGGAATTGTATCGAAGACTGCTGCAGGTCGCCCGGCAACAATATGACTTCCTCACACTGGGTACGGTATCCCGCCCCCGTCGTGGTATTCGATATGATCGTCGTATCCTTGATTGCGTCGCCGGGCACCGTCCACTGAATGTTGGTCACCGGACCACCAGTCGACACCAGGTCGAGCTTGACGAAAACGCCCACATTCATTCGCTCATTTATGACCGGCACACCCGAAAACACCCCAGTTGGATCTGATTCCATCGCCTCCAGCGCGCGTTTGTAGATGACGCCATTTCCGTTGACGTCCCGCTCTGTACGGTCCTGGCTTATGGTCAAAGTCTGCGCGCCAATTTTTCCGGTGGTGATCGCAAGCAGTGCGACAATGCTGAACATCACTGTGATCATCCGTGTCGAGCGCCCGATTATCTTTTTTTGCCGGTGCAGTCTGATGTGCCCCTTTCCCATTCTCGAATCCCCTACAATGTTTGTTTGTGTAGCCGCATGCGCAGCTGCCTTGGGTTGAATTAAACGCGACTTTTGATTGCGCGTGTTACGCTTTATCTGTTCTTCAAGATTGTAAACGCGCTTGGAATCCGACACAT
Source organism: Lentisphaeria bacterium (assembly GCA_963580095.1). Classification (GTDB taxonomy): domain Bacteria; phylum Verrucomicrobiota; class Lentisphaeria; order JABSQK01; family CAJWLW01; genus CAJWLW01. Next base: position 14,132 of record CAUZJQ010000059.1, on the reverse strand, counting down.
TCCGTCCTGACTCCCGGCCATCATGCGTACCATCGCATGATTTGCCAAAGCCATCAGGAAAGAAGTCCCCAAGTCATCGTCAATCCGTGGTATACGAAAATAAAATTCAAATTGCAAGAAAAAATGCCACTATCATTTTTTCGAGACAAACTTCTGGCCCATGGCTGGAGGGCATCCACAAATTCTCTCTGGTTGGGTGAAAGGCGTCAGCTGCGCATTGCCTGCGTTTGCGAAGTTGTTCGTTCCGCGGTGTTGGACTATTTCGTGCTAAGATTCGCGAAGTTCAAAAAATCTCGGTGCAAGACATTGCCGAGTTGTCAATTTAGACAGCGAACGACCGGCGTTGCCCGCGAGGGCACGAGGTCCGGCTACCGTACGTCCATAGTTAAAATGATCTTATGTCACCCTGAAAACGCCGGGTAAAATAAATATGCTGCCGGATATTGCAAACATCCTTCCAAATCCAGGGAGAACCATGTTGAAGTGTAAATCCCCGGTTCTAAATCTGACTCATACGGATGGTTGTTATCATAGCAAAATTTCAACGGCATTCCCTTCCATGTACTTAAAAAAAAATCCCAGCATTAAAAGAGCTCCTGGCGTCTGTTGAAACAACATTTGTTGCTGGACTGGAACCATAGGCTATTTATGGGCAAGCATAGCCATGCCCAAGGGGACGGCGGAATGCTGGTAAAGTCGGTGCGGTAGGCGCGGCAACTCGCTCGCTGTTCATTTTTTCCTGATACGGCAGATGCCCTGCAGAAAGTATTTTTCCGCGGCTACAGGAGTGCTTCGGCCCCGCGTCACCGAACGGCCTCACTTATCTGTCCACATATCCACGTAGACAGCTTCTCCGGTATGCCATTTCGCACGCGAAGATGACGCATGCCCATCGAGGTAGACGAGGTTTGCCGTGTCAAGATGTCGAAAGGCTTCGAATACGCCCGCAGTTGCCGCAGTGTCAATAATGCTGTCGAAGTAAGGCGTTTGCCAACCCCAGTGGAACCTGGGTGCGTCCATGATCAAAGGCGCCTGGGACGGGGTCACCAGTTCTGGTGCAGAGAAGCCACGGCGTTCGGCCCATATCCAGTGATTCAATCCGGATCCACCGTCGACGCCGTTCCAGTAGTGCGCCGCGCCCAGACTCATCGTGTAACTGAGGGTCATGAAATCATTGTCATGATTCGTGACCTCGACACCTTTCCAGTCCGGGCTGCCGGGTGTGCCGGGGGGGATGCCCGCGGTCTCTGCCGGGCAGCTCGGTATATTCCATCGCTCGAATCGGAAGGTATATCCCTGGAGGACCGGACCGTAGGGGTGGGATCCTTCGCCAATGTAGCCGAGTTTGGCTAGGCGCCTGGCCCAGTGACCCCATGGATAGTTTTCATCGGCGCCCCCACCCTCCATCGAACCTCCGTTGTGACCATGGGCGGGAAAATGATCATCGCTGTCGTCGGCGTACAGCGCAAAAGATAAGTAAAGCTGCTTCTGGGTGTTCATGCAGAACGTTTTGTGCGCCATCGCCTTTGCCCGGTTCAGGGCGGGCAGCAGCATCGAGGCAAGGATCGCAATGATGGCAATGACTACGAGTAATTCGATAAGGGTAAACTTGTGTATGTATTTTTTGCTGTGAGGCATGGTTCAATATATAAGAGTTTGGCACACTACAATAGTGATCCCGATATCAATTCGGATGCATTTTGCATCGCTGCAGTTCGGCGAAATCGGTTACAGCCGGCGCAATCTTGCAGAATAGATCAACTGCGGCGATCATTCCTCCGGTACTGCCCAGGTCTCGGATAGGGATAGACAGGATTCGCTGATATTTTGACCTTGGAACGCCATCGGGAATGTCTGGCCCGCTGCTTTGCGGCCGTTGACCGTTATCTCGACCTGCCAGGCCGAAATGAGCAGGCAGAACAGATCGAACTTGTCGCTGACGAGTCCGGCCGGCGCCTCGTACATGTAGGGCCGGTCCAGCTTCGCCCACGTGACGTCGATGACAAGGTTCTCTGCTTCGATGTGCTCGGACCGGGAGTGGCGGGAGTCGCCGGTGAAGCTGTCGCCACTGATGCTGCCTCTTTCCCACCGCTGGTCGGGCAACAGGACGGGCTTCTGCGAGCGTTCGGCCGGATTCATCGTGAGCACGAATCCTTTCTTCTCCTCGGTCAGCGCGTCGTCGAACATGAGATATTTATTTGTTCCCACATCCAACAGGCTTTTTTTCTTCGTTTTATTCATCTCAGTTCTTCTTTTTAGAAATTGTCTTGTTAGGCAAAGGCCTTGTGCCGCGCGGTCGTTTTAAGTAAGCCACTCGGGGTACTTCTCTACGAGGATTTCCCGGCACTGCTCATAGACCTTCTCCGGAAAACACTTGTAGGGCGAGAGGAGGCGAAGCGGTATGTCCACACCGCTGAATTTGACCAGCATCTTGTCGTACGTTCCGTCGATCGATTCCTGGCGGTACTCCGTGGGTGAAAACACGTCGCTCCATACATCGTCAAAGGCGCGCGAAATTCGAAAGGCCTCCTCGATTTTTCCGGTCTTTCCAGCGTCAAAAAGCTGCCACATTTTTGCCGGAGATACGCCGGCGAAGGAGCCCAAAATGGAACACTCGCCGTACAGGCAACCATACGGAAAGCCTCCTTCAGAGAGAAAATGCTGCATGTCCGGTGCATGCCGCATGAGATCGCCGACACTACGGATCGAAACTGTGGTGTTCTTGGTGCCCACGAGGTTGGGCACTGCGTCGGCGACACGGCGATAGTCGCGGCCGTTTAGGATGCGCTTGGCTCGAGGAAGGTTGTAATGCAGGAACTGCGAGTCCGGAAACGTGCCGCAGACATCTTTGAAGAAAGCCATCATCTCGTCATCGTCCACGACCCCCCAAGAGGGCAGGGCGATCTGAAAAACTCGAAATCCCAGGTCATGGGCGCTGCCGATTCGCTCGACAGCGTTTGCGGTGGAAAGTGTTATCACACCAACCTGTGCCAGCACGTCTTCAGCCGAAGTCTCTTCGCGGAAGACAGTAACAATGTCCCGGAACATGGTCGTATCCACAGCGTACCCTTCTCCACAGGTGCCAAAGATGTAGATCTGGCGATAGTTCTTGGCTATCATCGCTCGGACCTCTTCGCGGAAGATGTCCGCCATGAAACGTTCGTTTTCGTCCCACGGGATCTCACATGAGACCAGGATGCCTTGGGGGTAACGCATAGGGAGTTCTCCTATATATTGTGAATGGAGTCCTGACGCAACTGTGTCCAAATTCAGAAAACTGCGCGCAGGTAATGAACTTTTTCTTTTTCTTTCTTATGTTAGCGCTCGATGTACATACTGATTTTTGATCAAAATTCAAGATTTTTCGAAAATTAATTATGCTGCCCTTCGCCAATGATTGTCGGGATTCCTGCCTCATTCTCGCCCATGTCGGTCGCACCATTGACCGTGACCGTGCTCGCCAAGTCCGAGCGGTGCAGCAGAGCAAGCATGCCACCGCCACCGCCGAAAGATTCCTCCGTGACCTGATCGGATATTGTATGGCGCTGATATAACGCTTTATTTTTGCCAAGACAGAAGCGACATCGGGAAGAAGAGGTTCCCGATGCTTGCGTTCACTGGCATGGATCTATGTTGTTTAACTCAGTCATTAAATTGGTGAAATCATGAAACGCGTTGATCATGGGATCCTGAACTGCGGCGAAGCCGGCACGCCTCGCGCGATCTCGACATTTCCAAGTTTTGCAGTACTCACCGACAAATCATTGTTCGCAACCTATCGCGTCGGCACTACCAAGGACTCGGCAGACGAGATGGTCGAGGTGCGGCGATCAAACGACGGCGGACGCACCTGGAGCGAACCCGAAAGACCATTTTCGGCGCCCCATGCCATGGGCAGTTCTGTGAAGGCAGTCCACATCACGCCGCTCGGTGGCACCCATCTGCTGGCTGCTGCATTGATTGTCGATCGAGAAACGTACCCAGGCAAGGGCCTGTTCAACGAGGAAACTGAGGGCGCTTTGCCACTAACGATCGCCCTGAAAGATTCGCACGACAATGGCAAAACCTGGACGGACTGGCGCATCATGCCGGTCCCCGACGATGTCGGCCCGCCGAGCCTGACGAATCCTGTCATGCTGCTGCCCAGTGGGCGGCTGGCGATGAGCCTCGAGACCAACAAGCACTATGAGGACAGCAGTAAATGGTATCAGCGCGTCGATTACTTCTTCTCCGACGACAACGGGCAGACCTGGAATGACCGCCAAACCGTCTGTGAGGACCCGAGCGGTCGCATTTTTTACTGGGATCAGCGCGCCGGTATTTGTCCCGACGGCCGGTTCGTGAGCTACAGCTGGACGTACGACAGCGAAATAAAAAAGTATCTGAACATCCACCGGAGCTTTGGCAGCGACGAGGGCACCACCTGGACAGAGCCCGAAGATATTGGGGTTACCGATCAAGCGTCGCATCCCGCGATCCTGCCCGACGGCCGGGTTGTCCTCGCCTGGGTCGATCGATTCCAGTCGCAGTCGATCAAGGCACGGATGTCGGTGACACCGGAGGCACCATTTCTCCCGGAAACCGAAGTCGAGCTTTATAAACTCGAAACGGAACCTGCAGGGAGCGCGACCGCTGAGGGTGACACGGGAGAATTGCTCGCCGAGATGAGTATCTGGAATTACGGCCTGCCGTTTGCGGACGTCCTGCCGGACGGCGATGTGCTGGTGTTGCACTACGAAGGCGATGCCAACAGGATGCAAGTCTGCTGGAGTCGGTTGACGGTGGACTGACATGTCGATCGGAAAAATGTCCATGCCGCAAAATAAAATTAATCGGAGTCATCAATGGTGAACCACAGTTCACAGACCGGGATCGAGGTTGGTAAACAGACGATGCTGCTGCCGATTGATGCCGTGTCATTGCCGTTTCGCCGACGCCTTGGCCTTTATATGCCCCGCCCGGAAGTGTAGCAAGAACCCGTTTTACGCCCGGGCGGGAGAGATTCAAAGGCGCCTGGGACGGGGGGGGGGGCACCAGTTCTGGTGCAGAGAAGCCACGGCGTTCGGCCCATATCCAGTGATTCAATCCGGATTCACCTGTCGACGCCGGTCCAGTAGTGCGTCAATAGGGAAAGGTCTGGCTGTTGTTCGGATGGCTGACCCAACTGCCACTCCATGAGGATGAATTCGACCAGCCGACGCCTTCCATCAACGTGTTTTGGTGCCGGTGCCGCTCGCCATGCCCGTCCGCGAACAGGACGTTGTTTTCCGAGACGCTCCCGGGGGGGGCGATCCATTTCCAGAAATTAGACGGTGCATGCCCCCAGATGACGCCCGGATTGGACGGCCCAAGGTGCCACAAGAAATCGCTGATGATCGCATCCCCGCTGCCGCGCTTTTGCATGGTAAAGATCTTTTCATCGTTGGAATTGCCGCTGTTGCTAAAGTCAGCCAACGGAGCACTAGCGCCCCAGCCGGCAAACCTCATGTACCCGGCCTCAGCCCAGCCGCCGCTGCCAGTGCCGACGAGCAGCTTGTTCGGCAACGGGTGTCCAGGTCCGTCGTTGGGGCCGTAGCCGTGTCCACCCAACATAAACGGACACCAGAGGATCTCCCAGGTCCCGTTCACTTCCTCGAGAGCGGCATCGACTGCATCGGCTAAACTCGTACCGTTTGGATCGCTACCATCCCAGATTGAGTTTGGCTGGGCGGACGGGATACCGACAGGATGTGGGCGGAAGGCGAGATTCGCATTCAATGCGTACATGGTGACGCTCTCTCCCAGCTGTTTCATGTTCGCAAGGCACAGCAGGATCTTGGCCGACCGCTTGGCATTTCCCAGGACCGGCAGAAAAATCGACGCCAGGATGGCGATGATGGCGATGACCACGAGTAACTCAATGAGAGTGAAACGCGATGGTGCTCCCGGTCTCTTCGGCAGGCAGAAAGTGGCGCGGATTCTAAGTTGCATGATTGACTTCTGTAAGGATTGCCTTATTCATCGGTTACAGGCTAAGCATCCAGATCACTCTCGTATAACGCCGCATCATCGAACACGGCTGTGTCAAGGCTTCTTGGCAGCCCCTGTGACGCTCGCTACTGATTCACCAATTCGTCGAGGTTGCGCAGGTACGACGAGCGCGCTTCATGATCGAGCTTGGCCCGATGCGAATAATAGATACCGCCCATCGCCTGGCGCCGGCGTGTGCTTTGATTGGCGTCGGCTCGGTGGATCGTCAGGCTGTGGTGGACGATCAGGTCGCCCGGTGAGGTGGTGACTGCCACTTCGTTGGCGCTGTCCTCGGGACCCCAGTTGGAAAGGCCCTGTGAAAAACCGAGCGTGTTCGTGTTCAAGTGCGGGCGCAGCCCCCGGCGGTGTGAGCCGGCTACATAGCGGATGCACCCGTTGCTCTCGTCAATCTCATCGAGGGACAGCCACATATTCAAGGCCTCGTTGGGCTTGAGGCAGAAGTAGAAACCGTCCTGGTGTGCAGGCGTGGGTGAGCTTTGGGCCGGCGGTTTGTCGAACCACTGCAGGTTCTCCGCAGTGACGGGACCATCCAGAAGCAATTCGCCCAGCTCAAAGAATCGCGGATCCTCGAAGTAACGCTTGAAGAAAGCGTCGTAGCTGCTCATGTGTTCGAGTTGCTTCAGCGTGGAAAGATCGTCGCAACTCTCATAGAAGACGCTCTTTGTCGGAAGTCCCGGCACGATGTCGCGGACATAGCGGGCGATCTCGTCGTGGATCTCGTCGATTTCCTCGGCAGAGAAAAAGGCGCGGATGACGGTGTATCCGTCCCGGTCAAAACTCTGCTTGGCTGCCTGTCGATTGTAGCCTGTCTTGATCATTTTCGATTCGCCAAAAAAAACTGATCGGGGATTGCTTTCGGAACTCGTGAACGATAGCGCGAGAGGGGCTGAGATGCGAACGCGGGGCGACGACATTCCGGATTCGGTGCACCGGCCTGTTTGTATTTCCGTTGCATTACTATTGCGGATTCGTCAAGCCAGGCCTGGCTGTGGAAAGGTGCCGGAAATTGAACAACTGATGTCGGCCGATGGTTGATCCGAAAAAGTTCATGGGTATAAGACTAAGGAAAAAGAGTCGATCGTCAGATAACCTTTTCGGAATTGTCCGGGGCATACAGCGGGGGTGCTTGCTTAGGCAGGCTGGAGGGGGCACGGCGCGGACGAGAAGCGATCCGGGCGTCCGGACAGGCGAAACGCGGTAGGCCGCTGCGGTGGCATCGCCGGTGGAATTCTGTGCCGCGGCAAGCACTTTTCATCGCCGCGCCGCATCCACTTTCATTCAGGGGATTGAGAATCCTGGCGAAGGCCGGGCAGGCAGGACAACGATCCTGTCATTGTCGTTTGCGTAAATGCCGCCCGCCGCGGTCGCCAGTTGTCTGATGTTACTGATACAGTGCGCGAGCCTCGCCGTGCTCTTCGCTCCCTGCATCGCCGGCATCAGCATCGACGCCAGGACGGCGGCGACCACCATGACTAGCAGTAGTTCAATCAGCGTGAAACGCGGTTTCGGCGTGTGATGCATAGTCGGTTTAGGGTACTTTCCCCGCTGGTAAGTCGTAAGTCCTCGTCAGCAGATTGCCTCAACGCTCGGCGAATTGAACCACAAAAAATGGCGCTAAAAATTTCTATAGCGCCATTTAAGTCCGGTGCCGAGGGTGGGATTCGATCCCACAACGGCTTGGCGGGGGACGGATGGGGAGCCGTCCGCACAATACTGCCGGCACCGCGTGAATAAAAAAAAAGCACGGAGTCCGAAGACTCCGTGCTTTCTCTAAATAGTCTCGTCCTTACGGATTGAGTTTGGCGTCGATGGCGTCTTGGATTCCAGTTCCGATATCGCAGTTCGTCGGCTCGCAGATATTGGCGCTGATCAGCAACGTATCAACAATGGACTGCGCAGTATCCTGAAGCTGCTGCAAATTGGTCGTCGGGCTGATACCCAGCGCCGTGCAGGCCAAGGTGACTGCTGCGTTGACCACGTCGGCACATGATGTGCACGGGGCGGCATCGCCCTGAGCACCGGCAGCACCAGCGTCGCCCGTGTCGCCAGCAGCACCTGCGTCGCCCGTGTCGCCAGCAGCACCAGCGTCGCCCTGCTTGCCTTGCGGGCCCTGGGGACCAGCGGGACCAGCGCTGCCGCCGCCGCCTGATCCATCAAGGGTAGTCGCTTTCACCAGTACAAAATACTCATTGAGCGGGTCATCCGAGACGTCGATCAATGCCTCAGAAGGGCCGGTGGTGGCAACTTGCGGCACCCCGATGAGAACGGTGCCGTCGGCAAGGACTGTGAAGTTTGTGCCGCCGTGACAGCGTCCAGCAAATAGATGAAATCCCGGATCCCGATTGATTACGTAGTGTTGTGTCTGCACCGGATCCAAGCTGGGATACAACTGTGTCAGCCCCGGGCCACCGTTAATATTGAGTTGCATGCACTCGTCACTGTTGGCGGAAGCCCAGTCATACGGATATCCAGCTTCCCGGTGAATGTCTTCGCCGCTGCCGCCCGCGACGGTCGCTTCCATCTGAATAATCTCGATCGCGATCTGGAAGGCGGATGTTTGTCCAACGACACCGAGCATAGCGACGGTGACGATTGCTGTGAGTAACGCTTTCATAAGTTTTCCTCGATGTTTTTGGTGCAGAAAATCCCGCACATTAGTTGAGCGATTGGTATTGTCTCGCAACCACCCAGCGTAGTTTAAGAAACTTCACAAAACTATCCAATCTCGCTTTTTGGGGCAGTGGTGTGTTGGTGCCTTTTCCCCTGCCACAGTTGCGGTATATAATTTTTTTTGTCGAATTGCAACCTTTTTCTGGGTATTTCTTTGCCCGACAGAATCCTGTGAAGCACGCCTGGGAGTCCATGCGCACAAGGAAGCGGGTGGCCGCTCCACCGGGATCAGTTGGATCGAATGCCCGTCAGTTATGAGGATTGGGGCTATTAAGTGCGGCAACGCCTACTGCTAACTCGCCACCCGAAAAGCCAGCTCATGGCAGCCTTGGGGTGGATATTTATACCAGCAATTACAGCTGCCCGAGTCATCGACTTGTTTTAGCCCACCCGTCAGGCGCGGTAGGCCCTGAGTAGTCGTTGGGGAAAATTAAAAAGAAATATGGACAAACAAAACTCAAGCCGTTATGCTGGGCAATTGGACGTTGTCAAACAAACAAATTGAAGAAGTCCAACTATGGGATGAACCTGAAATTCTTGTTTCACTCGATTTAGGCTATCCCGGATGTTGGGATGACCGGGGACATAACTGACATGAGTGCAAGACGTGTTGCCTTGATTCAATTTGATGCCCAGCCAGAGGCGGTGGAGCAGAACCTGACCAAGATGACTTCCCTCCTTCGCGCAGCCTTGCGTGAGGGAGCCCGCTGGATCATCTTTCATGAGGGGACCACCTGTGACTATACGCCGCGTTTGGCTGACTTGGCTGAATCGGTTCCCGGCGGTCCATCGACGCAGTTGATGACCCGGCTGGCGCAAGAGCACGACTGTTTTATCAGTTTTGGCCTTTCTGAAGTCGATGGCGAGCGGTACTTCATATCCCAAGTCTTTGTCGGGCCGCGGGGATTCATATACCGCTACCGCAAATCATGGCTCTGGCTTGAGCCTGACGACGAAGGATACAGAAATGAGTGGGCAAGGTATGATCCCGGCAGCGGCCCGGAGTCCTTTGATTTTGATGGCGTCAAGGCAACATGCTTCATTTGTGCCGACGGTGAGGCACCCCGATGCATTCAGCGTGCGAAGGCCCTGGCACCGGCGGTTGTGTTCTATCCTAACAATCGATGTGGGCTTCCCGATTTCGAGGTCTTTGGCGACCTGGCGACTACTATCGGAGCTCCCATGCTTGTAACAAACCGCACCGGTCTGTCTTGGATGCACAACTGCATGGGAGGCAGCGTGGTCTACTCGGCTTGTGGTGATGTCCTTGCGAAGTCCAATCGTGATGGTCGAGAGGATGTTCTGATTCATGATCTCAAGATGTAAGATCTCCCGAAAAAGCGCTGCAGCAGATGCGCCCAAACGGTAGATCCGCACGCCTTTACCACTCGCCCTGCGACGGCATCGAGGCCCACGGCTCCTGCTGCGGCACTGCTCCGCCAGCCTGGAGCAGCTCGATCGACACATTGTCGGGGCAGCGGACGAAAGCCATGCGACCATCGCGCGGCGGTCGCAGAATAGTCACTCCAGCGTCCTGCAACTTCGTGCATAGGTCGTAGATATTCTCCACCGAGTATGCCAGGTGACCGAAATTGCGCCCCACCGGATACGGTTCAGCCTGATCCCAGTTGTAAGTCAGTTCGAGTGGCGGTTCGCCCTCGGCGGTGGCCAGAAACACAAGGGTGTAACGACCACCCTCGCTCTCGCGGCGCCGGATTTCCTTCAGACCCAGCAGGTCGACGTAGAAATTCAGTGACTTATCCAGATCCAGGACGCGGACCATGGTGTGCAAATACTTCATTTTCGGGGTGTCTCCAGGGTTAGGTTGGACCTTAAATATTGACTGGCAAAAACCTCCGCTCTCCGCACAGGTTTTTGCTGAGCAGAATGTGGGAGACGCGGCCGCGCTTGTTGATGTACCGTGTGTCCATCTGAGTGACTGCCTCAATATTGTGTTGAGGTTCTGTCATAGTCAAGCACAGTGTAAAAAAGCGGCCTGGGAGGGGAGGGCGGACATCCGTATTCTGTTCCGCGACAATGCGAAAGGGTAAAGAAGCGGCAGCGGAATACGCGGCTGCTCGTCTGCTGTCAATTATGCGTTAGGATAGGATAGTGTATCCCCGGAAAACATGTTACCTGGACACAGGTGCGTCCTGTACTCATGAAAGCCATTTTCCATTAACGCCGTGATTTTCGCCATTGTCGCCGCCCTCGCCGTTGGCTGGCTTACCGGATACAAGGCCGGGTCGAGTCGGGGCATGTTCGGATCGATACCCGTGCAACACTGCCGGTGCCTGGACCGCCTGTCGAAATCGTTGAGCGGGTGCGCAGCCTTTATTTTTCCCTATGGGATCTTTTCAGATCAAGCTATGTTAATTTCAGAAGACAGGAGGCATATAAATGCACACGCTGGCAATTGACGGACCACGGGCCTGCAGGAACGATGAACGGCATGAAATGATCGCCCTTGTGGACGCAGTAATGAGAGCAGGAAGTGATCAGACATTTCTTACTGACTACCCGCTCGTCTATCGCGACAGCAACCTGCAGAATATTTTCATTAGCAAGGTGAACGGAGAAATAGTTTCCGTCGTGCCGTACTTCCCCAGAAAAGTGACCATCGATGGTTGCCGCTTTACAATCGGCATTATCTCACCGACAGCCACATCACCTGATCATCGCAAAAAAGGTTATGGCCTTAACTGTCTCAATGCCTGCATCGAGAAGATGACAACGGACGGAATCGATCTTTCCGTCCTGTGGACAGAGATTCCGACTTTTCGTTTCTATGAACATGCGCAATATCAGGCTGTTCGCAGCCAGAAGTGGTTTTATTCGTGCAGAAAAACAGATGCCGGACTTTTCGAAAACAATGGTCATTCGATTGTCGAATATGACCCCAAATCAAAGCGATATATCACAGACATTCGAGAGATGCATGAGAAGGCGGTCTTCGGCGTTCTCAGGTCGGCGGAGGACTATCCGTCTTTGTTCAGTCTGCCGGAGATGAAGACACTCATTGCGCTGCAGAACAACGAGCCGATCGGATACCTGCTGGTCTCGCGCGCGACCAACAAGCCCGGGCTGCTGGAGGCGGGTGGCGAAAAGGCGGCGGTCGAAACTCTTGTCAAGAACGTGCTGGACGAGCTTGACGACAAAACGGCGCTCAAGGTCCATGGGAACCTGACACCAACAGTGTTGGGAGAGCTGTTTGAAGAGAGAATGCCCGAGAGCAGGACTCCTGTCACGGACGGCGGCATGATGATCCGCATCAATGACGTTTGCCGCTTCATTGGAAAAATCGCACCCTGGTTAGAACAAACAAACCCGGACACTGCCAGAAAGTTTTCCGTAGGCATCACGGATACTGCAGGCTTGGTTGGCTTCGAGTTCACAGGGCGAGGCCTGAAGCTCGGGAGTGATCGGTTGGATCCGCACGTAGAGATGTCCCGGCGGGAATTCACATCGATCGTGTTCGGGGCGCATTCAGAGCGACCGGTGGACGTGCCAGACATACTGAACCTGTTCCCGTTCTATTTTCCCATCTGGGAATTGGACCACAGCTGAGTGTGATTCGGGAGCTTATGCCGGAAAAACTCGCCCGGGATATCGCCAATTCAGCGCAGTCCACGCGCTGATGCCAAGACGTCCAAATGAGTAAAGGTCGGCCCACCAAGCTGGCGGCTTATGACTTGGACTGCTTTCAGGATTCCGCTGAAAAAATAGGGTGCCAGGCGTCAGGACTAGGCATTTCTGATGACGCAACTGAATGCCCAGCAGCGCCATTCGATGTTGTTGAAATTACTCAGCCTGACGACAAGGTTGTTGTCCCCTTTTTTGAGGATGATCGGCACCTCGGTCACCTTGAAACCGTTATCGTGCTGTAACGTTGAGACCGGTTCTCCGTTCAGCCACACCTTCAGCCAGTCGTCGAAGCCAAGATGAAGTATCACGTTTCTTTTTTCTTGGGACGAGATCACAGTGCTTGCATAGGCGGCACAGTTGTCGGGCTGGGTGCCTGTGTTGCCTATCTTGTTTCTGCGAAACCAGCGCGCGAAATCAACCCAGGTGTGTTCGGGTTCCATTTGTACGGTGGACAACTTTCGGTTTCCCCAGTCCCACTCCCCAGGCGTGCCCTTCGCCACTTCCGACGGAAGTTTCGTTTGCTCGAAACACTTGTAGTCTGAAACGTCAAACGGGCCGGAAAGCGTCCATGTCCCAGGGGATTCGACCTCGACCACGTCCGTGCCGATTGCCTTGTAGTAGTACAAGACGTTCTCGACGTCGTTGGCTCGCGTCCCGAAACGAAGAACCATGGACGACCTGAAGACAACGCTGTCCATACCGAAGAATCGATAAGCCACCATTTCCGAGCAATCATCACCCTCGCCAAGTACATGAACACCGCCCATCCATTGGCTCAAGTCTTTATACACACCGCCGGCATGGCCAAAGACGTCCTCGCTGCCAATCCCCCTGAGGACATGTGGATTGGTTTCTCCATCGATCAGCCATGTATCCCCTCCGGTATGCCAGATCATATCGCTGTGATCATGACGCACGATGGCGTGGAACATCCCCGCGACGAATCCTTTGCCGTCAATTGCACCAAGCAGAGTAGTTCCCAGCGGTGCCGCGGGTTTTTCTTCGCTGAAAAGGGCATGCAGCCGGTATGGCGTCAGTGAGGCCTTGCTGTCATACTTCTGCCAATTGACCATCGACCAGATCGATGCCGTGTTCGGATCTGTGTTGCGCAGGCTTATCCTGCAGGAGGACTGAAAGGGAATGGGAAAGTATGAATTATACCCGTTTTGCGGCAGCAGATTGATCGCGGCTGATTCAATGCGATAGAATTCCTTTCCCAGTAGGACGCCGAAGAATTGGGGCATCATCATCTGAATCTGCTGAACGCCATCGCAGATGATTTCTATTTCGAGCGCAGACGTTCCAGACGTGGTGATCCAGAAATGACGAACGCAGCCGGGGCCCTCGGCATCGATCAGGTTGTACGCCTCCCCTTCGCTGAGCTGGAGACAGTTTGTGCTGCGGTGAGAGTCGTACTCGCCCGGAAGCTGAATAAGTGGAAAGTTTGGATCCGGGATGAGTGTTTGTTCATTGCCGTGTGCCATTTTGGATCCAATCATCTACGTGCTTTTTGGGGACGAACACCGAGACGCGCGGTGTTTGGCGCCGGCCCGCAGTCGGTGCATCGGTGCGGTGGTCGTGCTACGGGTCAATGTAGTTCGAGCTTCGTTGCAAAAAAGAGGAAAACAACCGTCATGCCAAACTCATACTCGCGCGCTTTCCAAGGGAATGGATTTACGGGAACGTTTTGTAGGACGGCCCTTGCAGTTAGACGCCAACAACATCATTAGGACGGTGGGGGCACAGAAACGGTGCGCCCCCCCCCCAAAAAAAAAGATAGCACGGAA
>CAUZJQ010000058.1:0-18953 GCA_963580095.1 Lentisphaeria bacterium | reverse complement strand
AACGTCCAGTCCGCCAGTGTCCCGTCACACACCGCGCAAGTGGCGAGCTTGCCCTGCTGGCCATCGAAATTATCTCCAGGATCGGTCCCGTCGACGTTGACATCGACGAAGAAAACCTTGCCCACATTGGCCGGATCCGGGAGCGGTTCCTCGGCTGCGAAGTTCGCCGTCAAGTCCGTGATGTTCCATACATTGCCGACGTCGTCATAGATCGCCAGACCCGGCAACGGCCGTTTGCCGTCGACCCCGAGGAATTCTTCGATATTGGTCAAGCCGTCGTAGTCGAAGTCTTCGTCGGCGTCCCTCTCGCCGTCGCCATCGGTATCGGCATTGTTCGGGTTGAGATCGAACTCACCAATGCCGGGGGCATCCTTGAGGACAATCAGGTTCTCACTGAACAGCAGCTCGAACCAGTTCGGCAGACCGTCACCGTCATTGTCGAGCAGCGCTTCGGCACTGGTATCGAAGACGTTACCGGTGACCACACCGGCATGACGCCAGTTGAGCAGCCAATCGAAGCTGTGCGTGAAGTCTTCCAGACTGCCGACACCCGGCGCCTCGTTGCCGGTAATGCGATCCGCACCGCCGTCATCAAAGGTGTAGTAGGCAAGCAGGCGCGGCAGCAGGATCTGCGCGATGGTGACGGTCTCTTCGTCGATTTGTTCGTCGCCCGCAGCGATACCGCCTTCATCCGGTTCGACAACATCACCGGCGATTCCGCTGCCGGCAACGTCATCGGCTTCGCCACCTTCGACAACTGCCTCGTCATCCGCATCACCCGCATCATCCGCGCCGTCAGCGTCATCGTCCGCAGCGTCACCTTCAGCCGCATCGCCGGTTTCGCCGCCGACCTCATCAACGGCGCCGGCGGCGGCATCACCCTGCTCGTCGTCACTGCCGGCCGCGGTGCCGGTGGCCTCTTCGACGAACTGGAAGGAGGACAAACGCCCGCTATCGTAGATGCCGCCCAGTTCTTCTGCGGACATCACGCCCTGCCAGATAGCGATCTCGTCGAGCTCGCCGCTGTACAGATCGCCGATCTGCCCGATGGCGTCGTCCCAGGAGCCACCGATATAGAGATTACCGGGACCGGCCATAGCATTGCCGAACGGCATACCGATTTCCGTCTCACGGTCGAAGCTCTGACCATTCGGAATGAACAGGTCCAGGGCCATGTGGAACTGGCTCAGGTCGAGACTGATCGCGATCATCGAGAACTCGCCGCCGACCAGGCTGCGCTCCGATGTAACAGAGACCAGCATGTTGGTCACTTCCGTGTGATACTCGAATGTGACCCGGTTGTCATCTTCGAGATAGACCCGGTAGGTGTAGAGGTTATCTGTGCCGACATGCTTCTCGAGCAGCGTCATGCTCACGTTATTTTTGTTGTTCGGGTTGACCCATAAGGTGACGGTGTACACACCCTCGTCGAGCGAGTCGTTGTCGATAACCGTGATGTAGTCGTTTTCGCCGTCGAAGTTACCGACCCGCGTGACGAACGGATCGAGCGAGTCACGGACGTTGGTACGGTTTTCGAACTCGATCTTGTCGTCGATGCCGTCGTCATCGGAGTCGGCCAGATTCGGGTGGGTACCGAAAAGCTGCTCGTCCCAGTTCTTGAGTCCGTCGGCATCGGGATCAGCGAAGAAGTCGGCTGTGGTGCCGTCACTGGAAAAGACACGCGGATTTGTTCCGGCGAGGAACTCGAACAAGTCAGTCATGAAGTCGCCGTCGTCGTCGTCCGTGCCATCGCGATCGAGCGTCGCGAAGTACGACTGTTCCCACCAATCGGCCATACCGTCGAGGTCGGTGTCGGCGATCTTGCCTTCAATGAATGGATGCGTATTGGCCGGGACAGCGTCTACGTCGCGGATCATTTTGGCGCCGTTAGCAGGTGTGGCATCGCCATCGACAAGCGTACCGGCGTTCTGCCAGAAGCGCCACCAGTCGGCCCTGGCTACACCGAAGTCCTGGACATGGCCGGCGGTACGAGCCGAGTTGGTGCCGTCGTCGAAGCGATAATAAACGCTGCTGGCGCCGGCGGCGGCGCCGACCATCGACGCGTTGATGTCCTGGATCGACAGTGCCGACTGGGTGATCCGAACTTCGTCGATGAAACCGTCGAAGCCGTCGCCGATGCGGACATCGACCGGCCCCGGGCCGTTGGTGAACGGTCCGGTCAGCACCCGCTGCGAATGGATCAGCGTACCGTTGATGTACAACTTCAAGTCCCTGGTGACGGCATCGTAGGACGCGGTCAGGTGCGACCATGCAAAGAGGTTGATCGTGTCGTTCACGCCAATGATCAGGGCCGTCGGCAGCCTGATTTCATCGCCACCCGTATTCGGATGGAACATGATGTACGGACGCTTGTCCGCATCGATACCGAACTCGTAGTTGGTGTAACCCGTGAGACCGGTTGTAGCACCGACTGTGCGGCGGAAGAGCGTACCACCGGCGGCACGAGGATAGACCCAGGCACCGAGAGTGAAGCTTTGGCCGGCGGCGCGGCTGGTCTTCGGCAGCTGGACATAATCATCCGCCGCAACTTCGAGGAGGCGCTCGACCACGATACTGGTAGCATCCGCCGGATCGAAGCCGGCCTCGACTTCGTCACCGTCGCTGACCCCGTCATCATCCGTATCGACATTGCACGGATCGGTGCCGGCAATCTGCTCGTCTTCGTTCGACAAGCCGTCGCCGTCCGCGTCTTCGATATCGTCATCGACACCGTCACCATCCGTGTCTTTGGCGAGCGGGCTGGTGTGGGTGCGATACTCGTAGAGGTTGGTCAGGCCGTCGCTGTCGCTGTCGAGCTCGGCGAAACCAAGGCTGGCTTGCACCGATTCCTGTGACTGCTCGAGCACCAGGCTGGCAATCTCGACATTGGCGTTGGCATTAGCGCTGGAATCACCGAGGAACAGTTCGGTGATTCCACCGGCACCGATATTGCCGGTCGCCCGCGATTCGTCGTCGATAAACACTTCGACATTGCCTTCGAGGTCACCGATGAGGCGGTATTCATGGAAGGCGGTGGTTTCGAGATTGACAGTCGACGTGCCGCCGGCAATGACGTTGACGGAATCATCGTCAAACTGGAGCGTCACGCCCGGCTGGCCGAGACGAATTTCGAAACCGCGCGCGGCCGCATCGATCGGTACCGGCTCAGCGGTTTCAGCTTCATCGTCGCCGGTCTGTTCCTGGGTGGCGAGCTCGACGCGCACAACACGCATCCGTACGGTCAGTATAAAGGCAAGATTGGCATCCAGTTCTTCAGTCAGCGAATAACCGAGCGTCGCGTTATCGCCCGCGAATCCGCTACCAACAGTATCCATGACCAGCAGGCCGCTGTCGGCATTGAACACATCGGCCTCGTCGGTACCGACAAAGGTGAAGCCCTGCTGCGACGGGAGCTGGTTGGTATTAAGTTCAATACGGCTGGACGTCGTGATCGAATCGGCCACCTCGACATCGGCATCGAACTGGACAAACTCCAGTTGGATCAACTCGGCCTGGGCATTCGAAGCGCCGCTGATATCGCCGATCTGCAGATTTCCGGAGCCGCCGCCAGTCTGTCCGAACGGTCCTTCGGCGACCAGATTGTTATCGACGAACACCTGATAGCCGGTGCTGGGATCGCCGACCACACGGATGTCTCGAAGCTGAGTGTTGTCCAGTGGCACAAAGGTGTTCTCCACAGCATCCGTGCCATTGGCAATCGCCAGCGTACCCTCGCTCATGCCAATCACCACACGATAGGCGCCGCCGTCGATGACGACCGCGAAACCGAAGTGATCCGGTGTCTCGTTCTGGTCGACCGGCTGCCGCTCGAAATCAGCGATGCGGGCAGTGAACTCGAGGATAAACGGTTCGGCGCCATTGACCGGGCCTTCGGTGTAGGTAGCCGTTGTCCCCAGATCCTGGCCCATGGTGTTCTGCACGATGCGACCATTGACAGCGCTGAACGTGGCATCCTCCCCAGCACCGGCGAAAGCCCAGCCTTGCGCCGAAGGCAGGCTGAGCGCATCGATTTTGAACTGCCCTGTGATCTGGTCCAGCGGCACGCCCTGGAAGCTCTCAATGTCCGGCAGGTTGAAGTCAAAAATGTCGAAGGTATCGCTGAACATTGCTTCGAACGCATCAGCGATTGCGTCGTTGTTGATGTCGTCGAACCCGTACACCGTTGCAAACTGCGTGTCAGTTACATCGGTGGCGCCAGGCACGATATCGAGGACGTAGTCGAAACCGATGCGGTTGCCGCGGATCGGCACGCGATAGTCTTCAACAGTCTCGCCGCCATCGTCGAAGCGATAGTAGGCGAGAAGCTCGAAGTCACCTTCCTGCACGATGTTATCCCGGAACTGCTCAATCAGTGCCCGCGTCCGCGCGGTGCGCCAGAAACGGAACTCATCGACGAAACCGTCTGTAAAGACGTTGTCCGGGTCTGTGCCGTCGCCATCACCACCAAGGGAGACGATGACATCGCCACCGGCCGGCATGTCGACCGGGAAAACATTGCTGACAGTGCGTGTAAGCAAACCGTCGACAACCAATGCCAGCTCAAATTCCTCGTCATCGTAGACCACCGCCACATGGTGCCACTCATCCGGTGCCAATGCCGTGAAAGTGTCGACACCGCCACCGACTTTTACGACCCGGTTGATCAACGGGTTGACTGGATCGGGAGAGCTCGAAACGAAGCTGGCATACGGTACGTGATTTTCCAAACCGAACTTGATCGAAAGCGCCCCATTGACGCGGGCACCGGCGATCAAACCATCACCGTCGGCCCCCGGGCGGATCCAGGCCTCGATCGTCCATTCACTGAGTGACTCGAAGCGCTTCTGGCGGGGCAGCACGACTCCGCCGGCTGGGACGTTCGCCCAGGGCAAGCTGCGCATGACAGGCGGTTTCGCAACACCAACCATGTAGTCGCTCGAATACTGCGGGTTGGTCAGGTCATCGAGCTCGACATTGTCCGCAATACCGTCATCGTCGGTATCGGCGTTGGCCGGATCGGTGCCGATCTCCTGCTCCTGTCCGTTGGAGATCGAGTCGCCGTCGGTGTCATCGTAGAAGTCGTTCCGGCCGTCGGTATCGGTGGCCGCGTCGGTGTCCGCAACCAATGGATTGGTGTTGGAGAAGTACTCGTACAGGTCATTCAGACGATCGCCGTCGCTGTCAATCTGGCCATTGGAATCGAGGTTGCCGAAGTGGGCGATTTCCCACACATCTGCCATCAAATCGCCGTCGTTGTCATCGGTAATTCTCACCGGCAGCTCGGTATCGGGCACGACGATGGTGGCATCGCCCTCGAGGATCGCGGCATGTCTGTAATCGGCGCGCCAGTCCTGGAACCAGTTGTAGTCGACGGCGTACTCGACACCGTTCCGGGTAATCACCTGATGGTCGAAACGCAGGTAACTGGCAAGACCGCCGGCGGTCGCCAGGATGACCGTGCGCTGGCTGTTGATCGAGGCCTTGGAGCGCGCGGTGGCCCAAATGCGCACTTCATCGATCCAACCGTCAAAGCCGGCACCGATGGTTGTCGATACCGGTCCCGGACCATTGGTTGCACTTGTGTTCAAGGTGATTGCAGCGGCCTCTTCAGCGCCGTTGACATACAAGCGCAGGCTTTCGTCGACCGGATTGAACACTGCCGCGAGATGCGTCCAGATATCGAGCGGTACGAAGTCATCGACCGAGGTCACCTGCAGCGGTGTCACTTCGTCGACGTCGGTGAAACGCACGAACGGCAAACCCGCAGCGGTAATACCGAGGGTGTAGTTCTCCGGGCCGACGTTGCGGCTGATGATGATATCCTCGCCGGCAAAGGCGGCCTGCGGATTCACCCATGCTTCAATTGTCCAGCCGCCATCGAAGGCAAACCGACTGGCCTGCGGCAAGGACACGAAGTCGCCGCTACCGTCGAGTTCGAGCACGCCGTCGACTGCTGGGTCCGTCGCCGCGGCGCCGTCAGTTCCAGCCAGCCATTCGGCGTTGTCCGCATCACTATCACCATCTGTGTCGTCGCTCAACGGATGGGTACTGAGTTCCATTTCCTGAATATTGGTCAGGCCATCGTTGTCCTCGTCTTCATCGCCGTCATTGATACCATCGTTATCCGTGTCCGCACGGTTCGGGTCATTGCCGGAGAGGAACTCGTAGAAGTTGTTGATACCGTCATTGTCCGGGTCTCCCTGGACGTCGCTGCCGATTCCGATGCTAATCGTGTTGTCCACCTGTTCGCCACCGCTCAGCAGGTTGCCTGTTTCGTCGATAATCTCGACGGTGTGCGACGCATTGACTGCGGCGACCTGGGCATTGCTCAGTCCGTAGAACGGGTGTGTCCAGCTGCGGCCGAACTCGTCGTTCGGCGGCACTTCACCGGCGGCCGGCGGTACAAAAGACAACCAGGTCTCGGCAGCACTCCACAAGCGAATCGGGGCGTCCATTTCGTATTGGACACTTATCCCGCCCTCATCATCGACACCCGGGAAAGCGCCGGACGAGCCGAGTTGTCCGAAAGCAACGTCGGTCGTCGTACCCTGTGCATTATCGAAACGTACGACCATACCAATAGCAAACGGATCGACGGCAGTCTCCGGCAATGACAGCGGATCGTTCGGGCCGGTAAGACGCCACGTCATGCGGTTCCATCCGAAGTACAGGCCATCCGTGATGTCAGTGCCGTATGTCGTCAGCACGCTGTTCAAACCGGAACCGCTCGCAATGTCGAAGAAGAACTGGTCAGTGTACGCATTGATGGCGCCGGCAGCGTTCGCCGCATCGGTATAGGCGGGCGTCGTCGTGCTGACGCCAACCAGCACCGGATTGGTGAAATTGTTCTCCGCCATCGCCTGCAGGACAATTTCCGGAACGTCGAAGAAGAAGTCCTTCGACAGATATATCGTCTCAACTCCCTCCGTCAACAGGTCGGCGCTCTGCAGCGGCGTCATTTCCGGGTTCCAGCCCTCGACGCTGTAGCCGCCGAGGACGGTGTTGTCCAGGACGCTGGTCTCGACAACCGACACCCTGCCTGCCGGTTCGGTGAAGTTCGGCAAAAGAGCGTCGGTGAAATTAAGGGCCTCGAACCAGTCGGGAATGCCGTCACCATTGAAGTCATCGCCATTCTCTGTCTGATGGGCGAGCCCGTTCAGCGCATCCACCGGTGGTCCATCGACGCCATCGAACGCGACCGCCGCCTTACCGACGGCTGTACCATTGGCAATGACCGCCGCCACAAAACCGTCGGTCGTGACACCGCTGAGGGCGTATTCGTTGCCGGTGCGATCGCCGCGGATCGGGACGCGGAAATCCTCGATCGTGTCGCCGCCGTCGTCGAAACGGTAGTAAGCCAGCAGGTCTTCCGAACCTTCCGGCACCAGTTGGTCGCGGGACGCTTCGATCTCGGCGCGTGTGCGCGTCACGCTCCAAATGCGGATTTCGTCGAAGTAACCGTCGGTCAGCGCAGTATCGGCTACTCCGGTGCCGTCACCAGCGATATACATAGTGGCATCGCCGGCAAGCGGTTCGTCGAAAGCAACGTGGTTGGTCGCTGCATCCCAGATCAGACCATCTATATAAACGATGATCGTCTGAGCACCGCGGTCAAAGACGGCCGCCACATGGTGCCATTCATTGGCCGGCAAGGCGGTGAATTCACCGGCACCGCCCGCTGTCAACACGTTACCTGTCTGGGTCGTGTAGCTGGCGTACGGAATACCGTCAGTGACACCGAATTCGGCGATGTTCTGGCTCGACGCGCGCACTGCCAGGATCGTACCGGTAGTGTCAGTTTCAAGGTAGACCCAGGTCTCCATCGTCCACGACCCGACACCGAGGCGGGTGAAGCGCCCCGGCTTCGGTAGCGACAGGCCGCGGTCCTCGATGGAATTGAGGGCCAGGACTCGTGGGGTTGAACTGCTGACAACGCCTTCACGCAGCTCGACAGCGCTCATCGAGTAGTTCGGATTGGTGTCCTGATCAATTTCGTCGCCGTCCGTTTCGCCATCGTCATCCGTGTCGTCGTTACTGGGATCGGTGCGGTAGAACTGTTCCTGGATATTGGTCAGGCCGTCGCTGTCCTCGTCGTCGTAACTGTCACTGAAACCGTCGTTGTCAACATCGGCCAGGAAGGGGCTCGAGCCGGCATAGAATTCGTAGAGGTCGGTGAGGCCGTCGCCGTCGAAGTCGCTTAGGCCGTCGCGGCTGAGGTCGCCAAAGTTGGCAATCTCCCACTGGTCGGACATGCCGTCGCTATCGAGGTCTGTTTCGAAGGTGACCGGCGGTTCCACGGCCGGTACAACGATCGTTGCGCCGGTCGTCAGTAACGCCGAGTTCCAGTAGTTGTTGCGCCAGTCCTTCGACAACGTGTAGTCGGCTGCGTAACGGGTCGTACCGGCATCCAGCGACAGTTCGGCATGGTCGAAGCGCAGGTAGGAAGTCATGCCGCCAGCGAGGATGACGTGGCGATTCGACTCGATCTCGCTTGCAGATTTCGCACTCGTCCAGATGCGGGCCTCGTCGATCATACCGTCGAAACCTTCACCGACGACAGTCACTGCCGGCCCCGGTCCGTTGATCAGGGTCTCGAGCGCAATCAGGCTCCCCGCTTCCTCGGTACCGTTGACATAAACACGCAGACTTTCATCGTCCGGATTGAAGACCGCCGCCAGATGCGTCCAGGCACCGACCGTGATGTTGTCGATTGCCGCCGCTTTGACCTCAAAGTCGCCGAGCACGTTTGCAAATCTGGCAAATGGACGGCCCGCGATGTCGATGCCCAGTTCATAGTTGATGTTGCCGGTGCTGCGGCGAATGACGATACTCTCGGTGTCGAAGTCGTCCGGATACACCCACGCCTCGGCTGTCCAGCCGCCGCTGGCTGCGAAACGGCTGCTGATCGGCAGGATGACCTTGGCCCCGGCATCGGTGTCGGGATCGATCTGCAGGACAGCGTTGTAACCGGGGTCGGTACCGTCCAGTGGATCTGTGCCGGCAGCCACTTCGGCGCCGTCGGCGACACTGTCGCCGTCAGTATCCGGGATACACGGATCACTCCCTAACTCCTGTTCCTCGAGGTTGTTGAGGCCGTCGCCGTCGGTGTCCTCGAGGGTATCCGGAATGCCGTCGCCGTCGCTGTCCCCGATCAACGCACTGGTGCGGGCGTAGTATTCGTAGAGGTTGCTCAGGCCGTCGTCGTCATCGTCCTCAGCGCCAAACCCGGCAGTATTGACGGTGACATCGGAGATAAACGTCTGCTCGATAGCCAGCGACGAGATCGTCGCCTCGGCATTGCCGGTGTTGCCGATATCGCCGAAGCTCACGGAACTGCCGGTGTCCCCGTCGAGGTCGCCGGAGGCCACTTCGCTGCCGTTTACCGAGAATTCGTAGGTGCCGGCCGCCGGATTGACCAGGATCTCATACGTCTGCGACGACGTGGTACTGCTTGCGATCACCTGCTGCGCATCGCCCGATTCAATGACGATCTCCTGGTCATTGAGCCGGAAGGTCACGCTGCCTCCCGACGACGTCACCTTGAAGCCGAAGCCACCGGCGGTAGCTACCGAATCGACCGGTTCGTCACCGGCCTCGCCGTCGTCACCGACGACAACGACGTCGTCGTCCTCGTCGTTCTCATACTGATCTATCGACGCAATGATCGTCAGCGTCATTGATTCTGACATATCGATCTCGGCAATCAACTCGGTACCGGACAAGACATACTGATTCGTACCGGTGTTGAGACCGGAGCCGACAGTGTCCTGCGTGATCGCGCCGCCGGCCGCTGAAAAGGCGTCCGCCTCTTCAAGGTCGTTGCCGGCATTGGCATAGGTCCAGCCCTGTTCACTCGGCAGGACCGCAGTATTCAATTCGATCTCGCCACCGCCGGCAAAGTTCGAATCCGACTGGCTAGGCAGGTTCGGTTCTGTCGCGAACTCGATGATGAACGGCAACTCGAACGACTCCCCGTTCAGGAGGATCGGATGATCATTCCAGCCACCGCCAGTCGCCATGGCAACGAAGTCCTCGCCATCGGAGCCGCCCTCGTTGTTGCTGTCGTCCGGTTGACCCTCGGCGAAGCCGTCAAAGTCGTTGTCCTCATCCCAGACTGTGCCGTCGATCCAGCGGAAAACGTCCTCCTCGACCTGGTCCGTCAAGCCGATCCACACCTCGGCTTCAGCCACCTGCTGGCCAATGAAGTTGTTGAGCGCCGCCGACTCGATCACCGGCAACTGACCGCCCAGCGAGATGGCGAAGTCGCGCGCCTCAATCCATGTCAATGGCTCGTTGACAAACAGATAGAAGCCGCCGCCCGCGAATTCCTCGAGATTTTCCGCGAAGATACCGGCTGCTTCGAAATTGAAGTCTACGGCCTGCCCTGCCTGGAATCCCGGCACTGAGAAGGGGAAAACGTTGACCTCTTCGTCAAACAAAGCGTGGTACCAGTCGGCCACGCCATCGCGGTCCCTGTCGTCGAGCCCGTCGACCAGCGCCGCCTCATCAAGTGAGGTCAGGCCGGGTTGGTCGATCGCGAAGTTCAATCCGATACGGTTGCCGCGGATCGGCACACGGAAGTCCTCGATGTTGTCGCCGCCGTCGTCAAAGCGGTAATAGGCCAGAAGGCTCTCATCGCCTTCCTGAATCCAGGAGTGGCGGTTGTTTTCGAAGTCCTGGCGTGAGCGGGCCAGCGTCCAGATGCGGAACTCGTCCAGGTAACCGTCGTCGAAGTAGGTGTCGGCGGCGCCGGTACGGTCACCAGCCATCCACAGCGTGAGGATGCCTTCGACCGGTCCGGATTCGCGAATGTCGCTGGCCGATTCGGCCCACAGCACACCGTCGACAACCAGCATCAGGGCGTTGTCGCTCGAGTTATAGCTCACTGCAACGTGATGCCATTCGCCGGAGCCGAAAGGCGCCATCTCACCGGTGTCGATCGTGCCAATCGGCACGTCGTCGCCACCGAGTTTCATCGTCGTACCGTCGTCCTGCAGCAGGCTGACGAACGGTGCACCGTTCTCAATACCAACCTTCAACGCGGTCACGCCGTCGACAACCCCGGCCAGGATCAGGCCGTCGGTGTCGGCGCCGAGCTGGATCCAGGCCTCGGCACTGAAGGAACCCGTACCGAGATTGCGGAAGCGGTCCTGAATCGGCAGCTTGATGCCGAGGTCGGCCGTGGTCGCCGCCACCTCCGCAAGGTCCAGGCTGCGGTGGATCGGTGCCTTGGGAAGGCCGACCGCCGTCGGGAAGCTGAGTGAGTAAGCCGGATGCGTCCGCTGGTCGACTTCGTCGCCATCGCTAAAGCCGTCGTCGTCGGTGTCGTCGTTTGAGGCGTCGGTACCGAAGCGCTGCTCGGTAGCATTGCTCAAACCGTCGGCATCGGTGTCGTCCTCGGCATCGTCGAGGCCGTCATTGTCACTGTCGACCAAACGCGGATCGGTGCCGGACAGGAATTCATACAACGTCGTCAGACTGTCGTCGTCCACATCCTCGCTGCCATCACTCGATACGAGGTCGCCGAAGAAACGCAACTCCCACTCGTCGTCCATGCCATCGTTGTCGGCATCGGCATCGATAACTGCCACTGGCGGGATTTCCGCCAGCGTCGCAACGTCGACGATCTTGGCGCCGTCACCTGTCAGCGTAGCGGAGTTGCCCCACAGGCTGGTCCAGTCCCGCGGATACGTCGCGTCCGCCGCGTAGCGGACATCATAGAAAGCGACTTCGCCGCCGTCAAATCGGAAATGGCTCGCTAACGACCCCGCGCCGCTGGCCGCCGGCCCCTCGTCAGTGGCCACGGATGTGAGCACAGAGTTCATGCTGGCAGCGATTGTCGCTTCGTTTGCCGCGCCGCTCCAGATGCGGACTTCTTCCATATATCCGTCGAAGCCTTCACCAATCCTGGTGAAGACCGGGCCGGGTCCGTTCAGTGCCACGTTTTCGATGACAATCGTCGAGGCTTCCTCGACGCCGTTGACGAACAGGCGCAGGAAGTCGGTTTCCGGATCCCAGGAGGCCGCGACATGTTCCCAGGCATTGTCCAGGATCGTATCGGGCCCTTTCGCCTCCACCGTCACCGTGCCGGTCAGGTCGTGGCGGTCGAACTTCACAAACGGGTAACCGCCCGTGGTGATACCCAGGACATAGTTGATATTGCCGGTGTTGCGGTGGATCAGCGACGCATCGGTGTCGAAGTCGTGGGCAAACACCCAGGCCTCCAGGGTCCAGGCCTCCAGCGCCAAGCGGTCGTCGGTTGGCAACTGCAAGTACGGCCCGGTCAGATCCGGATCATCCGGATCGATCTCGAGCACACCGTCCTGGCTCGGACTGAAGCGGTCGAGCGGGTCCGTACCGTTGTCGCTCTCGGTGCGATCGGACAAGCTGTCGCCGTCCGTGTCGGTCAGCATCGGGTGCGTCCCAAGCAGCTGTTCCTGCAAGTTGGTCAGGCCGTCGCCGTCGGCGTCCTCATCGATGTCCAGCAACTGATCTTCGTCGGTATCAATCAGGTTGGGATCGGTTTGCGCCTGGTACTCGTACAGATCGGAGAGGCCGTCGCCGTCGGCATCGGGGCCGGCGTCCAGCGCGAGCTCATCTTCCTCTGGCAGGACACCGCTCATGATCTCGACGCCGTTCAGGGTCACCTGGACCGTGCTGGCGCTGTTGACGACATTCACAGTATTCCATTCATTAAGCGCCACAACGACGTCGGACGTGGCAATCGTCGTCTCCACGCCGTCTGCGACGACCCAGATGGAAGTGCCGTTGACGTCACCGATCAGTCCCGTGCCGACGGTGCCGGTGTCCTCGGTGTCGGTGTCGGTGTCGGTGTCCTCGGTGTCGGTGTCCTCGCTGTCCTCGGTGTCCCCGGGCACAATGAAGACGAGGGTGTAATTGAGAGTGTCCTTGAACACCGGCAGGAAGATCAAGTCAGCGGTCTCCGAATCCAGCCGGAAGTCGAAGGAGGTGTTGGTCGACAACACGCCCAGGCTCAGGATATCGGTCGAAGCACCACTGTGCCCCAGCGCCCCATTACTGCTGTTGCCCGGGGTGATGATACTGAAGTTGCCAACATCGCCAACGGCAGCGGTAAAGCCAGGATCGGCGACCTCGAACTCCTCGGATACCGAGCCGGCGGAAATATTATCGAGTGCCGCTGCATCCCCGAAACCGACCGCCGTTGTATCAGCGTCGACAACGATCCCCAAAACGCCCTGGGTGCAGTCCGGTATGCCGTTATTGTCGGCATCCTCAGCATCGCCATACAACGCAACGGGGTTGTTCGGCACGGTCCCGGCGCTGAGCACGAAAGTCGCCGTAGACACGCCCGTGATGACGAAATCGCGGCCGTCACCGCCGAGGTCGATGCGGTTCGAGAAGTCCTCGATCGAGGCACCGCCGTCGTCGAAGCGGTAATAGGCAATGCCGCTGCCGCTGGACACGTGGCCGTTGCAGCTGGCATTGAGGTCACTGAGCGATTGCGCCGAGCCCCAGATGCGCACTTCGTCCAGAAAACCGTTGTCCAGATTGTTGACCGCCGTGCCGTCACCGGCCAGGTAGACGTAGGGCGTCTCGCCCGGTCCGGCGTCGAGGGCGCCAACAGCCTCGGCAAAACGTGAGATCGTGCAGTCGACATAGAGTATCAGCAACTCGGTCGCACTGTCGTAGGTGGCCGCGACATGGCGCCACTCGTCCGTGTTGAAAGCTGTAAACGTTGAGGTGAGCGGCCGGGCAGCGCCAAGCAGGTCGGTCTCGCCACCGACTTTGGTAGTCTGGCTGTCGAGGCTTTCCATGATCACGTACGGTACGCCGTTCTCGACACCCAGTTCGATCAGGTTACGGTCCAATGCCCTTGCTGCCGCCAGCACACCATTATTGTCGACACCGGTGTTGTACCACATCTCAATGGTCCACGAATCCGACAGCTCGAAACGGCTGTGTTCCGGCAACTGCACACCGTCGGTCAACACCGAGCTAATGTCCATGGCGCCGGGGGTAAAGGTACGCAGATCGTCACCGGTCGTGCGCTTCTGGTCCTCAGAGCACAGCGGATGGGTGCCGGCGGTCACCTCGGCGTCGTCATTGATGCCGTCGTCGTCGGTGTCGTCGCGGCTGGGATCGGTGCCGATTTCCTGCTCTTCGCCGGCGGTCAACGTATCGCCGTCGCCGTCGAGCTCGTCGTAGTCGAGGAATCCGTCGTCGTCGGTGTCGTTGTCGAGCGGATCGAGTCCGGCAAGGTATTCGTACAGGTTGTTCAAGCCATCGCCGTCGTTGTCGGCGCCGGGATCCAGATCGCCATAGACCGCTTCGTACCAGTCCGGTATGAGGTCGTCATCGGCATCGACAAAGTCCAGGCTGTCAGCCGCAGTCGTGGTCAACCAGTCGGCATGGCCGTCGGCACCGGCACCTCCGGCCAGGTCGAAGGCATCGCCGATGCCAAAGTCCGCTGCAACCAGCACGAAATCATTAGACGTAATCGCCGGATGCGGAATGATAAAGTCCTCAACTGTCAGGCCACCGTCGTCGAAGCGATAGTCGACCAGCAGAGCCGCCGCCAGCTGAGCCTCTGGCACCACACCGCCCTGGCCCAGGCTAAAGGTTGTCTGCCAGACATAGGATCCGTTGATGCCGGGAATGTCGGGATCGCCTTCGTTTGCGCCAGGTTGGTCACCAACAACCGCGATCGGCGTGCTGACCCAGCGCGACGTCGCCGTATTGCCGGCCCAGGTATCCTCATCGCGACGAATCACGCCGCTGCCTGGTGCCCCCGACTCGGTCGGGCCGCTGGCCAGGAAGTAATGCTCATCGTCACTGCCGTCACCAAGCACCGCGCCGGAGGAGTCGACACCGGTATTGAACAGGTTATTGATCAGCGGGTCGACGTCCGTGAACTGCAGATGGATACCAGTCGGCCCGCTGTTGTCCATGAAGACTTGCAGCGTGTTGGCGCCCTCGATAAAACCGGCGGTCACCGGGATCGAGGTGAACCCTGTCTCGGCATCGGTAAAACTGTCGACTAGCCCGCCGTTGAGCACAATTTGCCCCTGGCCCGTCGCCGCATAGCTCAGGGTAAAACTGCCGCCGACATCGTTGGCGACAAGGTCCCCTCCAACAGCGACCAGTTCTGTACCGAACACCTTGACGTTGTCCAGGAAGCCGTCGTCCAGTGCCGAAGCATCGGTGCCGCTGCCGTTACCCGCCATCCAGACCACCGGCGTACCACCAACCGGGCTCTGCATAAGCAACCCTCCGATCGTCTCGGTACGCCACAGGAAGTCGTCCACGAGAAGAGCGACAGTACCGAGCGAGGCAGTGTAGTTCGCCGTGAGTCGATGCCAGTCGCCGGCGGCAAATACCGGCATGATCGGATCGCCGAGCAACGCCACCGGTCCGCCGACTGTCCGTTGCGTACCGTCGTCGAGCGACACGGTGATGTACGGGGATCCGGCATCAAGGCCGACCTC
The DNA here is from genome assembly GCA_963580095.1 of Lentisphaeria bacterium. Lineage (GTDB taxonomy): Bacteria > Verrucomicrobiota > Lentisphaeria > JABSQK01 > CAJWLW01 > CAJWLW01. The sequence goes on along the minus strand of CAUZJQ010000058.1, from coordinate 3,486 downwards.
GAGCGCGGTCGCGCCGTCGACCAGGACACCAAACAGCAGACCAGTGTCGTCGGCTACCAGTTGGAAATCCGCCTGGAACGACCAATCGGTGTTCAGTTTGCTGAATCGCGACTGCTCCGGCAGTTTTATACCGGCTTTCGAGGTCGCGGTTGCCACGACACTGAGATCGAGGCCGAGCCCGACAATTTCCCGCTGCCCGAGAGAGTCAAGCGGGTTGGTCGCCGGCGGCGGCGGGATTGACACATCGATCTCCTCGCCGTCGAGCAGACCGTCATCGTCGCTGTCGGGATTACCCGGATCCGTACCGAATTTCAGCTCGAAAGCGTTGCTGAGATCGTCGCTGTCACTGTCTTCTTCCAGATCGGTGAAGCCGTCGCCGTCGGTGTCGGGGTTCAGCGGATCGGTGCCTGCAAGGTATTCGTAGAAATTGGTCAACCCATCGCCGTCGTCGTCCTGGTCCGGATCGACTGCGCCATAAAGTTCTTCGTACCAGTCCGGGATCAGGTCGTCGTCCTCATCCTCGAACTCATGCTCGACAGCGTATACGGTGTCGTCGAGCCAGTTGGCATGCCCCGCCGTACTACCGACGCCATTCGCGGCAGCGTCTAGCACGTAGTCGACAGCGTTGCTCGCAGAATAACGCTGCGTGAAGTCCTCGACCGTCAGCCCGCCGTCGTCGAAGCGGTACTCGGCCAGCAGGATGGCGGACGTTCCACCCACTGTGATCACACGCATCTGGTCCGTGGCGAGGGAAGTGCTAATGTTGATATCGATCGAAGAGAAGTCATCAGAAATTGTAAATGAGTCAGCTCCGGTGACCTCCAGGCCGCGGGCACCGAGGTCGATCGGATAGACGGTGTCGGGGTTACCAAAGGTTTCGTCAGTCCCGTCCAAAGACGATGACAGGAAGATGACGCCAAGGATCGTCTGATTGCCGAAGTCGATGGTGCCGATCGTCCCCAGCGGCCCGGAGTCGATCGGATCGAGATGCACGAAATAGCTGTTGACGACCTCGCCGGCCTCGATGATGCCGGAGGTGGCGGTGTTGGGGTCCTCCAGTTCCACAAGCAGCGAATCGACGCTCACATTCGCCGTCAACGACAGATCGGCCCGCTCCAGGAAAACGAAGGTAGCGGTGTTCGACTCGAGTTCACCGAGCTCGATCGACTCCGGCGGATCGATGGTCACGAAGTCGCCGCTGGAATCGGCCCCGCCACTCGGCGTCATGTGGACCTGGACCTCGTCGAGGAAACCGTCCGTCAGTGTTGTCGCAGCGCCCGCCGTGCTGTCGCCGGCAAGCCACAATGTCGGCGCCTCGTCGATCGGCATTTCCATGAGGATCGCACCGGTTACCTTGGAGCGCCATTCGTAGCCGTTGACAAACAGCGTCACCGTCGTGTCATCGGCACTGTATCTCGCCGATACATGGTTCCACGTGTTGGCGGCGAACGTCGGCAGAGTCGGATCGCCGGCCAGCACCACATTGCCACCGACCTTGACGAAGTTGCCGTCGTCGTTCAGGACCGTGACAAACGGCACGCTGGCTTCGACACCGACCGAGACGATCGTCTGGCCGCCATGGCGCCCACCGAAGATGAACCCATCGGCATCCGTAACCAGACGGACCCAGGCATCGAATCTCCAGTCGGCGTCGAGACTGCCGAAGCGCTCCTGCTCCGGCAACAGAACACCGGCATTCGCAGTCCGCGTTGCAACCTCGCTCAGGTCGAGGCTGCGCGGCGTGATGACGCGCTGCCCGAGGGAGTCAAGCGGGTTGCTCAGGACATCGATCGTGAGAGGCAGGTCAACGATCTCTTCGCCGTCGAGCAGGCTGTCGTCGTCGGTGTCGCCGTTGCCCGGATCCGTCCCGAAGTGCTGCTCGAGACCGTTGTTGAGTCCGTCGGCGTCGCCGTCGAGCAGGTCGTCGGTAACGCCGCTGGCATCGGAGATGACCAGGAGCGGGTTGGTGCCGGCGAGAAATTCGTAAAGATCGTTGAGTCCGTCACCGTCGAAATCATTGAGCCCGCTGCGGCTGAGATCGCCGAAGAACTGCAGCTCCCACGAGTCCGCCATGTCGTCGCCGTCGGAATCGGCCGTCGCGAGGGCGAACGGCGCCTCGCTGGTGGCAGCGGTCGGCGCCACGACGGTGGCGTTGGCGACGAACACACCGGCGTTTGACCAGTTGGTCAGCCAGTCGGTGCGTGGCGTCAGGGCGAAGTTCTCCGCGGTGCCGCTACCGTCAGACGCAATGCTGTCGTCGAACCGGAAGTAGGCCAGGATGGTTGCCGGGATTGTACCGCCGTCCACGACCTGCAGATCGTCCATGCCGCCGGCGATTTCTTCTTCCGCCAATGCGCTGCTGTAGACGCTCACTTCGTCGATGTAACCGACGAAACCTTCACCGATACGGGTGATGAAATCGTCACCCTCGGTAATCGGCAGCAGGAAGACGTTGTCTGCGACAGCCACCGACTCGCCATTGAGATAGAGGGCCAGCCGGCGTGTGGTCGAATCGAAGGTGGCGGCGACATGCGACCATTCGCCAGCCGGAACATCAACAATGCTGGTGGCTGTCTGGTTGGTACCAAGCACGTCCTCATACAACACATACAGTTCGCCTGTAGCGTTGACACCGAGTTCGAAGTTGACGTCCAGGCTGTCCGCTTCGTGGCGGCGGATGATGAATGAATCTCCGCTCGCTGCGTCCGGCTCGATCCAGGCCTGGACGGTAAAATCAGTCAGTGCCTGAGTCAGGCTGGCATCCTGGAACTGAACATAATCGCCGGCAGCGGGCGAGTGCAGAATCCGGTCCTGCGGCGGGCTCAGAGAATCGAGCGGATCGCTGCCGGCCTGGAACTCGGCGCCGTCCTTGGTACCGTCATCATCGGTGTCGTCGTCACGCGGATCGGTGCCGAGCGCCAGCTCGTGGCTGGTGAGCAGGTCATCGTCGTCGGCATCCGACAGGTTGTTGACGATGAAATCGTGCGGCGCATCGATGATGGAGCCACCGTTGATGATCGCAGCATGGCTCCAGCTGGTCAGCCAGTCATTGGCAAACACCGCATCACTGGCGGGACCGGCGGCGGGACCGTCGTCGAAACGCAGGTAGGCGAGCAGTCCGGCTTCGTTGCCAACCAGGCCGTTGTCCAGGTTGTCGGCGATTTCCGCCGCGCTGCGGACATCACTCCACACGCGCAGCTCGTCGATCATACCATCGAACGTCGCATCACCAAGCTGCGTAGTGAACTCGCCGTTGCCCGTGTCCATCGGCTGCAGGAAGGTGTCGACTTCGGCAACTTCTATACCGTCTATATATAATAGATACTCGTTCGTCGTCGTGCTGAAGGTCACGGCGATGTGATACCACGTGTCCGCCGCCAGTGCCGTCGGCGAGGTGACTGTCACCAGACCGGAACCGTCGCTGGCTGTGAACTCGGCGAACGGCTGGCTCGCACCGTTCACACCGATGCGGAACATGTCGTTGCC
>CAUZJQ010000057.1:0-18973 GCA_963580095.1 Lentisphaeria bacterium | reverse complement strand
ATGATCGGGCGGTTTCGACATGAACTTCTGCTGTTCGGCGTCGTGCTGTTTGCGGTCGCGTACTTCTACAACGGCGCCAACTGGAACCAGCAGTCGCGGCTCGATGCGATCTTCGCATTCGTCGAGACCGGGCATGCGGAAACGGGATCGTTCTGCATTGATCGATTCCTGCCGAACCCAGAGATCGGCATCAACACCGGCGACTGGTCGCGCAATTCTCGCACCGGACATTACTACTCCAACAAGGCGCCAGGTCCCGCAATGCTCGGGGTGCCGGTGTACTTCGTGCTGTTTCACGGCGAGCGGATGATCGGCGCCGATCCCACGACAGGCGGCTGGCTGTTGTTCAACGGTTACGCCTTGTCCGTCGTGCTTTCGGGGTTGCCGGCAGCGCTCGCGATTCTCTGTTTCCTGGCGCTTCTGGTGTCGCTGGGCGTCGCGCGCCGGCGCGCGTTCCTGCTGTGCGTTGTGCTGTTCTTCGGGACCCTGCTGTTCCCGTTCAGCACGCAACTGTGGGGGCATTCGACCGCTGCTGCATTTGTCATCGTCGCCTTGCTCCTTTTCCAGCGCCAATCGAAAGCCGCCATGTTCGGCGTCGGCTTCTGCATGGGCTGGGCCGTGCTGTGTGAGTACACCTGTGCCGTCATTTTGCTGACGCTGATCATCGCGCTGGGGTGCCGGCAGCGATGGCGGCAACTGTTGTGGATGTGCCTTGGCGGGCTGCTGCCGTTGCTGCTGTTCGCCGTGTATCATCGTGCCTGTTTCGATTCGTTCTTCGCACTCGCCAGCGTCCACAACAACCCACGATTCCGCGACGCCGGCGCGGTCGCCGGACTGTTCGGCCGCATCTCGCCGGATGCGGTCCTGGGGCTTTCGGTGACGCCGTATCGCGGTTTATTCTTCTTTATGCCGGTGCTGCTGCTGTCGCTGTACGGCATGTTCAGGAAAGGCGTACCGCGTGATCGGCTGTACTGGCTGTGCATTGCGAACATCGCAATTTTCTTTGTTATCAATGCGATGTTCAACGGCTGGCACGCCGGTTCAAGCACCGGTGCGCGGTATCAGATCCCGGTGCTTTGCTTTTACGTGCTGCTGCTGACACGGCTACCGGACAAACCATGGACGATTCCGGTGCTGGCGGCGTTGTTGGTCCTATCCGCGTTGAACATGACGATGATCGCAGCAGTGAACCCGATGATGCCGTCGGGGTACGCCGACCCCGGTGCCTTCGACCCGCGCTTCGCCAATCCGCTGGCCCTGGTCTACCGGTTGTTCTGGCTCGACATGCTGACGCCCGACATCCTGGCAATCGGCTTGGACACGGAGATTACGGAGCTGGTGCGGAAGTACTCGACGTTCAATCTCGGCGAGCTTGTCGGGCTGCCGGGGAAATGGTCGACACTGCCTTGGCTGGTGATTACCGGTGTAGGCGTGTGGCTGGGAATGAAAGGCGAAGGGAAGCCGGGAAGCGATAAGGAAATACAGCAGGCAGAGCAACCTGGAGCAGGCGGATGAATCGACTCACGCGTCGAACAACGAGGGTTGATCCTGGTCCTGCTTCGCCTTCTTTTTCGGGGACCTGGCGAGCTTCGGCTGGTTGGTTTCGTCGAAAGCGTTTCCTTCGAGGTTGGCCAGGATTTCATTGGCACGCTCGATGACCTGCCGCGGCAACCCCGCCAGGCGGGCAACGTGGATGCCGTAGCTCTTGTCGGAGGCGCCAGGGACGATCTTGCGCATGAAGGTGATCGAGTCGCCCTGTTCCTTGACTGCCACGTTGTAGTTTTGCACGCCGCGCATGGTGACGGACAACTCGGTGAGCTCATGATAGTGCGTCGCGAACAGTGTGCGCGCCCGCTGGCTGGACGCATTGTGGATGAACTCGGCGACCGCCCAGGCAATGCTGAGTCCATCGAAGGTGCTGGTGCCACGGCCGATCTCGTCGAGAATGATGAGGCTGCGGTTCGTGGCATTGTTCAGGATGTTGGCGGTCTCCAGCATCTCCACCATGAAAGTGCTCTGACCGCGTGACAGGTCGTCCGCCGCGCCAACCCGCGTGAAGATGCGATCGACCAGGCCGATCACTGCACTCGATGCCGGAATGAAACTGCCCATCTGCGCCATCAGCGTGAGCAGCGCGACCTGCCGGATGTAGGTCGATTTTCCGGCCATGTTCGGGCCGGTGAGAATGATCATCTGGCTGGTGTCGTCGTCGAGATGAATATCGTTCGGCACGAACGGTTCGGCTTTCATGAGGTGGTCAATGACTGGATGCCGGCCATCGCGGATGTCGATCGCCATCTCGTCGTCGACGAGAGGGCGCGTGTAGTGGTTTTGCAGTGCCACCTCCGCCAGGCTGCCAAGGACGTCAACCGCGGCAACGGCACGGGCCAGGTCCTGGATCGCGCCAGTCCGGGCGACAGCGGCGGCACGCAGCTCCTGGAAGAGTTCGTACTCGAGGGCTTTGGCTTTGTCCTCGGCACCGAGCACTTTATCCTCGATTTCCTTGAGCTCCGCGGTCATGAAGCGCTCGGCATTGGTTAGGGTCTGCTTGCGCGTATAGGAGTCCGGCACGAGATCAAGATTCGACTTGCTGACCTCGATGTAATAGCCAAAGACCTTGTTGAACCGCACTTTCAAGTTCTTGATGCCGGTTGCTTTCTGTTCGCGCGCCTGCAGGTCGGCGAGCCACTGCTTGCCCTCCGTGGCGCCTTTGCGGAAATCCTCGAGGTGCTCATTGTACCCTTCGCGAATCACTCCGCCTTCCTTGATCGTCAGTGGCGGGTCTTCGACGACGGCGTTGTCGATGAGATCCACCAGGTCGGGCAGGCCGTAGAGGCGCTCGGCGAGGCTATTGAGCAGCGCCGAGTCCTTGGTCGTGTCGAGGATAGTGCGCAGGTCGGGAACGGCTGCAAGCCCGTGCTGGAGCACCCGCAGGTCACGACCGTTGGCAGCGCCGACGTTCAGCCGCGTAATCGTGCGCTCGAGATCCTTGACAGCGCTCAAGACCTCGCGCAGTTCGACCACCAGCAATTGATCGTTGACGAATACTTCTATGCCATCCTGGCGCTCGCGGATTTTCGGAATCTCGAGCAACGGCCGTAGAATCCACTCGCGCAACAGCCGGCTGCCCATCGGGGTGATAGTTTCATTGAGGAGAGCCAGCAGTGTAGCGTTGCGGGTCTCGGTGAACAACGGCTCGACCAGTTCGAGGTTGCGCTGCGAAATGCGATCGACGACCATGTAGCTCGACGACGAATACGGCGACAGCACGGTGATATGATCGGCGTTGCGTCGCAGGTTGTTCTGGGCGTAGTAAAGCACGGCACCGGCGGCACGGATGCCGGCCGGAAACTCGCGGCAGCCGAAGCCATCGAGCGAGGCGACTTCGAAATGGCGCTGCAGCAGGTCGGTGGTGATCTCTGTATCGAAGGTCCAATCGTCGATCGGCGTCCAGGCGAGCTGGCGGCCGAGGTCGGGGAAACCTTCCTCCGTCCAGTCACCGTGCAGGCGTTCGGGCAGCAGGCATTCGGCAGGCTGCAGGCGGTTGAGCTCCATTTCCATCAGCTCTCGATCGTCGAGCTGGGTGATTCGGAAATCACCGGTACTGATGTCGAGTATGGCGATGCCGAAGCAGTCATTCTTGCCGTGGCAGATGGCGACTGTGAAATTGCTGCGACCCGATTCCAGCGCGGCACCCTCGACAATTGTGCCGGGGGTGATGATCTGGGTGACCTGGCGCTTGACGAGACCCTTGGCCAGCTTCGGGTCTTCCATCTGCTCGGCGATGGCGACCTTGGTACCTTTTTCGACCAGGCGGCCGAGGTAGCCCTCCAGGGCGTGGTGCGGGACACCGGCCATCGGGACGCCGGCGCGCTTGGTGAGGGTGATGTCCATGAGCTTGCTGCCACGCACGGCGTCTTCGAAGAAGAGCTCGTAGAAATCACCCATCCGGAAAAGCAGCAACACATCGTTGTCCAGCTCCGCCTTGGCATCGCGGTACTGCAACATCATCGGTGTAAGTTTCGAGTCTGTGGCCATGGGGGCAACGGATCCGGCGCTGAACACCGAACACTGGGCACTGGGCAATTCTTATATTCTACCGGCGGGCGCCGCGGGCGCTCGAGTATGTCACCGTGCGGGACAGCGTGTCCATCTCCTCAAGCACAATGCCGGTGCCTTTGGCAACGGCAAGGAGCGGTTCATCGGCGACGTTGACAGGCAACCCGGTTTCCTCGGTGATCAATCGGTCGATGCCACGCAACAAGGCACCGCCGCCAGCCAGGACGATGCCGTGGTCGATGAGGTCGGCGGCAAGCTCGGGCGGGCAGCGCTCGAGGGTGGTGCGGACGGTTTCGACAATGCTGGCGATCGGCTCCTGAAGCGCCTCACGGATCTCGACCGATGTGAGGTTGACCGTCTTCGGCAGGCCGGAATTGAGGTCGCGTCCTTTGACCGGCATCTCCGTCTCTTTCTCCATCGGGTAAGAGCTGCCGATCTTGATCTTGATTTCCTCGGCGGTGCGTTCGCCGATCATCAGGCTGTATGAACGTTTGATGTAGCGGATGATGGAGCCGTCCATGCTGTCGCCACCAACGCGAACGCTGCGGGAGTCAACGATACCCGAGAGCGAGATTACCGCTACCTCGGTCGTACCGCCGCCGATATCGACGATCATGTTGCCGATCGGATCCTGCACCGGGATGCCTACACCGATAGCCGCGGCCATCGGCTCCTCGATCAGATAGACTTCGCGGGCGCCAGCGCGGCCGGCACTGTCCTCGACGGCGCGCGTCTCCACCTCAGTGATTCCGGACGGCACGGCGACGAGCACTCGGGGCTGCATAATCTTGAAGCGGCGGTGCACTTTCTGGATGAAGTAACGCAGCATCTCCTCGGTGATCTCGAAGTCGGCAATGACACCGTCCTTCATCGGGCGGATCGCTTTGATATTGCCCGGCGTGCGGCCAAGCATGCGCTTCGCTTCCATGCCGACGGCGAGGACCTTGCCGGTCTCCGCCAGCACCGCCACCACGGAAGGTTCGCTGAGGACGATGCCCTGATCGCGGAGATACACCAGACTGTTGGCCGTTCCCAGATCAATGCCGATGTCGTTGGAAAGGAAATTTTTCAGTTTGCTGATCAGTTCAGCCATGCCTATAGCCTATGGTCTCTTATGATATTAAATTTCATCGGCGGTTATTCGCGTCAATACCGCGATAATTTCGCGCCCCAGATGCTATCGCAACTAATACTATCATATTAACAGGAAATAGACAAGCCTCACACGCAATAGGAGAAAACATGCCGGAATCCGGTGAATTGACAGGAATCGCGGTCCGTTCGAAGTCGCGGTCGCCGATGGAGGAGTGCCTGGTCGCAGAGGCTACCGCGGACAGCGGTATCGGCGGCGATTTCCGTGGCAAAGGCAAACGCCCGGTCACCTTGATGAGCGAGGAGCTGTGGGCGGAAGTCGAAGCGGAGCTCGGTATCCCACTGCAGTGGACGCTGCGGCGCATTAACCTGCTGATCCGCGGTCTCGATTTCAGAGCCTTGCAGGGCTGCACGCTGGAGGTCGGCTCGGCACAACTCATCGTGCGCGACACGACACCGCCATGCGAACGCATGGACGAACAGGTGCCGGGCTTGACCAAGGCGCTTGGCAGCGGCCGGGGGGGACTGTGGGCCACGGTCACCCGGCCGAGCACGATTCAAGTCGGTGACCGCGTAAAAATAATCGATGTCGCACCGGTACCCACCAGTTTCAAGACATAGACCGACGTTGTACGACTCTGCCTTCCGCAATACCGTACAGCCCCCTTCCAACCTGGGCCCGAACGCATGTATCGCCTGAAAAACCTGCTCCTGGCATTGTTGGTGGCGGCCTTGTGCAACGCCGATGAAGCAATCCCCAAGACACCTGAACTGTCACGCAAGCTACAGCAAATCATCGACAAAATCGAAGCGGGCGATGCCAAATACAGCCCCTTGCTGGCTGAGTATCTAGGCGGCAACAAAAGCCTCGAGCGCAAGCTGTTACGGATGAAAGAAGAACGCGAGGAACTGGTCGCCAAGCTCGAAAAACAGATGGCTAAGGAGCGAGAGCCTCTCAATGAGGAAGTCGCCGAACTCGAAAAGAAACTCGATCGGCTCTCCGATCGTTATGACCGGGTCGAAGGGGGCACGGCCGAATACGACAAGATCAAAGCAGAGATCGGGGAGTTCGAGATAAAATTCTATGCCGCCAAAGGCAAAATTGAGCGGCTTGAAGAACTGCTCAAAGACCGGCGTAGCTTTGGTGATGACAAGGTCGATGCCAAGGATAGTAGCAAAGGCAAGGCACAGGACGACGACATGGTGGCGACTTTGCCGACCGTGCCGAAAGGCAGATGGAAGGGCGCGCACCTGGTCTATCGCGGCAAAGGCTGGCACGGCACCATGGATGACAAGGGCAATCTCACCGTTCGCATCGAGGACCCCAAAAACCCGCGCAAGACTCTCAGCCCGGCAATGTTGTTCGGGAATCCTGGCGCTATCTACTTCATTCCTGGCGAACCCAAACACCGCAGCCGCCCGATCGTTGGCTTTTCCCAGTCACCGTCGGCACCCGTCAATCAACCGGAAACCTATACGCTGCAGGGCATGATGGCGCACTATGTCCAGTTCAAGGTGGACTACCGGTTCCAACCCGACGGCATCTGGGTCAAAGGCGGCTACCAGGACCCGGCAACGATCGATTACCCCAGCACCTTCCGAATCATGACGAACTTCCATGAACTGCCGAATGTACCGAAGGATGTCACCCAGGCGCAGATCGAGGAAATGACTGAGGGCTACCTGATTACCACGAAAGAGATCGTCGACGACAAGACGAAGAAGTTGAAATATCCGTATGCTAAAATCGTCGAGGGCTTCGCTGGTCGCATCGAGTCGGCCAAAGTGATCGGCCCGTGGCAGAAGGCCCGTGTCGAGATCAAGACGAAGCGTCTGGATGCCGGCCTGCACCCGTATGTCTATACGCGGTTTGCCCCGTGGCAGGGGTTCACGTTTTACCATCAAGCTACCGACAACGAAATCCGCAAGTATCGCGGTTCGTACGGTATCTTTATCCGCCCGGGCGGCCGCTGAAAGCGGCTTTTCCTGAAGCTGTCTTTATTACATAAGTATTTTATATTAATATCTTTATGGCGTTAAAATCCCCTATGGCCGTGTTTCCGGGCCCCGTCAGGACCTCAGGCGCGCGATGATATCATCGGCGACATCGGACGTCTTCGATGTCCCGCCAATGTCCGGGGTGCGGACTTCGCCAGCGCTCAGGTTTTCGATGACACAGGCTTCGAGCCGCTGTGCTGCGGCGCTTTCACCGAGGAAGTCGATCATCATGCCGGCGCTCATGATCGCCGCAATCGGATTGGCAATGCCCTGGCCGGCAATGTCGGGGGCCGAGCCGTGAACCGGTTCGAACAGCGACGGTGCGGTGCGCGCGGGGTTGATGTTGCAGCTCGGCGTGACGCCCAGGCTGCCGACAATGGCACCGCCCAGATCGCTGAGAATGTCGCCGAACAGGTTGGAGCCGACAACGACATCGTAATTCTGCGGACACCGTACGAAGTTCATGGCCAGGGCGTCGATGTGGAATTTGTCGACAGTGATGTCCGGATAGTCGGGCGCAATCTCGGCCAGCACTTTGTCCCAGAGCACCATACTGAATTTGAAGGCGTTTGACTTGGTGGCCATGGTCAGGTGCTTGCGGCGTTTACCGGCGAGCTCGAAGCCGTAACGCAGGATACGTTCGATGCCGACGCGGGTGTGGACGCTGGTCTCCAGCGCGGTTTCGCCGGGCTGGTCGACTTTGAAGGTCCCGCCGTTCTTCACGTACTCGCCCTCGGAATTTTCGCGCACCACCATGATGTCGATGTCGCCGGCATCGGCAAGTGGCGACTTGACCCCCGGCAGCAGGCGGGACGGACGCAGGCAGACGTACTGGTCGAAGCGCTGCCGCATTTCAATCAGCGGTACCAGGGCAACATGATCGGGAATATTGGCTGGATCTCCGACAGCGCCGAGGTATACCGCGTCGAACTTGCGCAGCACGTCGAGGTAGTCGTCCGGCACAACCTTGCCAGCGCTGGCAAAGTAGCGTGAGCCCCAGTCGAACTCGGTGACCTCATAGCGAGCATCGCCATAGACTTCGGACAGGGCCGCAAGCACCTTTAGCACTTCGTCGGTCACTTCGATGCCGATGCCATCACCGGCGTAAATAGCGATGTTATGTGTTTTCAATTGCCGTTCTCCGTTGTGAATTCGCATTGCGCCGGACGCGGAGGGAGGGAGGGAAAAACGGACGATCAAGATACCGCTCCAATGCTTTGTAGCAAACCAAACGCTCGGCACAGTGGTTGCGAGCGGCACGACAGGCGGCCAGCCCATCAACGCATTGAAGTGAGTTCTGTCACGTTGCCGCAACCAAACCGGATGAACTGCATCCGATACAACAGGCAAGCGACGAACCGACAATCGAGGCGCCCCCCCCTCCCCATCCAATGAGTAGGTCGACCGGCTTGAAGGTGTTCCGGGATCTCACATGGGCGTGGAGCACCGGTGACCGGGTCAGGTTGACCTGACACAACCGCTTTATTCCATACGGTTACGAGCGCGTTGCCCGCAAAGGCGTGATCCGCAGAAAACTCGTCGAGAAAATCGACAAGACCAGCCGCGGCGCCGAGGCCGGCAAGCGTCTGTGGTTTTTGCTCGGCCAGCCGGGCGCCGCCAAGTCCCGATCGATGGACGCGATCAAGCACGCGCTGCACCAGTACTCGCTCTCGTAGACAGGCAAGAGCTACACTTTATTGCTGCCGACCTTTCGCGAGCAGTTGAAGGAGCGGGCACTCTACAGCGAGCACGGTGTTCACTACACCCCCAGCCTGCTGTTCGAGCGACCGCGGCAGGTGATTCCAGAAAATCAGCGGGCACTGTTCAACCGTGAGCTGACCGACCTCATCGATCGTGAAGCGACCGAGGATTTCCTGGCTGCCCATACGCACTATGACAACAACCTTTCAATCAATGTAACCGGCCGCGTCCCACCATACTGCGAATACGTTCTGCGCGATTTCATGCAGGCTCAGAACCTGTCGATGACGACGCTGATGAAGAGAGACAACAGGAGAAGTGTGGCTCGGACTGCGCGGTACGGCGAGGCACGGCGTCAAATCACATCGCGCCACTGTGGTCACGGACGATCCCGGTCGTCTGCGTAGCGCGCCATTTTCTGGCGGCAGCGTAGAGGGCACGCGCGGTGTCGAAGGCGGTTTCGGCCTGCTTCACGCGGGTGGTGTTCAGAACCACTTGGTGGTCCCAGTTACTGAAGGACTGCCGGGCAGTCTTGAGCATTGCCTGAGCGATGAACAGTTGCCGATCAACCTTTTTGCCGTGTCGCTTCGCCTCCAGGACCATCTTAGCCCATTCACTACGTTCCTTTTCCGTGGAGATCCACTTGGCGTGTTCCGCTATCGTGTAGGCCCGCGACACTGCCTGCTCCGCCTGCTCCTGCAGTTTGAGGACGGCTTTCTCTTTTTTGACCATCATCTGCCGGGCTTTCGACCGTTCGCGATTCACCAGGTCAAAGGACGACTTGGCCAGCTTGACGAGTTCGCGAGCAGCTTTGCTCTCACCCTTGTACTTCGCCACTACCATGCCCGGGCGCATACCGGTTGGCGGCTGGAAGTCGAAGTCCGGGAGGTTGCGCCGGCTGCCGCTGAACGGTCGGACGATGGCTCTGAAGAAACCGCCGAGAGCAGAGCGGGTCGGCGGGCCCGGCGTCGCCGTCGTGGCTGTTCCGGCTTCGGTGACTGCTTCGGTTGCGACCGGTTGCTGCTGCTTAAACACGAGTTCCCGCGTCGTCGGTACCCGGGCAGCGGCGAGCTCGGCCTTCTTTTCCGCCAGTTCACGGGCCAGTTTGTCCCCGACTTTCTTGGTCTGGTGCATGGCTTTGATCAGCGCGGTGCGCTGTGCCCTGGTGCCCTGGACAGCGGTAGCTGCCGTTACGAGCTTCGCGAGACGCAACTGAACATCGTCGTACTCCGCACGGATGCCCGCGATCTCCACCGTCACTGCATCGATCCACGCGTGATCGATCACACGCAGTGGCTCGACCGCGAACGGCACCACGGCGTCCGCTTCGACAACCTCCGGTTCAAGGACCGAGGTCGCGGCAACAGGTTCGGCAACGATCAATGCATCGACCGTCGGGTGGATCTGCGGCACCGGCGACGGGCGTGTCTGGCCGGCAAGCATCTGCGTATGCGCATGCAGATTTGCCCGGACTATCTGATAACGGGTATCGGCATTTTTTTTAAGGAGCACGTATGCTTCTTCGGCAACCTCGATGGTTGACTGGAGACGATCAACATTGCGGGTTGCCGAGGAGAGCTTACTGCTGCCCCTGGCGCGGGTGAGTACACCTTTGGCCCGGATGGACGCGAAAAATGTTTCACTTTCCCGGAGCAACGACTCCGCCAGCCTCACACGGAGTTCACGCAGCATTGATGCGTGTTTCGCCACATCGACAGCGGCGGCTTTCGCGGCTTCGAGATTTTGCTTGGAGTGGTGGGCGGAGGCAATGCCGGAACTGATGACGACAATGGCTCCGCAGAGAATGAGGGTCTTCAGAGTTGCCATGTCTTTCTCCATTGTATCTGCAAGCCGGCGTTGCCCACAATATATGATAGGCTGTGCAGTTATCCAATCCGAAAACACAAATATGACGACCCGCGCAACTCATTATGGCGGACTGTGTCACTTTGCAACGCCGGGCAATCCTCCTATGGCATACGCGAGGCATCCGATTTGGTTGCCGTTCCCCACAGGAGTTGACTGAAATCGCGTCGGGCCGCCTTCAGCGCAGACTATTCAAAAGGCGGTCGCGAAAGGTCCGGTGCAAGCTTCGGTGTCGTTACGATCGACAGTTCCCCTATCTCCAAATCCGATGATACCTGGAGCTTAAACACCGTTGTCCAGACGTCACCTGCAGCAGCGAGAAACGCCGGCAACGTGCCGTCACCGAAATGGCGTTGATCCGATTGAAGAGGGATTCGACTGCCCGGGATCGAGCCCATGCCGTGCAGTGATACTTTCATGTCACTGGATACGGGCTCGTTGAATCGAATCGCAATCTCGTAACTCCTCCCCTGCTGCTCCGACTTCTCTGATACGACCCTCGCTTCAAGTTGTGGCCGGCCCCGCACCTCGATCGCGGTGCCCAGCTCAGACCAGCGGGAATCGTCAATTCGTTTGAAGGCGGGCGCACGCTCAGTCTGTGGTGTTGGCAATCGTTCGTAGATGAGCCAATTCCGGTCGCGTGCCACCATCGTTTCAACGCCGTACGCGGCAGAACTGCTCAGGCGCCAGCGATACGTCTCGAATTCGGGGCGCTCGGTGATCTCGTCGTCGAGGTCGAGCACGACAAGGTCCTGCGGGGTGTCTTCAGAGAGGACCAGATACGTGTCGTTGGTAAACACGAGGTGGGCGCCGAGACGTGGTGTTGCTGAGACCGCGCATCCATCGAGGCGTACGCGCAGTTCTTCGACCGAATCGGAATAGCCGGGCGCATGGAGCAGGTATTGGCTGTTGTTCTTACCGAGATAACCGAGGCCGAAAAAGAAATGTGCCAGCAACGTTGCAACGACGACTCCGGCGCACAGCGCCGCCGCACCTGGCAATCGGGACATACCGCAGCCCAGTGCCCGGCACCACCGATTGGATTCGCCGGCGGTCAATCCCACAACTGTCGCTGTGAGCAGGAGCATGACAACCTCACACTGGTACTGCAACACGATATTCGCCTGCTGTGTGCTACTTTGCAGGCAAACAAACATCAGCGTCGGAACCGCGGCGATCAGGTATACGGGCTTAGAAAACACCGCGACAAAAACAGGGAGTAGCAGCAGCAAAATGAAGTAAATGTTGTGCGGCCGGAAAAGGGCATCGAAAAATGTGCCGGGCTCAAGGAACGGCGACAGCGCGATTGCACGTATGCTGTCGCCGAGATGGTGGTAGCGGTTGGTGAACTCGTACTCCTCCAAGCCCGAGATTCCGGGAATGACGTACAACATGACAATCAGAAAATAAACGATGCTGGCCGCCGCCAGCACAAAGCCCAGGCGACGACGGCCGAGCAGGAAGTAGACGACACCCAGACCGCCGAAGAATACGGGCACCGTTTCCTTAATCGCCAAAGTGAGAACGAACACGATCCCGAGAAGGATCGTATTGAGTCGCAGCCGACCGCCCTTCTCGAGAGAGCCGCGGCGTTCGCAAAGCAGAACGAACACGGCGATCAGCGGCATCGTCAGGTGCAGCGGATGGAAACCATAGTAGATCGACATCGTCATTTGCGACAGGGACGGGTAAAACAACGCCCCGGCGACGACGGCAACCGCGACAGGGCGACGGATCTGCAGACGGCGCGCGAACGCATAGAGAATCAGAACGCCGCCGTGCAGTACTAATGCGTTCATCAGAAAGTATGGCGCGGCAGTGCGGAACGCCGCGAGCATGGGGGCCAGCAGGAGAACCATGCCCGGGGTAAAATGATGCCCCATGTAGTTGCGGCCGAGCTCGTTCGAATAGAACCAGCGGCCGTTAATCGTATTGTCGACGACGTTCAGGTAGATCGCCCAGTCGGAATAGTTGAGATACATACTGTCCAAAGCGCGCAACTGCAGCATCGTGAAGTAGCTGACGATACCGAGAGCCAGCACAATGAAAAGTGACGGATGCAGCCATGGCAGATCACGCTGTGCGGGAAGATTGGCCGTGACGCGGACCACACAGATCGCGACAACCGCCGAAAAGACAATAGGTGACAGCATCGACGTGGCGAAAAAACTGAAGGGCAGGAGGACAAGTAGCGGCGCCAGTGCCCGTTGCCCGACAAAAGGTACTGCTGCAGAGTGCAGGCGCAGACATTCATCCGCCGCGTAGACCAGCAGCAATCCAATCGCGGCATAGAGCCACAGCGGTGCCGATGGCGCCTCCTCCAAAATCACACGGTGCCCGACAACATCGATCGTGCGGATCCCGATACAGTTTACGTAGACCGCATGTCCGAGAATACAGCCGAGGACAATATTTATCAGGTGACGTAGCATATTGGCAGGCGATGTTGTGTCGTCTGGAGTCGGGTTTCAAGAACGCTTCAGGCAAAGATGTACAACGATGTACACCGATTTGAAGTTGCTTGTAATATCGACGGTCGCCTACTGACTTGCCATCACGCTTGACATGCCGGTCACCGGCCGGATATTTCGCACATGCATGCGAGTGTCCTGATCGTTACCGGCAGTTCCGGGCTCGTCGGATCGGAATCGATCCGGCACCTGGCGCCGCAGTTCGATATTGTTGTCGGCCTCGACAACGATATGCGCAGTTATTTTTTCGGTGCCGAAGCGTCGACGGATTGGAACCGGCAACTGCTCGAGCAGGCGGTTCCAAACTTTCGGCACGAAACGGTCGACATCCGTGACAACGAGGCGCTGCGCCGGATTTTCGATCAGTACGGTACCGACATCGCAGCAGTCATCCACACCGCGGCACAACCATCTCATGACTGGGCGGCGCGCGAGCCCGAA
Organism: Lentisphaeria bacterium; assembly: GCA_963580095.1. Taxonomy (GTDB): domain Bacteria; phylum Verrucomicrobiota; class Lentisphaeria; order JABSQK01; family CAJWLW01; genus CAJWLW01. The sequence goes on along the minus strand of CAUZJQ010000057.1, from coordinate 5,345 downwards.
ACTGATTTCACCGTCAACGCCAACGGCACCCTCAACCTGCTGGAACAGACGCGGCGAGCGTGCCCCGAGGCGGTGTTCGTCTTCACGTCCACGAACAAGGTGTATGGCGACCGGCCGAACTCTCTGCCGCTGAGAGAGCTTGACAGCCGCTGGGAGATTGACCCGGGCCATCCGTTCGCAAAGGGTATCGACGAATCAATGAGTGTCGACGACTGCACCCACAGCCTGTTCGGCGTATCGAAGCTGGCAGCGGACATGCTGGTGCAGGAGTATGGCCGCTATTTCGGGATGAAAACAGTTGTCTTCCGCGGCGGCTGCCTGACCGGCCCCTGTCACTCCGGTGCTGAGCTCCACGGTTTTCTCGCGTACCTGATGACCTGCGTGATCTCCGGCCGCGAATACCGAATCTTCGGGTACCAGGGCAAACAGGTGCGGGACAATATCCACGCCACGGATCTGGTCTCAGCGTTTGCCCATGTCATCCGCAACCCGCGCGCCGGGGCCGCGGTATACAACATCGGCGGTGGCCGTCATTCAAACATTTCGATGCTGGAAGCAATCGACAAGATGGAAGTGCTGGCGGAATGCAAGGCAAATTACGTGTATGTCGACGAAGCGCGCAGCGGCGACCATATCTGGTATATTTCTGACAACTCCAGATTCCAGCAGCATTATCCCGGGTGGAAGCAGGCGTACGACATCGACATGATCCTCGAGGACATGTACGCCGGAATCAAAAAACGACTCGATTGAGGAGTGAAATGACGTTCAACCACATCCTGATCACCGGTGGTGCAGGGTTTGTCGGTTCCAACCTCTGCGTGCGATTGCGGGCCGCATTTCCCGATGTGCGGGTGACGGCGTTCGACAATCTGATGCGGCGCGGCAGCGAGCTAAATCTCGAGCGGTTGCAGGCGGCAAACGTGACCTTCGTACGCGGCGACATCCGGGTACCGCCGGAGCTTGATGCGGTCGGACCGTTCGACTTGATGATCGAGTGCTCGGCCGAACCGTCCGTACAGGCAGGGCTCGATAATCCGAAGGAATTGGTCGACATCAATTTCAACGGTGCCGTGAACTGTCTGGAAGCCGCACGGAAAAACAAAGCCGCGGTGCTGTTTATCAGTACGAGCCGCGTCTATCCGATCGAACCGATCAACGCCCTTCCCTGGCGCGAAACAGATTCACGATACGAGTGGACCGACGTCACCGGGATCGCAGAATCATTCCCGATGGATGGGCGCCGCTCTATCTACGGGACGACGAAGCTGGCAGCAGAACTGCTGATCGCCGAGTATGTGCATCATTTCGAGATGCCCTGCCTGATCAATCGGTGCGGTGTGCTGGCCGGCCCATGGCAAATGGGAAGGGTGGATCAGGGCGTCGTGACGTTGTGGGTTGCACGCCACCGGTTCCAGCTCGAATTGGCCTACATCGGCTGGGGCGGTATTGGCAAGCAGGTGCGCGATGTGCTCCACGTCGACGATCTGTTCGAACTGCTCGAATTACAATTGGCGCGACCGGAAATCTGGGACGGGCGCGTCTACAACGTCGGCGGCGGCACCGATTCATCCGCCTCATTGCTGGAACTTACGAAGCTCTGTCGGGACATAACAGGCAACACCGTCGAAATCGGCAGCCGCCCGGAAACCAGCGATGTCGACGTGCGCCTTTACATTACCGACTACAACAAGGCATCCGCCGAGCTCGGCTGGCAGCCCACGCGGGATATGCCTACGATCGCGGCGGATATCAACCAATGGCTCACCGACAATGAAGCACTGCTCCGCCCCATCTTCGTTCCCCATTAAAATTGAGAGTTCAGAATTAAGAATTGAAAATTGAAGACGCCTTCCCTCTCCATCCTGATCCCCGCCTGCAACGAGGGTGGTGTAATCACCGCCACGCTATCGGCTATCATCGCGGCAGTGGATCGGCACGAAATCGATACCGAAATCGTTGTCGTCGATGACAGCAGTGATGACAACACTGCCGAGATGGTCGAAACGTTTGCGGCCGATGACCCGCGCGTGCGAATCGTGCCCAGGGAGTTACCTCGGGGATTCGGCCGGGCCGTGCGCACCGGGCTCAAGGAGTTGACCGGTGATGTCGTGGTGATCGCGATGGCTGACCAGTCGGACGATCCCGAGGACGTCATACGATACTACCAGACGATCAACGACGGCTACGATTGCGTGTTCGGTTCACGCTTTGTCGCGGGGGCAAAGGTTGTCGACTACCCGATCATCAAGCGATTGTTTAATCGCCTGACGAACAAATTGATTCAGCTGATGTTCTGGACGCGCTTCAACGATCTCACCAACGCGTTCAAAGCGTACCGGCGCGAGGTCATCGATCACTGCGGCCCGTTCTACGCCAGCCATTTCAATATAACGATCGAGATGTCCCTTTCGGCGCTGATCCGCAAGTACCGCATCGCCCAGATCCCGATCAACTGGTACGGCCGCACCTGGGGCAGTTCGAAGCTGCGCCTCGGCCAGATGGGCCGACGCTATCTCTGTGTGCTGCTCAAGCTGTTTTTTGAACGTATTCTCATTGCCGACGATATCATCGCAGATCGCGAAGCGGCAGAGAAGAAAAAAATGGAAGGACCGTAAACACCGCGGCAGGAGAACTGAACCATGGAAACGCTCGTTGGTCGGTGCCATTGTGGTGCGGTCGTGGCGATGGTTCCGCTGGAACGGTTGCGCGTCATCAAGGGCGAAGAGAATCTCACCTTGTACCGGTGGAACATGAGGATCGCGAAGCATTTCGGTACGTTCTGCTTTGTTGCGGCATTGCCGCCTTACGAGAACATCTGGTGAATAAAGGTATAACCGCAAGCGTCTGACATTCTGGACTGGCGCGATTGTACGCTCCAAAGCGGGGGCTACGTTGTTGGTTCACCCATCCATTCAAACACCATGAATCAACCTGATTTTGCGAGGTTGGCATGAGTACTTCAAGCTTGGTAACAGCTTTGATAGAGTGGCGCTTGACAGCTGGCTTCGTGGTCGACTTCGTTCAATCCTACGGAAACGTTGTAAGCGACGTGGCCGGGCTCGTGGTATAGACCATCAGCGCTGGCCGAATGCTCACTTCCACGCTTTGGGGTTCTTCAGCCTTGGAGACGCCTCAGAGTTAGATCGTTTGTCGCTTTTCGAAGCGAAGTACTGACGGGAGAGCCGTATGCGGGAAAACCGCACGTGCGGTTCGGAGGGAGGGGCGGTGAGTAAAGGCACCGTCCCTACCTCTATCTGATCCCTCCCACCTGAAACTTGGCACCTGATCACATGCGACTAACTGATAAATCTGTAATTGTAACGGGTGGCGGCTGCGGCATTGGCCGGGCGATCGCGTTGCGCTTTGCCCGCGAAGGCGCGATGGTGGTCGTTGACGACATCAACGAAGCTGCCGGCCGCGCCACTGTCGATGACATCACCGAAGGCGGCGGTCGCGCCGTCTATACCGCTGCGAGCGTTGCCGACGAGGAAGCTGTCGGAGAATTGATCGACACCGCGGTCCAGTCGTTCGGCCGGCTCGACGTGCTGGTCAACAACGCGATGTGCGGTGAATACGCCGTTTGTTACAACGAGTGGGAACCTATTATCGAAATCGGCCTGCGCGCGGTGTGGTATACGATGAACGCTGCGATACCCGTGATGGCCGAGACTGGCGGCGGTAGTATCGTCAATCTTTCTTCAGTGAACGCGCTGGGTGGATTCGGTTATCCGCACGTATACGCGGCGGCCAAGGCGGGTGTCATCGGCATGACACGCTCGGTAGCGGTTGACGTGGCGCTGAAGGGTGTCCGGGTTAACTGCATCTGTCCGGGGACGATCCGGACCGACGCCTGGGACAAGCGTCTGGCGGAGGATCCGACGGCGGCGGATCTGATAGCTTCGAAATATCCGGTCGGCCGGATCGGTGTACCCGAAGACATTGCGGCTGCGGCCCTGTATCTGGCCGAGGACGAGTCCTCCTTTGTGACGGGCACCGCGCTCGTTGTGGATGGCGGCCTGACCGCCGGGCAGGCAAACTTTTTCTCGTCCAGAAAGGCGACGGAGTAGTTTTTTTGTTCCGCCGCACTTCTGCAAGACATGCGGTACCTACACACACCGCCAGTGCCGCAGCAACCCGACAGAGTACGCCTTCAATGTGGCGTGCGTCGAAGGCGTTGACCCGTTCAGCTTTCCGGATGTCCCGGTTGGCGACGGCGCATCGCTTTCCGTCGCGGAGTAGCAACGGGCGTAAGGGGTGGACATTCAGCGTTCGGCATGGCAATATTATGAGCCATCAAGATAAACCCCTTCAATGCCAGAGGAATCCCAATGAGTAAACCACCCATACGCGTTGCTGTGACCGGCGGTGCCGGTCAGATTTGTTACAACCTGCTGTTCCGGGTCGCTGCCGGCGATCTGTTCGGCGCCGATCAACCGGTCGCCCTCAATATTCTCGAGTTGCCGGTCGCCATGAAAGCGCTCGAGGGCGTCGCCATGGAGCTCGAAGACTGTGCCTTTCCGTTGCTCACCGACATCGTCATGACGGACGACGTCAATACCGCGATGAAAGACATCAACTGGGCGCTGCTCGTCGGTTCCAAGCCGCGCGGCCCCGGCATGGAGCGTGGTGACCTGATCAAGGAGAACGGTCCGATTTTCACCTCGACCGGCAAGGCGATCAATGACCATGCCGCCGATGACATTCATGTCCTGACCGTCGGCAATCCGTGCAATACCAATTGCCTGATCGCCATGCGCAATGCACCGGACGTGCCGCGCGACCGTTTCCACGCAATGACCCGTCTCGATCAGAACCGCGCCGTCAACCAGTTGGCGAAGAAGGCGGGTACCGATGTGAACAGTGTAAAGAACGTGACGATCTGGGGCAATCACTCGGCCAAGCAGGTACCGGACTATCACAACGCCACGATCAACGGTGCCCCGGCAACGGAGGTCATCGGCGACATGGCCTGGCTGCAGGGCGATTTCGTCAGCGTCGTCGCCAAACGCGGCGCCGCAATCATCGACGCCCGTGGCAAGTCCTCGGCGGCCTCGGCGGCCAATGCCGCGGTCGATGCTGTCCGAGCCCTGGTCAACCCGACGCCGGCAGGAGAGACCTTCAGCTCGGCGGTTGTCAGCGACGGCAATCCCTACGGCATACCGGACGGTCTTATCTTTTCGTTTCCGTGCCGCTCCGCCGGCGACGGCACCTACGAGATCATCGGTGGCCAGACCCACGACGACTTCCTCAAAGGCAAGATCGAAGCAACGGCTGCGGAGCTGGTGGAAGAGCGCGAAGTGATCCAGGACCTGCTGCAGTAGCTCAAGATTTCACCACGGAAG
>CAUZJQ010000056.1:0-19134 GCA_963580095.1 Lentisphaeria bacterium | reverse complement strand
GCTGGGACAGAAAAAAATGGACCGCGGGTCCACAGTCGTTGCCGCCTTATTCGCAGGCCAATTTTCGATTGCGACCGGGTAGCTAATGTAGGAATTAATCGACTCTACATTCATTTCTCCGGTCAGAGTTTCCAACGCCCCATTGCCCTCCGCAAGATACATTAGCTGTGGATAGGGGGCAGTGCCATAATGTATCGGTGTCGTCAAGAGCCGTTGGTCATGGTCATTCTTGAAACCGTGCAGGCCGACACCCCACTGCTTCAGGTTGGACATGCACGTGATGCGCTTGGCACTTTCCTTCGCTTGCCCCAACGCGGGAAGGAGCATCGCAAACAGGATAGCGATGATGGCGATCACGACCAACAGCTCAATGAGCGTAAAACGGTTTTTAGCTCTCGCCCTGTCGCAGGCCCTGCCCGCCTTGCAGGAGGGGGTGTGGAAGGAGAGCAACTCGATCAGCGAGAATGGATCGACGTCTCCGCCTCGCACCACTTCAGGCGCGCTCTGTCGCTTGTCCGCAAGTGACATATCCTGACTCCTGTTCGAAGTTGACCTGGAGAGGCTTCGGCATCCCATGCCTCGCCTTGTCCAGCCACCGCACCGCCCGGAATGGGCCACAGCGAAAATCTTCCCAGTTACTCTACCTCACAGTGCAACAGGCCCGGGTTGGCCTGCCCCACATACTGTACAACCAATCTGCACCGTGGGTATAAAATAATCAATATAGTGTTTTTTCGATCTTGCCCCGGGGGGGCGTGCCCGATTTGGCCTGAATCAAGCAGTTTTAAGCGTCAGTCAGCCGGGCAATGGAGAGGGAAGCGTACTGTCACTGAGCCTCCCCTAAATTTCAACTTCATCAGTCGCCCGCCAACAGCAGGTCCCACAAGCGCCGGTAGCACTTCATGACCAGGACCGCATCGCTGCTGCCCGGTCCCTCGTAGCTGATCCAGCCGCTGTAGCCGTCATCTTTCAGATACTGCAGCAGCTCCTGGTACGGGTAGCTGTCGGCGAGCCACAACTCGTGAATGTGTACGCAGCCGATCTTGTGTTTCAGCATTTCATAGGCACCGCGGCAGGAGCCGCTGTCATCGGTCTCGCCGTCGTTGCAGTTGAAGGTCAGGAGCGCATTTGCGTGATCCGCAATGTCAATCATCTTGACCATGCGATCGGCGCGGCAGGACTCAACCCCGTGCACTTCGAGCCAGACGTAGACGCCGAGGTCGGCGCCGGCCTGCGCGACTTCCCGCATGCTGGTACCGATCTGCTCGATGGTCTGCTCTTCGGGCACGTCCGCAGGGATGCCGTTGGGCCTCACCTTGACGCCTTCCATGCCGAGCTCAGCGGCGAGCTGCAGGGACGCTTTGGTGCCTTCGATGTTTCCCCGGACCTCGGCCGGGTCCGAGGAGTGAAACTCAAACGCCGTGCCCAGTCCGTAGGCACGCACCCCGCTGCCCTCGAACTTCTGCCGCACCTCCCGGCGCTCAGCCGTGCTCAGGCTGGTCTCGACACCGTGGGCGTGCGTAGTCCGCAACTCGACCCCCTCAAAGCCGGCCTCGCAGCAGTTGGCAATGATCGTGTCGACGTCCCACTGCGCCGCCATTTCATAGGTCACAAGTCCCAGCTTCATCTCGTCCTCCCGGATGTGTGTTGACTCCGCGAACGCGACAAGCGATGCCGCAATGACAATCATCACGGCGTTCATGATCAGCGGGTTCTTCGTCGGCAACTATTGAAGATATAACTTACACCCGAGGCGCCCCCACGTGCACGCCCCACGCCTCCCCGTCATCGGAGTCAAAGGCAAAGACAATGGTATTGTCGCCCTGCCGCCACGTTGCGGCGGCCTGATATTCGTCGACCCTGGCCGGGGTGGTTGCTCCGGGCCGACAGTCGACCTCGGTGCTGTTGACCCAGACCTTGACGGGGCCATCGGCGCCGTAGCTGATGCCGGAATCCGACGCCTCGGGCATATCCACGGTAACCCGCAGATAAAGGACACCCGACCGGCCGCGGTGGACAGCGCTGGCATCAAACCACAGGCCGTGCGGCTGAATCGGGTTCGTGATGGCTGAGCCATCCGGCAGCACCGCCTGGCAGATGTCCGGAACCGGGGGCTGCAACTCGCTGACCCACCAGCCCGTCAACTCACTCACGGATGGAAGCGCCAATTCCGCGACCTCCTTCTCCAGGCGCTCGAGCAGATCCGGCTCGAGGATATCGGTCGTCTCCGCCAACTGCGTCAGCACATCTGCGAGCGATCTCGACATTTCGGAATCGGGATCTACAGCGATCTGCTCGCGCGCCGCCGCACAGTTCTGTGCGAACGCCGGCCATTCCCGGCACAATCTCGCCAAAACCCGGCTCTTCGGGTTGCCACCGGTCAGCGATCGACCGGGATACAATTCATAGAGCGCCGCGTAGCGCCCGATCTCCGCCCGCAAACGGCGTTCGAGCGGCGGGGCATAGAAACATCTATGGTTGTCCTCGAGGTTTTCAAGTTGCAGCCAGGACTTGTATTCCCTGCCGGCTTCACCAGCACTGCCGAAGTCACAGAGCCGCACCGCCTGCCCGTTCGCCGCCGTGAACTCGAGCAGCAGCCCCGGCGGCAGCCAGTGCTCCCACTGGGCTGCCTGGAATTCGAGTTGACTCGCGTCAAGTACCGGCGGGTCAATACCGTCGATGTCATTGTATCGCGGGTCATACGCCAGAAGGATCGGACCCCGGTAGATGGAGGTACGGCCCGCGCAGGCGTTTTCGCCGACCCAAAAATGCAGTGTCATGTCGAAATCGATCACGACCAGGTCACCGGCCTGCCACTCGCGATCGATCGAGAGATACGCACCGGGTTCGACGTTCGCAATCGCCTCTCCATTGACGGTCACCCATGTGTCCGTCGACCATTGCGGAATTCGCAGTTTCAAACAGAACGCGGCAGGAGCAGACGGCACGACAGCGAGCTCGACACGACCGTCGAAGGGGTATTCGGTGACCTGGCGCAGTGTGATCTCGACTGCATCATCCAGCCGCGCCGTCATCTCCGAAGGCCCGTACCAGTTCAGCAGTAATCCTGCAATCCCGCCGTCCTCTTCAACCCGCATCAACGCCCAGTCCGACACCATGCCGATGCCGCGCGGACCGTTGACTGCACAGCAGTTCAGTTCCGAACACCCGGGGCGCGCATGCCAATTGTCACGGAGGAAAGCGAAGCGTTTACCGTCGGGGGGTGTGTCGTAGGTACACCAGCGGCCGCTGACCGAGTGCAGCCCGATCACCGAATTCATGGTACTGAATTCGAGTTCGTCGGCGACCCGGGAGTCACCGGTCATGCGCAGCATTTCGATGCCGAGCGCGATCCAGGCAATGGTACAACAGGTCTCGATCCCAAAGAAAACAAACGGGTCGCCGGTGGCCTGTTCGCCGGAGCTGAAGCCGCCGGTGTTGTGCCGGTCGGTGGCAACGATGCTCCACCACATTCGCTCGAAGGCGTCGCGGTACCGTTCGTTCCCGGTGACTGCGTACAGCTCGGGCAAGGCCATTATCGGGTGCAGGCTCTCCCAGCGCGGCTTCGGCAGCTCGAAGAATTCGACGCCGGCCAGCGGCCCCTCGAGGTAATTCCCGGTCAGGTACGCACCGGACTCGTCGACCGCGGCGAACTCCTCGACGAGCTGTTCAGCGAGTTGCCGGTATCGCGGTTCACCCGTGACTTGGTGGAGCAGCGCCAGGGAGTGTGCGGGTGCCAGGTTCATCTCGGTGTAGGGGGTGTCCGCCAGGCGCGGCGATTTGTCCCCTAGATATACTTCGCAAAGCAGATCGCCTATGCGGCAGGCACAGGCGAGTGCGGCAGCATCGCCGGTGTCGGCATGCCACATCAGCAATCCCAGAGTGATATGGTAATGCCCCCATGTGTCCCAGGTCCCCTCCCCTTTTCTGTCCTCTTCTGCGGTGTCGTGGACAAAATTCGGCGCGAGATTCGTCATGGCCCATTCCAATGGCCACGGCCCCAGGTAGCCGTTATCGGCCTGCAACGTCATCAGCTCGCCGACAAACATTTCGATCTGCCCCTTGAGCCCGGGGTCGCCCGTGAGACGCAGCGTCTGTACCGCACTGGTCAGGTATTTGCCGGCAAATTCGCCAGCCCATTCCACCATATCGCGCAGCGGCCGGCGGTCGCGGTCACGGAACATCTCGAGCATGCCCGGATTGCCCTGCGGCGCGGCCTTGAGCCATTGATCGGACACGGCCTCCAGGTAGTCACCGAATATCCCGTCCATGCAATAGGCGGTACCTGCTATGCGATCGCACTTGTGCATCTGTATGTCTCCTCCCGGTTGTTTCGTGTCAGGGTAAACCGTAGCGTTCTGGAGCAGTCGGATTTTGGAGTCTTGCAATCTACCGGGGGTAGTGGGATATCCTCGACGAACTCGAGGCGGGTGTCATGATGTGGGATTCTTTCAAGTGCCCTGTGCGACTTCGGCGACATATGCCATCGTCTGCCAGCGAAAGTTGCTCGGATCCAAATAGCGGGAGAGGTTGTGGGCCAACGCTTTTGCCCCCTGCCGGGCATGATCTTTTCGATGGTGAAACTATGGTCGCGGGAATCGGTTTATTCAATCCGCAGACCCGCCTTTCTACCCGGGTCATATCTCCCACGCCGCTGACACCCTCTCACAGTGAAGGGCCGTTGACAAGGTCACCAATCAAAGCTAATTTTCTGTGCAATGAAGCGGTCACAGAAAGAGATAAAGTTGGGTAAAACTTGCCAAACTGTCACGCTCACCAAACTACTGCTGGCGCCGCCCGCAATAGCCCGAAAGCCCGTGGGGCGGACGGGAGTAACAACAAGACAAAGCTCGTCCTGGTTCACCCTGATCGAACTGCTCGTGGTGACCGCCATCATAGCCATACTGATCGCGATGCTGATGCCGGGCCTGAGCCGCGCCAGAGAGAAGGCCAAGCGGGTACTCTGCATGTCCAACTTGAAGCAAATCGGGGTCGCAGAGTTCGACTACGCCGCGGCCCATGATACCCAATTTATACATTTTATGTCGGGTACCGCCTGGGTAATCAAAAACGGTGGGTACTCGGGGGTCGTTTCAGACGCACGAGACGCTTTCCAAAGTGCCGGGATCACGCCGGACATTGCCTACTGCCCATCGGCCGACGGCGACGCGCATCCGGTCAATGCAGACGACTGCGACGTACTGTGGTCACCAGCCGGCAACCGGCGCCCACCGGCGGTCTGCAATCACGTCGGCTGGAACTGCGATCCAGCAGAGTATGTCCAAATCGGTTATAACATCTTTGTCGCATTCGACAATGTTGAATGGCCTGGCCATCTACCGCAATTGCTTTTCGGCCCAAACGAAACAGTTACGGACCTAGCCGACCACGGTGACTCCAAACCGGAAATCGCCGATAAAGTAGGCCAAGCAACAGGAGAGTATGGCCCTGGCCAAGTCCCAATGGCGACGGACATGAACATGGCCAGATACCCGGCAAATCTATGGGACGTAATTGACGGGCCGTTCGGTTACGACGCCTGGGAGGGAGGTGTCGGCTGGGGAGGTAGAGTACCACCACACGACCATGAAACAGGGATGCCCAACCACCTGGAGTTCGGGTTCGAAGGATTGAATGTTCTGTTCTCGGACGGCCACGCCAAATGGCGTAACAGGCGTGAAGCCGGGCCACGTGTCAGGGTATCAGTTGGCAGCGGCCAGTATGCCGGTGTGTACTGGTACTGAGGGGGGAAGGAAATTCTCGATTCCGTTGGCAGCAAAGCCGCAAACCACGCCTGCCAACACGATTTTCAACACGTCCGTGACCAACGTAGAAACCATGCTGCAGAGGATGGCAATGCCATGAAAGACCTGAAACTCACTGTTGAGGAAGCAACTGACGCCGCTGCTGTGCAGGCAGCTATCGATCAGGTCGCGGCGCTGGGCGGCGGGCGCGTGACCCTGCCGGAAGTTACCGTGACGCTGGACCGCGGTATCGAACTGCACTCGGACGTCGAACTCACAGGCCAGGGGAAGATGACCGTGCTGCGCAAGGGCCCCGGCCGCATGTATCCGCTCTCCGGCTACCACAACTACGGCATGTGCGACGTGCCACTAGAAACCGTCGACGGACTCAAGGTGGGCATGACCGTGTCGGTCGAGGACAATCTGCGGGGTGGCTTCTGTGGAACCTTCGCGCGGATCACCTGGATCGACGGCTCTTGGGTCGGGCTCGACCACGGTATCGAGATGGACTACACAGCGGACCAGGCACCGGTTCTGGCCACGGTGTTTCCCCTCATCTTCGGGCACGGCATTGCAAACGCAGCAGTACGCGACCTGACACTCGACGGCCAGCTCGCAGACCAGCCCAAGCCGATGAATGGATGCCGCGGCGCCGCCGTCTACTTCGCCCGGAGCCGCGACATCGAAATCAGCGGCGTGCAAGTGTCCGATTACCACGGCGAAGGTATCGGCTGGCAAATGTGCCGTGACGTGCGCGTGCTCGATTCGGTCGTCAACGGCAGCAGCGGCAACGGCATTCACCCGGGTGCCGGCAGTACGAACTGCCTGATCCGCGGCTGCAGTGCGGCAGACAACCGCCAAAGCGGCTTCTTCTTCTGTGTCCGCGCCAACCGCATCACGGTCGACGACTGCCGGTTCACCAACAACGACATCGGCATCTCGATCGGGACCCGGGACTGTCACAACCTGATCGAAAACTGCGAAATCACACAGAACCACGGCCCCGGCGTGCTCCTGCGGGAGGCACCGGAGCCAGTCGCCGTGCACGACTGCGAGGTCCGCAACTGCACGGTGACAGCGAACGCAACGAGGCACGGGGACGCTCAGATCGTCGTGCCCGCGGAGGCGCACGACATAGCGATTACAGCCAATCACATTCAGGGCACGCCATCCCGCCCCGGACCGGGCGTGAGCGCCGACGCAGGCACTGCCCGCCTGTACCTGGCCGGGAACAGGTTCGTGGACTGCCGTCCCGAGATCGCCGCGCCCGACGGCGCGCTGCTGGACGAAGCTGCATCGATCGAGTGCGGGTACGGCACCGGGGCAGACACAGCGTACCGGCATCTATCCACGTAGCACCCATTCACGTTTGCCTCCACCTGTGACTGCGCTATATTCCGCGACCGGAAGGCACCCCCCTCCTCTCAGGCTTGTTACTTTTCCTGACAAAACAGGAATGACCTCATGGAACATGTCATGCACACGGCGAGGCCGCTCATTCACGATGACTTTCATTACGGTGAGGAAGAGCACCGTTTTTTCGAGAGAGAAGGTTACGTCATCTTCGACCGTTTTCTGACCGATGAAGCCGTGAGTGAAGCCCGGGCCCACGCCGATCGAATGTATTCCCAGCTCGCTGAGGGAATGGGCGGCACGGAAATGATGTCGCCCCACCAGCTGGGAGAAAAATGGATGTGGGACATCGCCACAGACCCGCAAGTCCTGGACTATGTCGAGCGCCAACTGGGTCCGAATCTCATATTGTGGCATACGGATTTACTGATCAAGGAACCGGGAACAGGTCGCAGTATCCCGTGGCACCAGGACCAGGTGTATTGGGACCCGCAACACGTCTTCGCGCCCGTCGCCAATCTATGGATTACATTCGACGACGTCGACGAAACCAATGGCACCATGTCGGTTCTGCCGAAGACACATACCAATGGGCTGTTACCCCATACCGACCTGGGTGATTTCTTCGGGTTTGCAATTGATGATGATGCCCTGCCGCAGGATGCCGAGGAACAGGAAGTGACATACCGGTTCAAGGCCGGCCAGGCCGGTACGCACAGTTCATATTCAGCGCATCGTTCGACGCCGAATTCGTCAAACAACTGGCGACGGATCATGACCGTGCATTTTATGCGGGCCGATGCCGCAGAGATGGATCAACGCCACTACACGAGCTACCTGGATCGAAGCACTTTCGATCGTGAGTATTATCTGGTTCGCGGCGAGGATGTAAATAACCACGGGCTCAAACGAAACCCGTTTGAATGAACAAGCCACTGGCAACATCAGCCCGGCATTAGAAGCTATCAGGCCGGATGGCGATAAGAAGGGGTTCCCTGTTCCCGCCAAGGCTAATGCACGAGGTTTGGCGTTCTATGTCCCCTCGTTCGCCTTGCACGTGCGAAGATAAACGGCCTTGACGCTCTCCTCTTTGCCCATCCAGTGATATGGGTCGACGCCCGCCACAGGAACACAGCCGGTGCGATAGTTGCTGCTGGCCCCTTCGCCCTCTTTCAACTGCCAGGGGAGACGGGACCATGCATTGCAGTAATGATTGACGAGGACACGGCGATACACATCGCTGCGATTCTTGCGTGAGCGGTGCAACAGATAGCCGTTGAAAAAAACGACGGAGCCACGGCTAACCTCTACCGGCACCTCATCGGTATCGTCGAAGCCGTATGACTCGATTCCGAAGTCAAATTCATCATCGTTATCGTGGTCGCGTTGCGGAAACAGCAACCCTTCACGATGGGACTGCGGCAGCACATAAAGACAACCATTCTCGAGTGTCGCATCGTCCAACGCGATCCATGCGCCCACCAGAGAACGGTCACGCGTCGGAATGTAAATTTCGTCCTGGTGCCACGCCTGTCCCTGAAACGCCGGCGGCTTGACAAACATCATCGATTGCATGCACATCACGCTGCCGTCCCAATAAGGCAGGTGGGCCGCCGTGATTTGGCTCAACACGCCGCAAACCTGCGGATGACGCACGTACTTTTCTATCACGGGACTGATGTAATGCGGCTGGTGAATGCAAAGAATGTTGCGGAGCACTTCCTTGTCCGGTGTATCCTCCGGCAACGGTTCTATCCCCTCGCAAGGGTAGGCGCCCCGGGCGATATGTACCAGCTCGGCACACAACTCGTCGAGCTCGGCCTCCATTACCAAGTCGGGCACGACGAGATAACCGTTGTCGACAAACGCCGCCACTTGTTTGTCATCAATGACCTTCGGTACATCGATCGAAGGCCCGCATTCAAGTCGATTGATCTCGGAAAGAGTAGGCATATCGCATCCTTAATGATTGCTATAATGTGCGGACCAATCGCCAATGTTGCAACTCTGCTGATCAAACATACATTCGAAGTGGATCCGCCGTGCAGCCCAACTTACCCAGTCAGAAACGCCGTACACTCGGGAAAGGCTGCACCCGCGGTGCGTGTTCAAAGGCGAGGAGCGCACGGGATATGAATGAAAAGCGCCTCGGCTCTTTATCGCCCATTCAGTATCCGTCAGTTCCAAGCTGCGGGATTTTACGGTACAAGCCTGCACGAATCATGCCGTCAGGCAGGCTATAGTAAGGGGGTCGCCTGGATGCAAAGGAAAAATCCGGCACTTGACTGAAAAAAAAATTAAAACCCGATGTCTAACCTAAATCCTACTCCACCGCGAGGTCCATTATGAAAAATCACCTGCTCACAATCATTTTTCTCATTTCCATCAGCTTGCCGCAACTGTCGCTGGCCGGTGAAAATGATGTTCACGCTGTCATTAACGGCGTGGAATTCAGCACAGCCTTTATCGTCCAGCGCAATCCCACCCCGCTCCATTACTGGCCAAAGTCCGCGGTAAGCAAAAAACTCGAAGTTACAATCGATGACTGGCTGGTACACCAGCACGCGGTTGAGGGAGGCTACGATAAAGACCCCGAGCTTCAACAGTTGATTGAAGAGCAGGAATCATACATCGCCAACAAAGTCCGTGAGACACTGGGAAAGGACTATTGGGCCAATGCCTATCGTGAAGACAGCGCTCAGGGACGTGTCACGGATAGCGCCCTGGATGCGTTTTACACGAATATCGACGCAACCCCGACAGCTCAAGAAAAAGAGAACATGCGCACCCAGCTTTTAGTCCAACACATCAGACGGCAGCAGACAAGACGGATGCAGACGATCTTTGAAAATGTGCCTGTTTCGATCAACGATAAACTCATACCTGCCGCTATACTCTCCTCGGAAATCGAAAAACAAACCAAGGATGAAGGCGGCTTCCACAGTACTTTGCTCGCTGCCGCTGGATTCCCGGATGCGGTGCTTCACGTCACCGGTGTACGTGAGAAGGTCGAAGCCGGACTCAAAACGGTCACGTTGACGGTGGGCAGCCAAAAAGTCGACCTCGGCGATCCGGCCCACGCTAAATTGCGGGACAGCTTTTCGATCGCCGCCAACATAAGTTCCATGCGGAACATCCTTGCAACCGAGATGATCCTGCAAACTCATGAACATGCTGAAATCAAAGATTTGCGCGCACAGCTAATTCGGCAATTGCTGAGAGGTTATTTATATCAACAAATTGGCCTTGTAGCCGAGACTATTGACATCTCCGAAGACGAGCTTTCTTCGTTCATCGCGACAAATTCGCAACACTTCCAAAAGGCGCGCGAAAAGGACGGCGAGGAACATGCCCGGAAAGCCGCGGCAGACGTCTTGGTCGACAGAGAGATGAAGGCGGCCCGAAGGGTGTTCATCGATAGTCTGCGGGAGGCCGCGGAGATTGAGTATCCGTAACCCATGGACCATGGACTGCGGTTTTGCGTCGTCAGGGGTCTGTCCCCAGATTATCCATTACAGGTAAACGCACTTGCATCCATGGGGTCTGCTTTCTTTCCATCCCAGTAGCCATCACCGACGGCGTATCCGCCGTTCGGCGGGCAGTCGGTTCCCGCATGCAGGACCTGCCGCGCGGTTCAGAACGCCATACACACCGCCGCATGGATGTCCAGCCGCGGCAGGACGGCACGGCCCCATCCATCGGCATAGTCGAATTCAAGCGGTCCGCCACTCGGGACCAGCGTGACAGCCGCAGGCTGCCTGTTAGTTCGCACCCGAAACGGAATGTCGAACAACGGCCGGACGTCTTCAATCAAATGATAATGGTGGCCGTGCCAGAACGTCTCTTCGCAACCGGCCCCATGGTTGAGTCTTTGAACTGAACGAGATGCAGGACGAGCTTGCCGTCGAGAGTCATCAGGTTGGCGTCGACCCAGCCGGGCGCGTCGACCCTGAGCGGATTGGGGTCGAATAACTCCAGCGCAGCCAGCAGCAGATCCATGCCGACTCCGCAGATCGCTTCAAATCGCTCGCGGCACTCGTCGCACGGGCACGGCTGCGCATCGCCCATGGTGTCAAAGAACAGACCGTCCGGCCGATAGCGCTCGCAGATCTCGCGGATCTGGGGAATGAAGTACGCATCCATGTACGCCTGAGGAAACCGACATTGCCCCATGGCGCCGGTTTGACAGGATTCAGGACGGCGGGATTCTGGTTGCGCCATTCCGGGTGTGTCCGCGCGACATAGTCGTCGGCGAAAGCGGAGTAGTAGATGACGATGGGAAGATCGTGCTTGCGTGCTTCGTCAACGACCTGGCCGGTGAAGTCGTCGTGGATGTCGCGATGTCGATGCCCGACCTCGGTCGGATAGTAACAATTGCCGAAATGGTCCTTGGCAAAGAATACCATCATCTGCGCACCGGCGCTCGCGACCGTCTCGACGATCTGCGCCGCCGATCAGTCATAATACAGTTCTTCGCCCGGCACCTGCCATTCCGGATAATGGGCGTCGATAAAAACAGCGCGCGTGAGTTTCGAGATATCGATCGTCATGGGGCGCTCGGCTGGTTCAAAGTTACTTGTAACGACTCAGGTCGTATGAAGCCGGCGGCCCCGGAGATTCGGGACAACCATAGAAGAAGATTACTCCCCCGCAGATTCAGGACAACCGCAGATGGCGGAAAACATAGAGCACAGAGGGGAGATTATTTACTTTTCTTCTTATCGGTTTTCGTCATCAACTGGATCAGCAGATAGGCTAACTGCAACAGGCAGTAGCAGTTCTTCCAGGCGCACTTTTCGACGCCATAGATGTTTCACCGGGATTGATGGACGTCATTGGGCGATTCGCAAGCACCCGGCTATACATCACTTCGACCAGAGTGAATTCGCGAAGAGCGCAGGCTGGAAGCCGACGCTACGGGTCGAATTCAGACGGTCAGCTGCGTTGGGGTTCACGCTTCGGGTCAAGGCGACGGTTGTTGCCGTGCTTCCAGCTCACTGATTGATTATGGCATCAACCTGACTGAGGACAAAAGCGAGACAGTCCACCTCGCCGTCGAAAGAATCCGGGCAGGCGGTAATATTGGCCAGGGCCAGGCTCGCCAGCGCGGTGACACCGGCCGTATACTCACCTAATGCCGTCGGCATCTTACACGCCGTCAAGACGTCGCAGGACGCCTCGAAAACTTGATCGGCGATAAGCTGGCATTCGACACAAGAAGACGTCCCGCTCGCCTCGCACACCGCCAGCGCGCACTCGCACTCCGCCAGCGTGGAAGGCATCACAGCGTTGTCGAGCTCGATGGCAATGTACCGTTCCGGATCCGGTATGCCCAGGGATTGGACGCCATCGGGATCGATGTAGATAGCACGGTATTCGACCCTCAGGAAGTACGTCCCGTCCACCAGGGAGCCGCCGGCCAGATCCTCGATATCAAAGGTGATCGCCTGGGTCTTGCAGTACGCACAGCCGTCGACCCCGTCGTTGTGGGTGACGGAAGTACTCCCCTTATGATCGCCGCCGTACGAGGTGCCGAAAAGATCCACGTTCACGAACTTCAGGTAGTTTACGTTACCACCAGCCGCATTGTCGAAGACCGTCCCGTTAGTGACCGAAACCGTCAACTGCGTGTCGGGCCCCACCCTCAGGCGGGAACCCCAACTCAGGTTCGAATCCCCCGACGTCTCCGGCAACTCAACCGCAGTCCCGTCACCAGTCACTTTCGCGCTGGTCACCGTTTCCACGCCCGAGGTGGTCGAGTTATGGGTGTTAGTTGTGATAACCTCCGCCAGGTCGCCCTGGCACGCCGCCAACGCCGCCGCACATGTGTCCAGCTGCGCCTGCTGGAGTTCTGCCGAATCGTTGAGGAGTTCGAGGGCAATGTACCGTTCCGGATCCGGTATACCCGGGGATTGGACGCCATCTGGATCGATGTAGATAACACGGTAGTCGACCCTCAGGAAGTACGTCCCGTCCGCCAGGGTGCCGCCCAGATCCTCGATATCAAAGGTGATCGTCTGGGTCTTGCAGTACGCGCAGCCGTCGACCCCGTCGTTGTGGGTGACGGAAGTACCCCCCTTATGATCGCCGCCGTACGAGGTGCCGAAAAGATCCACGTTCACGGACTTCAGGTAGTTTACGTTACCACCAGCCGCATTGTCGAAGACCGTCCCGTTAGTGACTGTAAGCGTCAACTGCGTGTCGGGCCCCACGATCAGCCGGGAACCCCAACTCAGAGCCGAATCCCCCGACGTCTCCGGCAACTTAACCGCAGTCCCGTCATGATCGATTTTCACGCTGGTCGTCGTTTCCACGCCTGAGGTGGTCGAGTCATGGACGTTAGTCGTGATGATCTGCGCCACAACGTAGGTGTTGAATGCCAGGAGAACCGCAATAGCCGCGGCAATTTGAAAAAACTTGTTGTCTGCTATTGTCTTTTCCATTGCTATTTGCTCTCGGTTTTGCCCACATTGAGTCGGCTGTTTGTTAGTTCTCACCCCATCTTACTTACTGGTTTAGGCAATCGCAGCGCAAAAAGCAAGAGAAAACGATGTTTTTTGTAAAAAAATATCGACAATTCCGTGGCAGCGTACGCCGGATTTTCCTGCAGCCAATTTACAGGACTGACTGAGCAACTGGAAACGATCGAGAGTTTTCATCGAGACAAGCGATCATACTTCCTTGAGATAGACTCGGCGCTTCTCTTTTTGGGCCAGCCTGGCCGCGGTTGCGATCGCAATGCCTTCAAGCATCTCCTCGTAGGGCGCCTGCGGTTTGCCGGTATGCACCATCTTTTTTATGCGCTTGAGGATTTCGACACAGCCGTAGGGAAACTCGAAATCGCCCAGGGCTGGAGAATGAATGACACCGTGGCTGCTGTAGGCACTTGCATACATCGCGCAGTGTGGGGTGCCGCCAACGGCGCAGTTGAGCACCACTCCGGCTGCCGGCCGGTTCGGTTTGCCACCGTAATCCAGGTGGACATAGGCCAGTGGTGTTTGACCCATCGCCTCGACGGCCTCAACGCCGGCGCCGAACAGATGCTGAGCCAGACTGATGGCATGAATGTGGCTGGCCATGGTGGTGGCGTTGCCGCCTTTGGTGATGCCGAACTCGACCGGGCCGATCTCTTTGAAACGCGCCCGGAAACGCGAAACATGCGGCAGGGCCCGCAGAATAGAGAGCGACATCACCGGTGTATCATAACGCTTTGCCAGCCGGACGATGGCGCGCGCATCCTTCACCTCATAGGCGAGGGGTTTGTCAACAAAGGTCGGAACTCGTTTCTTCAACCCCGGGGTGGCGAACTCGAGGTGGTCGTGGCCATCCTCATCGCAATCGGCAATGAACACCAGGTCGACGTCGTCGGAAACCTCATCCAGAGAATCGCAGACCTTGGGCTTGCCATTGTAGATGGCTGACATTTCCTCCGCGGCCGCACGATTTTTATCCCACAGCTTGGTGACCTCGAATCCGGCAACCCGCGGGATCACAAATTTTTCCTGCTCAAGATACTCCGTGTAGAAGTAGAAGTACCCGCCCTTGCCGAATTGAAGCTCGCGGAGAACAAGCGGGTCGTGCCGCTGGATGATATTCGCGTAATAGATCGCATGCAGATCGCAACGGATCATGCCAACTCGTATTTTAGCCAATGTCCCGCCTCCTGTCGTTGTTATTGTTTTCGCAGCGTTATTGCCATTGGTACAGATGCACCCCAAACGGTTCGAAGTGATCCGCCGCTTGCGTTGCCGGCGCCGGCATCCTGCGGTCCTCGAAAAGGACGCTCGCCCGAACCGGCCGGGGGAAAACCCAGCGGGCGGCGACCCGGTCCGCCGACATGTTTACCGCGAGCAATACGTTTCCGCCCTCATAGAGGATATTGCGAAAGAAGATCGAGCCGGCGGCGCCACCGCGCTCGATCGACACATCCGTGGTCGTCGTTCCCGCAGCCAATGCGGGCCCTAGATGCCGCATCTCCGTCCCGATCCGCAGCGCTTCGGCCCATCGCCCCGGATAGTCTCGAGGGTTCAGGTAGTTGGCGTAAATGGTGTAGCCCTTGACGCCGAGAACCAGACTGTAAAAAGCCATTGCCCGGATTTCCGCGGGGTTTGGCCGCATGCCTTCGTCGGCGCTGAATTTGGCACCGTGACCAAGGTCAATGGCCTGCGAATTGAACCAGATCGGTTTGTTGCTCCCCCTGACCGCGTTTTCGAAGGCCACAATCGTCCAGCCGTAGATCATCATCGGGTGATACTGCGGCACGGGATAGCGATAAGCCACCATGACGTCGCCGGCGGGAACGCAGACATCGAGTCGTGGCAGATTCGAAATCGCAAACAACGTCGGCCGGTCGGGGTCGTTTTTTTTGAATGTCTGGCGTGAGATATTCAGCTTTTCAATTGTCGATTCTGAGACCGGCGTGGCCGCGGTGTCTTCGATGTTCTCGGGATCGTCGGCCCAATACGCGAAGATGCTGGGATGATCCCTGAACCGGCCCTGGCCGGTCACGAACAGCGTCTCCTCCGCAGTAGCCGGATCGTCGATTTTTCCCATGTCGGCGGACATATTAAGCGCTGCCATGATCCCCGCTTTGGCCTCTTTATCCAGTCCTACCCGCCTTTCGGTCGTATTAAGCACAAAGTTATAACCGGCATCCGTTGCCGCTGCCAGCGCTTCGAAGTTGAAACGCCCGTCGTCCGGATGGCAAACGTAAGCGTAGATGCCGATCGGGAAGAATGGGTCGCCATTGAGGCGGAACGGTTCGGTCTCGTACTCCGATTTGTTGCTCAGAAACTGACCGACACCGAATTGCCAGACCAGCATATTGCCCGCATTGCCTGCCTTGTCGGCGACGGAGATGCGCACCCGATGCAATCCTTTCGCCAGCGGTGCGGCGGGAGTAAGCGTAACGCCGTGCGACTGCACATTGGCGTCTGCTGTGACGTCACGTCCGTCCAGCAGCACTTTCGCCGAAGCCAGGTCGATCCCCGATCCGTGCTCCGCGAACCTCGCACTGATTACCGGGCGAACGCCGGCATTGTCGTTGGGCGTCGGCCCAGGCCGGTAGACCAGCGGCGGCGTCGTGTCTTCGTCCGTCCAGCTTGGCCGCTGTGACAGGAACGTGCCGTCGCCGATCCAGATTGGCCGGCGGTGCTGGTCCGGGACGGCCAACCGCCAGAACCAGCGGCCAGTCGGCAAAGCCTCTCCGACGTGATAGCTGTCGCCGCCGACCTCGTGCTGCGTAGTCGCGGAAATATCGAATATCGGGGAACTGCTGTAGGCCAGAAGGTAGGGACCGGTCTGAATGTCGTTGCGCCAGCGAAAGTGCGGCCGGCCGTCTGCAACGATGGCGTCGGCGACCGGCAAGCGCAATGTGATCCGGGGCAGGGTCGCCGTCTCGACGACGCTCAGATCGTCGAACCACACTTTCTGCGCATAGCACCAGACCCGGAGTTTGATGCGCAGTTTCGTCTGGTCGGTGCGGGTGACGAACGTTCGCCGATGCAGCGACCACTGCGAGGCAACCGGCAGGTACACACCGCCCTGCGGCGGCAGCGTAATCTCGATGTCCGACCAGCGTGTCGGTTCCCCGGCCCGGGCCGGGTCATCGGGCACCATTCCCAGTTCCAGGTTGGGTCCGCCCGGACGACCTTTGTTATACTCGGGGTCGCCTGCCGTCGTTTTGGGGACGACGGCAGATCGGCATTTATAGTAGAAGGACAGGACGTACTCGGTCCGCGGCTTAACCGCGATCACCGTTTCCCAGTAGCCGAGATCGTCTGAATCCATCGTCTCGACGGCAACGCACTTGCCGCTGACGTGCCCGGGGTTCTCCCAGGTAAGCGCTGCCTTACGCCCCGTGCCGACGTGCCCGGACGTGAAACCGGCTGGCTGCGTCGGTACGGCGGCGTCCGCTGCCTCGAACCCCGGGTTCGGCACCAGATTGATGACCTGGAAAGGCATCCCCTGCGCCTTCGTCGGTAACATCAGCATCGCTGCCATGAGATACCCAAGAACACCAAACATCATAACCGTCAGCCCGTTTCGTTGCCACATAACTGCCATCCCCTCCTTTTTAGTTGTGATTCATCGCCAACGAAACCATCGCGCGCAGCGGAAGGTTCATCAACGCCTGGTTTCAGAGATCATCGACAATGCTGCCGTCGCGGAACTGGTAAAAGTTGCTTGGCGCATTGCCGTAATTGCCGACAAGGTCTGACTTGATCAGCGTTTGCACATGCCCGTCGGCAAACCAAAAATTGCCCCGTTTGTTGTGGCGCAGATGAAGCGGCGCCGTCCCGACCTCGTGCGGATTAAAGTAGTACTTCTGCTCCGTGCTGCCGACCGGATCATTCTTCATCGTGTCGCCGAGGAGGAGGAACTCGGTCGGCGATCCGTAGCTGCTGCTCGGCAGGTGATACGAAGCGATCAAACTACTCGCGATACGGAAAGGCCCATTCCCCTGTTCACGCCGCATCCCATAGGTTTTGGCATACCCATACAACGCGTCAAAGACGGGCGGCGTTCCGCTGGGACATACGAAGATCGAGCTGGCACCGACGGTCGGCGTCTCGACGATGCCGTCGTCATAGAGCATCTTCGGCCAAATATCCAGCGCCACCGGAAACAACCCGGGAAACTGGCGGTAGAGCGGTGTCGACCAGCCGTCATTGTTCTCTGCGTATAGGATTTGGGCCAGTCCCACCTGCTTTAGATTGCTGACGCATAAGATCGCTCTCGAGCGCTCCCGCGCGCTCTGTAGCGCCGGCAGCAACATCGAAGCGAGGATCGCGATGATCGCGATGACCACCAACAGTTCTATGAGCGTGAAGTTGCTTGACGCGACTCTCCGCAGCGGCGCTTTTCTCAGACACCCCATCTCGATCATCTCCTTCTACGTTCGCGCTATGGGCGACGCCGAACAACTCGTGTGCCGCCCACGCCCGCCGGAATCCAGGCTGATAATCGTGCTCGAACGCGAGCACAACAGGCGACCGCCAGTGAACCTTCCGGTCCGGACGGCTGCTCTCGGCGCTACATTAGCCGTTAGGCGCTTATCCCGCCACTTCTTGTTTTTTTCACCTCGGTTGAAGCGCCGGATGTCGGGTGATCCGGCGACTTCGCCCTGGCTTCTGATATCTGAAGACTGATCTCCGGGTTTGCGGGCGAAGGCCGCTTTAGCCGGCAATGGCGCAAACTTCAATGCGCGGCCAATCCAGTCCCGAGGTTTCCGTCACGGCCGACGGCGCCGCCGAGCCGAACAAGGACAAAATCGAGGGGCGGCAGTTCGATGATCAGGCGGTCCGCTTCCGCATCGACGGTCTCTCCGGTAATCGCGTCGACGGCTGTCCAACTCGCGGTAGTCAAGCCGAGCGCCGCGGGCTTCAGGCGCAACCGCGCTTTCACCTTCGCGTCCGTCAGGTTCGACGCGGCAAGCAAGACGCTCCCGTATTCATGCACATAGACACTTACCGGCACGCCGCGCAACGACGAGCGGACGGGGCACTCTTTTCGCCAGTAGGGAAACCACTGTGCACCCTTCCGGTCGAACTCATCCATTACCCGCCAAATCGCGGCGGCCAGATCGACGTCGTCGCCGCCCGCGCTGAAGAACATTGGCCGGACCGGCACATCATGCAGGATCGCCAGCGCCCAGGCAGCGCGGAACGACATCGGCTTGCCATAGCACAATAACTCGGCCGGCACGCCCCATTGGCGGCCCATGAATTCGGTACGAAACGCATCGAGCATCAGGAACTTTCCAAAGGGGGTTCCAGGTTCCAGGCCTGAGAATTGTTCACCGTCCCAGGTGCTTGTGGCCCATCCCAGAGTTGGCGTCGTCATACACGTTGAGTTGTGAACGTTCACCTGGCCGTTGGGTTTGCGCGATTTTACCGCCGAATAAATACGGCGCATCGCACTGCGCACCCCGAATACCGGAAATGTCGGCCCGATACTGCCATCATAGCGCAGCGTTCCGCAGCCATGAAGCAAGTTGCGGCAGGCATAGGGGTTCGCCGTACCGTCAAGGTAGACA
>CAUZJQ010000055.1:0-19135 GCA_963580095.1 Lentisphaeria bacterium | reverse complement strand
GAACCGGTAATCGTGAAACGGCGAGCCATCGTCGACCAGTTGCTGCCATTGTTTTTCGCAGATGCTGGTGATCGTGTCGTGGACTCGGGCTTTCATGAGCTGTCAGGTTGATGGCGCGGTGTATTTCAGTCCGCGTTGTGGAGATGTACGATTTCGGCCCCTGAACTCGGGGTAGAGACGTAAGGAGGTTTTTGGTAACCCACACCGCCCCGAGGTCGTTTTAGGTCTCAGCTACAACCCCGGTTTGATGCCCAAATGGTATCCAACGGGAATCCACGTATCAACCCTTGCGTCGGTGCCATTCTACCCTGGGATAGCATACCCTGCAACTACTTCAACGAAGCCTTGGCACGCTCGGCGATCGCGGTGATCATTTTTTTGGATTCCAGCCGCGACTTTTTGAATCCCTCGTGATTGCAGTCGGCCTTGACCGCGTCGAGGATGACCGCTTCGGCGGCGACGAAGTCGTCCAACAGGCTGGCGACAGTGCTGGCGATCTCCAGCGGAATAGCGGTCACCCCGTTGCGGTCGCCATGCAGCAGGTCCCCGGGCGACACAGTGATGCCGCCGACGTAAACGTTGCGGTTGACTGCCAGGTGGTAGCAGTAGCCGTGGGCGCAGATCGTGCCGTTGGTAAACACCGGAAAGTCGATTGCCTCCACTTGATCGAGATCACGGCCGGAACCGCTGGTGATCAACCCTTGAGCGCCGAAGTGCTTGTACACACTGCACATGATATCCCCGAATGTCGCGGAAGCCGCCGGCTGGTCGATATCCTGATATACCATCACCGGAGGCCCTGGCAGGTTTTCGAAAGACTCGAGCACCAGGTCCATGCCCCGGTGAGCTTCCGGATCATTGTGAGGTGCCTGCGAGCTGAAGATCGCGGTGCTGGCGTAGCCGACCATGGGTGGCAGTTGCGGGAAGCAGGCCTGAATGCGCTGATCCATGTAGCCTGCCGAATTCGGTACAATGCCGAACAACTCGATGACGTTGCATACCGTCGGTGTGTCAAACTTGCGTAATGTCTCGAGATCTTCAGCCGGTACTTCAATATGTTCAGACATGGTAGCGGATCCTTTTTGCGTGCGTTAACTCAAAAGATTGTAAAGCTATGCCCGATCCGGCTGCCTTCCAACCTGCCTGCGATCAGCCCTTGTCGCCTTCAGTATCACCCGTTCCACTGGCAAATTGACTGAGCTTGTCCATGAGCTCTTTGCCCGATAGTTGTGCGATTTTCAACTCGTTTTCGGTGACCGGCAGGTAATTGCTGGTCATCGCTTTTGCGCGGATAAAGGGTTCGGCATACCCGGTTTGACTCCACCAGCCGGAGTATCCTGCAAATGCCTCGATGCGTTTGTGGGCAAGCTGTGTGGTATGGCCCTGGGACTCGTACAAGGCCTCGGCCTTGATGCGGTTGGCAACCTGATCGGAGATGTCCACGAACAAATCGATGTCGGTCCAGCCGAACTCGACGCCGATATAGTAGATCTGCGCCACATGATGCGGCGAATGCTTGAGTTGACTGTCGGCCTTGGCGACACGGTGAATGGTCGCATCGACAATCTGGCCGGTGATCGAATGGTCATTGTCCCACAGGCTCGACATGTTGTGGTGCGGGTAGTTGAAAGGTGCGTGGGTGATCACGATGTGCGGGCGCAGTTCGTAAAAAATGTCGGCCAAGGCGGAATGAAGCTCAGGCGTTGCCTCGATCGGTTGGTCGGCAAACGGCAGTACGCGCACGTCGGTAATGCCGAACAGGCCGCAAACCCGCTCCATCTCATGTTTCTTACGGTCTGCCAGTTCGCCGTGAGACCGTTCCAGAATATCAGGCTGCCGTTCAATCTCCGGCTTGCGCAGCTCGTCCTCGAGTCTTTCGTCGTGGGTCGTGACGCCGTCGGTCAGTGAGACAACGGTTACCTTGTCGCCGCGCTCAATATGGTGGGCTGATGTGCCGAGTGTATACGTCACATCGTGCGGATGAGCCGCGATGGTGAGCAACTGCAAATGATCTGGCAAGTCGGTGGATGGCATGCTGAATATTCTCCGGGGGATTGCTATAATGTCAAGGAAACGGGAAGATGATTGATTGCTTTCCCAATGTACGCGTTGAAGGCGTGTTGCAGGTAAAACCCGGCTGGTAACGATACTATCGTTGCTTAGAATGTCGCGGCTGCTCTCCCTATGGCCCGGCTGCTTCGTTCCGGGTCAGAAACAGGGCCAGATCCGGATATTTCAGGACCAGGCCGAGAGCAATGAGCTGGATGATGATGTAGGGGATGATGCCCCGATAGATCTGGCTGGTCTTCACTTCCGGTGGCGCCACACCTTTCAGGTAGAACAGTGAAAAGCCGAAAGGCGGCGTCATGAACGAGGTCTGCAGATTCAACGCCAGCAAAATCCCGACCCATGTCAGGTCGATGCCTTCACGCTCAAGAATAGGTTGGATGATCGGTACCAGAATGAAAGTGATTTCGATGAAGTCGAGGAAAAAGCCGGCAATGAACACGACGATCATGACGACGGCTATAAAACGCATTCCGGTAAGGTCGAAGTGGTCGATTAGCTCGGCGAGAACGATATCGCCGTTCAGTTCCCGAAAAACTTCGCTGAAAGCGGTGGCGCCGATGAGGATCACATAGACCATGCTGGTGAGAATTGTCGTCTCCTTGGTTACCCGCTGCAGGCAATCGAAAGTGAATCGTCGTTGGGCAACAGTCAACAGCGTTGCCCCCATCGCCCCGACTGCCGCCGCCTCGGTAGGCGTGGCGATGCCGGCGAATATGCTGCCGAGCACGGCGACCATCAGGATGACGGGTGCGACGAAAGCGCCCAACACACGTTTGATCATTGCTATGCCGTGAAACTCGGCGAGCTCTTCCGGGGGCATTGCTGGGGCGGCCGCCGGTTTGAATATCGCTGTGCCGACAAGCCACAGAAGATACAGTCCAACCAGCATAATCCCCGGCACTATCGCTGCCATGAACATCCGCCCGACCGGCTCCTCGAGGGCGGTAGCCAGCAGGATCAGAACGATGCTTGGCGGAATGATCTGCCCGAGCGTGCCAGATGCCGCAATTGTCCCGGTCGCCAACTCGGCGCTGTAGCCGCGCTTGAGCATGGTCGGCAGGCTCAGCAGTCCCATGGTCACCACGGTAGCGCCGACAATGCCGGTTGATGCTGCGAGTAGGGTGCCGACGACAACGACTGAGATTGCCAGGCCCCCGGGGACGCGTCCGAACAGCAGGGCCATGGTTTCGAGTAAATCCGCGGCGAGCCCGGATTTCTCCAGCATTACGCCCATGAATATGAACGGTGCCACGGCGATCAGGTACTCGTTCTGCATGATGCCGAAAATGCGGGACGGCAGCACGCCGAAGTCCAGGCCGAAAGTGAACAGCGCAAAACCGAACGCCACTCCGCCGAGCGTAAAAGCGACGGGAAAACCAGCCAGCAGCATGGCGAACAGTGTGCCGAACAGCAGCAGAACGAGTCCGAGATCACTCATATGCTCACCGCCTCGTCGGTTGTGTCGGATTCCTTCTCCTCGCTCTCCTCGAGACCGGCTATCGTCAACAGCGATTTACCGACAATGGCGATGCCTTGAAAAAACAGATAGGCAAACCCCAGCGGGATGACCGATTTGACGGCAACCCGTGCGGGGAGCCCGCCCGGATCGCTGGAGGTCTGCTTGATACGCCAGGCGTATTCGATGAAGCTCTGCGATTCGACAATGACCAGCGCACAGAACGGCAACAGGAAGATCAGGCAGCCGAGTAGGTTGATCCAGGCCTGGTAAACACGCGAGCGGCTGGCGTAAATAATGTCGACCCGCACATGGCGATCGTGCTTGAGTGAATATGCTGCACCCATCAGAAAGACGATGGCGACGAGATGCCACTGCAGTTCGCTGAGTCCGGTGTGGGACTGGCCGTGGACTTCGCGCAGGTAGACTTCGGCGCAGACGACCAGCACCAGCAGAGCGGAAACCCAGGTGACGGCCGTGCCCGTGTGCTCGTTGAGCGTGTCGATGATCCGAATGCAGCAGCGGATTGGGGATGACAGGAATGCAATGCCCCGGCGCCCCGCACCGGCAACGCAATTGTAGAGCCTGGCAATCATAGCGTTTTCAGTCGCTGGCCAGTATCACCCCGGCATCCCTCATCCGCCATGGTGCTTCGCGCCTTGCGCATCATTCAGCCAGTTCCGCTTCCAGGAGGCGCGTCGTGTCGAGTGCAATAATCTCGTCGAACATCTGGCCGATGTTTCCCTCCAGCATGCCGGGCAGGTTATGCCAGGACAGCCCGTAGCGATGGTCGGTGACACGGTTCTGGGGGAAATTGTAAGTGCGTATCCGCTCGCTTCGGTCGCCGGTGCCGATCTGTGATTTGCGCTTGGCAGCGTGCTTGGCAGCCTCCTCCTGCTGCTTCATTTCGAGCAGGCGCGAACGCAGGATGCGCATGGCGATTTCGCGATTTCGATGTTGCGACTTTTCCTGCTGCGAAGCCACGCTGAGGCCGCTCGGTTCGTGGGTAATGCGAACCGCGGAATCGGTCGTGTTGACGCTCTGACCGCCCGGGCCCTGGGAACGGAACACATCCATGCGCAGGTCCTGCGGCCGGATTTCGATTTCGACCTCTTGGGCTTCCGGCAGGACCGCGACCGTGACTGTTGATGTATGGATGCGGCCGCTGGTCTCCGTGGCAGGTATGCGTTGGACCCGATGCACGCCGCTTTCGAACTGCATGTCGCGATAAACCGCATCGCCGCTGAGTGAAAACGAAATATCCTTGAGGCCGCCGAGCGGGGTGTCGGTACGGCTGAGTATTTCGATGCGCCATTTCCTGGTCTCCGCGAAGCGGCAGTACATGCGGACGAGGTCGGCGGCGAACAGTGAAGCCTCGTCACCGCCGGCGGCTGGGCGAATCTCGACGATCGTGTTGCGCGATTCATTTGGCGAAGGTGGCAGGATCTGCGTCAGCACTTTGAGATCGAGCGCCTGGATTCGGCTCTCCAGCTCAGCGTTGTCGGCGGTCGCCATATTTATGAGCTCGGGATCCTCGTCCGACTGCAGCAGTTCCTGGTTGTCGGCCAGCTGCCGGCGACAGCCTTTCAGCTCGTCACAGACCGAAAGCAGTGTCGCCAGGCGCTGGTGCTCACGCCCGATTGTCTCGCTGCGTTCGCGGTCGGAATAGAAATCTGGCTCGGACATCTGCTTCTCGATATCCGCAAACGTCACCCGCATGCGATCGATAAGGGGAATCAAGTCCATTTGCGCCGTAGCTCGAACAAGCGCGCCTTGTGCCGGCTGTTCGGCAATTGATTTTCAGAAGTTCTAAACGAAAAGAGCCCAACCGTGGTTGGACGGATGGGCTCTGTGCCACAAAAGAAAATTTAGAGAACTATTCCTCTACTTCCTGAGACTTCAGATTGTAGCGCCGGCGGAAGCGCTCTACCCGACCTTCGGTATCGATTAATTTCTGCTTGCCGGTAAAGAACGGGTGGCATTGTGCGCAGATCGCGACCTTTGCTTCCTGGCGTGTCGATCCGACATGATACTCGGCACCACAGGCACAGGAGACTACCGCGTCCGCATAGTAGGTTGGGTGAATTTTAGCTTGCATCTTGGCATCCCGCTTCGAGTTTGCGACAGTCAAAAGTGAACGCACAATGTATTAGCGGTATCCGGGTGTGTCAAGCGGCCAACAGCGGCCTTTTTTCCTGCAGTTCCCATCACCCGCACGCGTTTTCAACCGAACGCTTTCGCTATAGCCCGGCCAGGCGTGGCTTTAAGGGCGTAACGGGGGTTAAACTTGGTCTTCGACCAATGCCCGGCTGTCAACATCCAAGCGGCGGTAGTTGGGAATCTCGTATTGGTTGCCGTCGGCGTCGCGGATGAGTACCCGGC
This sequence comes from Lentisphaeria bacterium, assembly GCA_963580095.1. GTDB lineage: Bacteria > Verrucomicrobiota > Lentisphaeria > JABSQK01 > CAJWLW01 > CAJWLW01. The sequence goes on along the minus strand of CAUZJQ010000055.1, from coordinate 13,227 downwards.
CTTGGGACAGCACGCGGATATCGCGTCGGCTGGAGCGGATCTCGAAGGTGCGGGGGCCGCGGTCGGTGTCGACTTGCCAACGGGGAATGTGGTGTTCTTCGGTGATGGCGTAGACGGCAGTGATTTGCGGGCGAAAGTAAGCGCGTGCGAGCGCGTTGGCGAGGGCGTTGCGGCTGTCGGGATCTAGTGCCGAGAGATCCTCGAGAATACCTAGCTCTTTTTCTTTACAGGTGTGCAGAGCGATAAAGCGGTCGCCGGCCGATATCGGGAAACAGCGCACCACCAGGATTCCTCGCTCGGGGTCTCGGCCTTCGACTTCCAACACCAAGTCGTCAAAATCGTCGTGATAGAGGCGCGTAGTTGTCGCGTCGAGCAGGTTCAGTTCGTCGGTTAGTTTATAGGGTTTTTCCATAATCACAGGATCACAAGGCTCGGATGCGGCCCATCTCGGTCTGCATATGCACCAGCCGGGCGTAGATGCCGTCGAGGGCGACCAACTCGTCATGCGTGCCCATTTCTTCGAGGCGGCCTTTCTCGATTATAAAGAGCCGGTCGGCGTTGCGCAGCGTTGAGAGGCGGTGGGCGATGGCGAAGGTGGTGCGACCCTTGACCAGGCGCGCGAGCGCTTCCTGGATCTGAGCCTCGGTTTCGGTGTCCATGCTGGCGGTGGCTTCGTCGAGGATCAGCACGCGCGGGTTACGCAAGATGGCACGGGCGATGGAAAGTCGTTGGCGTTCGCCGCCGGAAAGACGCACGGCGCGTTCGCCGACGATCGAGTCGTAGCCGTCGGGCAGGCCGCAAATAAAATCGTGGGCATTGGCGGCCATGGCGGCAGCGATGATTTCGTTTAGGGAGGCCTCGGGTTTGCCGTAGGCGATATTGTCGGCAACCGAGCCATTGAAGAGGAAGGGCTCCTGGAGTACCACGCCGACCTGGTCGCGCAGGCTGCGCAACTGGACCTCGCGGATATCGTGGCCGTCGACTAGAATGGAGCCCTCGTCGATCTCGTAGAAACGGCAGATCAGGTTGATCAACGTCGATTTTCCCGCGCCCGAATGACCGGCCAGGCCGATCATCTCCCCCGGTTCGACGGTGAAACTGAGATTTTCTATCACCGGTTTGCCCGGTTCGTAGGCGAAGCTCACATTGCGGAATTCGACGTGGCCGTTTATTGACGGCAATTGCTTGGCGTCGGGTGCGTCGTCTACATCGGGCTGGCTGTCGAGCACCTCAAAGACACGCTCTGCTGAGGTGGCGGCGCGCTGGAAACGGTGGTTGAGGCGGCAGAGGCTTTCGACGGGGCCGTAGAATTGCCACATATAACCGGTAAAGGCGACAAATTCGCCTAGGCTCATACTCTGGCCGAGGACCTTGTTGCCGCCGACCCACCAGATGATCAGTGTGCCCAACGAGGTCAGGAAGGACATCAGCGGGCTGAAGAGACTGCGGGTGCGGGCGGCGCGCAACTCGCCTTGCAGCAGGTCCTTGCTGCGGCTTTCGAACTTATCTACCTCGCGGTGTTCTTGTGCAAAGGCTTTGACCACGCGCACGCCTGGGATCACGTCGGCCAAGATCGCGCTGATCCCAGCCCAACGACGCCAAAGTGGCGTGTAGATGCGGTGTAAGCGTTTACCGAAGTGGATCGTCGCCAGCACGATCAGGGGCGTTGGCAACAACACGTAGATGGCTAGGCCGGCATTGAGGTAGAATAGCAGTGAGCAGATAATGAGAATGGTTAAGATGTTGCGGATTGTCTCTTGCAGGCCGTCGCTGAGAAAATCCTGTAGTCGGCCCACGTCGTGGGTGACGCTGGCCATGATGCGGCCGGTATCGCGGTCGTTATAGAAATTGAGCGAAAGTCGGTGCAGATGCCGGTAGACTTGGCGGCGCATATCGAAGGTGATTTGCTCGCCAAGACGGGCCAGGAGATAGGAGCGGACGGCGCCGAGGATATTGCGCGAGACATTGATCAGCAGTAAGCCTAGGACTAGATAGGCGAGGGCGCCGGAAGCGGACGTCGGCCCCAAGAGCGGTAGCGATATGGCATTGGCTGCTCCGGTGGCGGCAGGGCTCAAGACATCGTCGATCAAAGTCCGCAAGAGCAGCGGTGGCGTCAGGCCGATAAAAGTGCCTACGAGCAGGATCGCCAGGCTGGTGACGGCCAAGGGCCAGTAGGGCAACGAGTAGGCGAGGAAACGATTGAGCAGTTTGCTGCTTTCGAGGCAACTCGGGCAGACGCCCATGCGGCGCGGGATGACCTGGCCGCAACGTTCGCAACGGCGTTTCAGATAGGCGCGGTCAAGGCGGCCGCGCAGAATGTTTTCGTCGTCGTCTATCGGCCGGGCTTGGCGGACGAGTTTTTCCAACGCTTCCGGCAGCGGGGCAAATTTCGCGTTGAGGGTCTTGGAGAACAGAGCGATGGTCTGGCCGGTGGTTTTCGTGCGGGCCTTGAGCGCGCCGCTGCCGTAAAGGTCCTGGATTTCGAGGCTTTCGACTTCGGCCAGGGCCAAGTCGACGATATCCGGCGGGCCACCGTCGTCGGGGCTAAAGGCGAGCAGGCGTTGGTCGGTGGCCAGGAGCCAAGCGGAGCCATAGAGGCCGTCGAGTTTGATATCGGTGGAGATGGAAAGGCGGATTGTTTCTTCTGCAGGGAGCAGGGCTAGGGCTTCGGGGGGGAGGTCCGTAGCCAAAGGGATGATGGGGTCTGTATCGGTGTTTGCTTCTGACATGAGGGGAAGTCTAGGTCGAAAGGTGATACTAGACAAGGTGTGGGTGCGTCTCTAGCAGCGGTTTGGGCAGGTCTGCCCACCCTTTCCTTTTGCTTCGTCGTCGCCCATGGCATAGCTATCGCCGTCGATATCGTAACCGGGGTTGGCGAGCCGCACGTCGGAAATGTGTTTTGCCGAAGTAGACTGAAGCTTCCTCTCAATTCACCACATTCTCCGGTGCATCGACCTGAAAGGCGCGGACATTGCCGACGGTTGTCTGCATCAGGCGCGATCGTGCCGCCAGCGTAGCCCAAGCAATGTGCGGGGTGATGATACAATTCTTCGCCTTCAACAGGGGATTGTCAGCTGTCATCGGTTCGACTATCACGACATCGAGCGCGGCACCAGCGATAGCGCCGTCGTTCAGCGCCGTCGCCAGGTCGTCCTCGGCAACGAGCGGACCGCGGGAAGTGTTGATCAGAAACGCCGAATCCTTCATCTGGGTGAGGCGCGCTTGATTGATCAGTCCTGTGTTCTCCGGCGTCAGTGGGGCGTGCAGTGATATGGCGTCGGACTGCTCGAACACCTCGTCCAGGCTGGCCCACGCGAACGGCGAATAATCGGGCGGCTGGTTGGTGTAGAGGTCGTTCGCAATGACGTTCATACCCATCGCGTGCGCAATCTCACCGGTGCGTCGGCCAATGCGGCCAAACCCGACGATTCCCAACGTCTTTCCGGCTAGCTCGATCTGCGGCGTATTCCAGAAACAGAAGTCCGGGCAGCGCGTCCACTCACCGTCTTTGACGGCGGCTTCATGCAGGGCGACGTTGTGGCACATCTGCAGCAGCAGCGCGAATACGAACTGTGCGACGCTGTCGGTGCCGTACACCGGTACGTTCGAGACAGGGATATTGCGAGCGCGTGCTGCTTCGATATCGACCACATTGAAGCCGGTTGCGGTCACCGCCACGAACTTGAGGTTCGGAAGTTGTTCGAGGACGTCGGTGCTTAGGATGATCTTGTTGATGACCAGAATGTCGGCGTCGACAGCGCGTTCGATGACTTGATCGGCGGGTGTGCGTTCATATACTTCCACGTCGCCGAGCGGCAACAGGTCGTTCCAGGGGTTGTCGCCGGGGTTGAGTGTGAAGCCGTCAAGTACTACGATTTTCATGATTATCCTTTGGGATGCGTTGGTTGTTCAGGCGCTGGTAAGGCAGTATTATACTTGATTCGGGCGATTTTGCATGGTGGTGACCCGATCTCGGCCTGACCGTCAGATACAGCGTTTCCATAAGTGGTTAGATGCCCGACCCTAAAGTCACGCGATACGAACACCACCGCGCCATCTGTCTGGCGGTATGCTATGCCACATCTAGTTGTTTGCTCAAAATGCGGTGTGTACCTGGCTAAGGGCAGTCTTGTCTGTACAAAATGCGGACATTGCGTCGGTGCCGGTACACCTACACCTACACCTGCACCTACACCTACACCTGCACCTACACCTGCACTTGGGGGGGATTCCCCTTCCGGGGCCACGCCGCCACAACCGCAGGCGGTTGAATCGCCTGAAGCCGCCATTGCCGCTACCGGCAAGCGCGGCTTCGCCTTGATGATCGCCATCCCCGTCCTCGTATTCGTGCTTGCCGGTCTCGGCGTTGGCGCCTGGTTCCTGATGCGGTCCGACTATAGGCTCGAGGGCGATGACATCAATCGTGGCAATTGGCCGGTCATTCTCAAAGATTCGCAGCTGTGGCAATGCTACTTCGAGCACCGTCGTGACGGTGCCGCCCGCCGCCCGTACCTCATCTTCGAGCTTGAACTGAGGAAACTTCAGGACGGCCGCGACGACGCCACCGGATTCTTCCTGCGCGCCCTCGACGGCATCACCCGGGACAGACTTCACGAGGCAAAGAAAATCGTCGAAGCCAACGCTATCGACAAGTTCATGGCGGGTTTCGTCGATGACCTGGCCGCCCAGACTTTGCTGGCTGCCTGCAAGGAGGATCCAGCGGTGATCGATCGTCTGGCGGAGTGGCTGCAGAAGGAAAGCATGACGCAGCCTGAACCCTTTATCGACCTGCTCGGCAGCATCGGGAGTCCCGCCAAATCGGCCGTGCCAGCGCTCAGCGCCAGGCAGCAGTCGGGGCAACCGGTTGAGATGCGGCGGGCCGCGATCGAGGCGGTCTCCCAGATCCTCGACCCCGTCAAAGATGCCGAGACGTTGATCGAAACTCTCAAGCCGGTCGTCGACGATACCGACGATGTCATCCTGGATCTGGCCTTTCGCCTGCTTGTGCGCGCCGGCCCGGCAGCCGCGAAGATGCTTGCCGAAGTCGGCGAATCAGGCAGCGCCAAATCGCGCATACGCGCACTCGATGCTCTCGTCGAACTGGGACCCCGCAATGCAGATGCCGTTGAGACGCTTAAAAGATTAACGGCGGCCGCGGATGAAGAGATTCAACGCCTCGCCATCGTTGCGCTGGGCGCTACCGCCAGCAAAGACCAGGCGGTTTTGGACCTGCTCGGTACATTCGCTTCCAACAACGAGGACCGCGAAGCCATCCGCGTGGCTGCCAGACGGGCGTACATCGTGCAGTCGCTCGTGGGGTCCTCGTGGCAGATGACGATGAAACGCCACCTGGAATACGAGAACTACCTAAGCCCGGACGTGGATGGGGAGGAGGACGGCGTCGATTTTGATGTCGATATGAATCCGAAAAGCTATTTCCTGCTCTTCAATAAGGGCGGCACGCTGCGGTGGATGAACGCCGACACGAGATATGAAGACACCGGCACCTGGTGGTTCGATGGAATCAATGTCAATCTGCGCTTGACCGATGAGGAGCTCTACACTACTGCAATCACCAGCACCAGCCTCCAAAGACTCAACGGTAAGGGACGAGACATCAAAGTCTATGGCGGTTTTGTGCGGACCACCTTCAGGGCGACGTGCCGGAAATGACTGCGGTTTGTCCGGCGAATCGAGTTTTCCTCGTTCTCCTGCTGCTGAGCCTCGGCAGCAGCTGTATCATGCCAACCGGCAGCCGCAGCGGCAGTGCATTGCCCCCGTTGCTGCCGACCGGCCCCGTTTGTTATGCCGTCATTTTCACCAGCTCCGACTGGCGCACCGGCGGCAATGCCGAGCTGGACCCGATCGACCGCAATGCCGGCTGGATCCAGACCGTACGTATTTATCGCCATCTGCTGCGGCTCGGGTACGACGCCCGTAATATTTCAGTATTTTACCTGGACGCGCAGCCGGACTACGAGGATGCCGGGGCCGGTGAGATTCCCGAATCGCTGCGCCGTATGCTGGATCGCCGCCGCGCCGCGGCATCGACCAAGGCGAATTTGCATGCCGCGTTGCGCCAACTCGCCTCGCGCATGCGGCCCCAGGATCACGTGGTGGTGCACCTCAGCATGCACGGTCGAAAAGGTGCCTGGCTGGAGAGCGATACTGGTGAGACCATCCGCCCAAGGGAACTGCGGCGTATGCTCAAGCCACTGGCGCCGAGGCAGCTGCTGCTGATCGTTGATGCCTGCCACAGCGAGGCGATTATAGAGCGGCTCGACCTGCCTGGCACCAGCATCGCGACTGCCCGGGCGGACGAGCTTGGATGGCTCGATCGCAACTTTTCATTTGGCGAGTTCTTCTTTGCGGAGTTCGGAGATTGTCTCGGTCCGGGCCGGCCGGACCAGGTGGAAGCTGCCTGGTCCGCTGCCGCCGTGCGCTACGGCAAGGCGGCAGATTGGGAGTACCTCAAGACTCGATACGGTGGCGAAGGGCTGCCCGAAGCGACGATCGAGTTGCTGACGTTCGAGCCTGTCCTACGGCAGGAATCCCTGCCCGCGTTTTGAAATTGTCTGGTACAAATCGAAGGTCAACGACCTGGAAAGAGTCACTACGCAGAGCGGCGGTGATGCCCCTTGCCGCGGAGGGCGTGCAGATACTGGTGAAGACAACTCGTCAGTTTACAGCGTAACCGTTCGACTGTAGTGGCGGTCTTGATCTTGCGTTTCTTCCTGCTCATGTCGCTACTCTTGGTCCTGGTTAAGTTCCGAAATTTACATACGATATGTGAGCGCAATTGCTTCGTCGCCGTGGCAGGGTGGGCGACCGTACTTCTGATGATCCTGATCGTGGCCCAGGTGATTCTCACCAACTTCACCAACCTCAGCGTTATCGCTTTCGAGCTGTATCTGTACGCGGCCATGTTTCTCGGCGGCGTGGCCTACGCCCACGTAATCAATAGCCAGGTGCGCGTAGACTTGCTCGCGAGCCGCATTCGCTCCGTGCCCGACACATTGTCGAACTGCTCGGTGTGCTGTTTGTCATGCTGCCGTTTTACGGGCTGCTGTTTGTTTGCAGCTGCCGTTCGTGCACGAGAGCTTCACCATCAAGGAGAGTTCGGATGCGCCGGGCGGCTTGCCAACACCTCCGGATCGTCAAGTCGTTCATCCCGATCGGTTGCGTGCTCGTATCCCTTGCTGGTGTGTCTGCCCTTCTGCGGACCATCCATCGGTTCCGTCACGCCGATGATGAGACGGACGACGGTGAACGGGGCGAAAAGCACGGGCCTCCGCAGGCCCCCGACCTGGTGATCGGCGATGGGCCCGAGCGGGTAACCGAGGAGCGCCCGTGAGTGTCGAAGCGGGCATGGTCCTGGCAATGTTTGTCACCCTTGTGGTGTTGCTGTTTACGGGTTATCTAGTGGCTCGAGCAATCCGACGTTGCCGAGCGCATGATGGTGGCGATGCAGAAGCTGTTTGGGCGGTTGCGCGGCGGACTGGCGTTGACGGTGAGGCTGATCGTCGTTCTGCTGGCGGCGTCGACTGGTATCATTGGCGCGTCCGTCTTCCTGCTCGGCTTCGTGCTCGATTGGATCGAGATCACCACGATTGCTCTGCCGCTGTTCAAGCCGGTCGTGCTCTCCCTCTGTTTTGAAATCACGGTTTCGGGCTGGACAATGCCGTGTTGGTGTGGTTTGCGCTGCTGGTCGCAATCGCGTTACAGACTTCGTTTCTGTCACCGCCCGTCGGCTTTGCGTTGTTCGATCTCAAAGGCGTCTGTCCGCCCGAGGTCAAACTTGCCGACATCTACAAAGGTGTCATCCGGTTCATCATCCTGCAGCTCGCGACACTGCGGGTTGTCATCAAGTGGCCGGAATTTTTTGCCTGGCGGCCCTCGGTCAAACGTACGGACACTGACGCCAAAACTCGCTCAAGGCACGTTGCGACGGTAATCCGGACACCGATTTCCTCGTAACCGCGCGACAGTAGCGATTTTTATGGTATACTACAACGCGATCCAGCCGTTCATTTCCATTCAACCAAATTACATCTGGAACCTGTTAAATGTCTGTACGAATCGCCCTGCGTTCCGTTGTCTGCCTGCTCGCCCTGTTTCTCTTTTCCACTGCCGCCTACGGTTCGTTCCCGATCCGTTCGCGGAACATCGGTGGTACCCAGCACGTCGTACTCTATGATGTCATTCGATACTACGGCCTCAAATCAAATGTTTCCGGCAGGCGGATCGCCCTGTACGGCGCCGAGACCGAAATCATCCTTACAATCGACAGCCGCGTTGCCAAGATCAATGGTTTCCTATTCAACCTGGCGCATGCACCGACACTGCACGACAACGAGGCACTGATCAGCGAGCGCGACTTGTCATTGTCGATCGACCCGATCCTCCGGCCCCAGACTCTGGCGACCGGCAACGCCGATATCCGCCGCATCGTAATCGACCCCGGTCATGGCGGTAAAGACAGCGGCGCACGGAGTCGGCAGAAGACGAATGAGAAAACAATCAACATGATGATCGCTCAGGACCTCCAATGGATGCTTGAGAGCCTGGGGTACGAAGCGTATCTGACCCGCGACCGTGACACCTACGTCAGCCTGGCGGAGCGCCAACGACGTTGTCAGCAGTGGGGCGGCGACCTGTTTATCAGCATCCACTGTAATTCAGCAAAGGACAAATCGGCGAATGGCATCGAGACGTTCGTCGTTCCGCCTGAAGGCACGCCCAAGACCGGCGATTACAAGCCATCGACACGAACGCCCGGAAACGAGTACGACAAGTTCAACACACGATTGGCGTATGAGGTACACCGCTATGTCATCGCCGCCACCGGCGCCCATGACCGTGGCGTCAAGCGCGCCCGCTTCTACGTCCTCAAAAAAGCGTCCTGTCCGACAATCCTGGTCGAGTCGGGGTTCCTGTCCAATGCCGACGAAGAATCACAACTCGTCGATCCCCGCTACCGCCACGACATCGCCGAAGCCATTGCCAGCGGTATCGTGATGTACCACCGGGCCGTAGCCGGACAGTAGCAGCGTTTGCGCTACACTGCCCCGATCATCTCCCGAAACACGCCCTCGCTCAAGACTGTCACATCAGCGGCTTCGGCTTTTGCCAGCTTTGAACCAGCGTTATCGCCGACGATGAGGAAATCAGTTTTGGCGCTGATGTTGCCGGACACCTTCGCGCCATGACTGAGCAGCAGTTCTTTGGCTGCGTCCCGGGTCATTTCATTCAAGGTCCCGGTGATCACGCAGGTCTTGCCGCTGAACGGTGAATCCGCCGTTTGAGCGATGATTTCCCCCGCAAACGTCAGACCGGCGGCACGTAGCCGGTCGAGTTGGTGTCGATTGATATCGTCACCGAAATACTGTCCGATACTTTCGGCCACGATTGGACCGATGTCTGGCACCAGGATCAACTCGTCCACGCCGGCTGCCGCCAGCTTGTCGATATCACCGAAATGCGCCAGCAGCGCCCGGGCGCCGGCTGCACCCACATGCCGAACACCGAGTCCGAACAACAGGCGCCATGGTGGACTTTTCTTGCTATTTGCGATGCCGTCGAAGAGTTTCTCGATCGAGCGACTCCCGTGTCCTTCGTACTGGGACAACTGATCGTGCTGTTCCGAAGTCAATTCATACAGATCCGCCGGCGTTCGCACAAAACTGTTGTCCACCAGCAACTCGATCATTGCCTCGCCCAATGAATCGATGTCCATTGCGCCGCGGCTGGCGAAGTGTTGCAGTTTATTTTGCACCTGTGCGGGGCACTCGGCGTTGAGGCAGCGGATCGCCACTTCCCGGTCGGTTGTAGTTATCGGTCCGTTGCAGCTTGGGCAGGTCGTCGGTGTTGCGATTGGCGTTTCCGTGCCGTCGCGCCGATCACTGATCGGCCGGAGCACTGCGGGGATAACATCGCCGGCCTTCTCGATCTCGACGAAGTCGCCCGAGCGGATGTCCCGTCGGGCGACTTCGTCGAAGTTGTGCAGCGTCGCGCGGCTGACTGTTGAGCCCGAAAGAAACGCCGGTTCGAGCTCGGCAACTGGCGTCAAGGCCCCCGTTCGTCCTACTTGGATTGTGACACTCTTCAACTTCGTGATCGTTTTCTCGGCGGCGTACTTGTAGGCAATTGCCCAGCGCGGCGCTTTCGCGGTGAATCCGAGCTCTTCCTGCAGAGACGCGGCATTGACCTTGATTACGGCGCCGTCAATTTCGTACGGCAGCGAGTCCCGCTGGGCACCGAGATCCTCGATGACGGCCAGCACCGCATCGATGCCCTCACAAAGACGGTTGAGCGGCGATGTCTTGAACCCGAAACTGCTCAGCGCCTCGATGAATCCGGATTGGCTGTCCATAGTAATCCCGGCGATATCGCCGCGAGCATAAAAGATGGCGTCCAACGGACGCTTGGCGACTTCAGCTGAATTGCGCATCTTGAGGCTGCCGGCGGTTGAATTTCGGGGATTGGCAAAAATACTGTGGCCGCCAGCAGCGCGCGCCGTATTGAGCTTCTGAAAATCGGCCTTGGCCATGAACACTTCGCCGCGTGCTTCCCATACTGTCGGGGGGTGGTTGCCCAGCAACCGGCCCGGCACACTGCGGATCGTTCGCGCATTGGCGGTGATGTCGTCGCCGCCGACGCCGTCTCCTCGCGTCAGGGCGCGGACCAGGCGTCCGTCCTCGTAGCGCAACGATATGCTGACACCGTCGATTTTCGGTTCCACAAAGTATTCGACCTGCTCGCTACCGAGCAGTTTGCAGACGCGCTGGTGAAAGGCCCGAAGCTCGGTTGGCGAATAGGTGTTGTCGAGGCTGAGCATCGGGATACTGTGGGCGTGCTGCTCGAACTCCGACAACTCGATACCGCCGACCTTGCGCGTTGGTGAGTCGTCTGTGGCAAACTCCGGATATGCCGTTTCGAGATCGGCCAGCTCTCGGTAAAGACGGTCGTACGCCAGATCGGAGAGTTCGGGTTCGGCCTTGACGTAGTACAGGTAATTGTGGTATTCTATATTGCGCCTGAGCTGTTCCGCGCGCTCGGCGATTTCCGGTTTGGCCATGGTCGATCCAGGTTAGTCAGTCGAATTGCCGGCGGAACGTCGCGAACTGTGCCTTCAAGGCGTCCAGTTCGTCCCGCAATTGCCGGACCTCGTCGGCCAGTTCGGCCTGCCGGTCATCCTGCTCACGCACATGCAGGGTTGCAGCTTCCAAAGGCGGTTCCATTTCGCTTTCTTCGATGGCTACGCCACCGCTCAGCAAGTGCGCGTAGCGGCGCTCCTTGCGGCCGGTCTGCCGCGGCAGCTTGACTGCCAGGGGGTAACCGCGTTCAACCAGACCGTCGAGTGTCTCTTCGGCTTGTTCACGCGAGCCGAAGGCGTGCAGACGGCCACAGCGCCCGTTGATTTCACCGGCAGTCTGCGGCCCCCGCAGAATCAACACGCACATCACGGCTACCTGTTCGTCAGACAGGTGGAAAAAACCGCCGAAGTCCTGGCGGTACTTCGGTACGCGGCTGCCGGCTTCGCTGACCGTACTGATCAATTTCTTCTGGCGCAGAGAGTCGAGTCCGCGCACCACCGACTCCTCGGCGAAATCGACCACCGGTTCGCGGTTCGACTTCTGGTTGCAGCCGTTGGTGAGCGCGTTCAACGTCATCGGATAGTAATCCGGCGTTGTCACGGCCTTTTCGATCAGGGTGCCGAGAATGCGGGTCTCGGCATCGCTCAAGACCAGATCCATGTCAGGTCCATCGTTGTAAATTCAAAGTTTGAGAAAATTTTCTTCGGTGCGATATGGTACTTGTCGCACGATGCCTTTTCAATCACGATACACGGGAGAGAGGTGATGACCGATCGAAAGTGGAGTATTTACCTTGCCGGCGAAATCCACACCGGATGGCGCGACGAGATCGCCAGTGGCTCATGTAAGCTGGAGTTGCCGGTAATTTTTTTCATGCCGGTGACTGATCACGAAGCCAGTGACAACTGCGGTGTCGAGATCCTGGGAGATGAAGAATCCGCATTCTGGAAAGATCACAAAGGCGCCAAGATCAATGCGATCCGGACGCGGACATTAATTCGTAACGCCGACCTTGTCATCGTGCGTTTTGATGATCACTACCGACAGTGGAACGCCGCTTTCGACGCGGGTTTCGCAGTTGCTCTCGACAAGCCACTGATCGTCATGCACCCGCCCGAACTCTCCCATGCGTTGAAGGAAGTAAATGCCGGCGCCCTGGCAGTGGCGCAGCATCCTGAGCAGGTTGTCGAAGTCCTGCAGTACGTCTGCACGGGGCGTATGGTCGGCTGAAGGGCTGATGCGTTGGCCGAACCGTGGAAGCTGTGACCGCTCGCTTAGATCGTTGATTTTTCGACGTAGCCGTCTTAACTTACCCAATCAGGCACATGGCCGAATTTTGGCCAATAGGACGCTCAGAACGACCGTGGGGAACGGGTAATGATGCAAGTTCGAGGATGCGGTGTTTGTGGTGTCCAACTTGGCAAGGGATCTGCGTTATAGCAGGTGACAGGATCGGGAAAGACCCGGTTCCAGACAAAACCAAGGACAATACAATGGACGATACCTTGTTCCTGCAAGTCAAAATTGAGAACATATCTCTGAGTAATCTCGGATTTATGATATTTCTCAAGAACCCCGATCAAGAGTATGTACTGCCGATTTGCATCGGTGCGGCAGAAGCACATTCCATTGCCGCGGCATACAACAACCACAAATTTCCGCGACCGCTGTCGCACGATCTGTTCAAGAACCTGTTGAGCACGATGGACTGCCGGATCACGCGGGTCCACGTCTCCGAACTGGTCGATGGCACCTTCTTCGCGCGCATTTTTATGCTGCGTGATGGTGTGGAAATCGATGTCGATTCACGTCCCTCGGATGCGATTGCGCTGGCATTGCGCTTTGATGCGCCGATCTTTGTGCATTGCGATGTGTATCGCACGGCCGCGGTCAACATCAATCAGGCCAAGGCTGGCCAGGATATCGCCATCCAGGTCGAGGAACAGTCAGCGGACCCCGTGGATCGCCTCAAGTCCCGGCTCGAGAAGGCTGTCGAAGAGGAAAAATACGAGGTGGCCGCCAAGTTGCGCGACGAACTCCAGCGCATGCAGTTCGGCACCGAGTGACCCGCCAGTTGAGATATGCTTGTGCCCGCCGAGTTCAATCGACGAGCCGTTAGGCGTTCTGTTCT